>NZ_JBEJGX010000002.1 GCF_040253635.1 Streptomyces sp. Edi2 | reverse complement strand
CCAGCGTACGCTGGGTAACCCCCTGGCCTTCGGCCAGGGGCTTGGGCCTTCGGCCCTTTCGCGGGTGCGTACGGTTAACTCCCGTGCTTCGCACGGGAGCTGGCGGGGCCTGCGGCCCCGCTCCCGGCCTCCGGCCGGGTGGCGCGGGCTGCGCCCGCGCTGGTGGGGAGGGTGCGGGGCGCTCCGCGCCCCTGGTTGGGGGCAGTGGGAGTGTCAACTCGGGCGCTGCGCGCCCGAGTTGGGCGTTTGGTTCGGATGCTTCGCATCCGAACTTGGTTGGGTGGTTGCCGGAGCGCTCCGCGCTCCGGTTACGTTGGGTGATGGTGGCGGGGGGCTTGTTTGATCTTGGAGTGGAGCGCTCCGCGCTCTTGGGTGTGTGGGCCGAGTGCGGGTGATCGGGGGGTGCGGGGGTGCTCGGCTTCGCTCGGCGGCGAGGGGATGGGGCGGGGTGTGTTGTCGGGTGCCGGCCGAGCGGGTCGTGGCGGCGGGGTCTGTGTTGAACTGGGCTTCGTTTGGGGTGGTTTGAGTGTTCATCAACTGTTTTTGCGTGTGGCAGACCTCACATTTTTGGGGCGCCGTGTCCTACTTTGCAAAGTACAAAGCCCGGCTCCGCGCCCCACATCGACGCTCGTACGCCGGCACGGCGCGGGATGCGGACGGGCGCAGCGGGGCGGGGCGCGCCTCGTCGCGGCTGGACGGTTCTGGACGTTTTCGGACAGCGCAGGACAGCGCTGGACGGCTTCTCGGCGGGTTGTTCAGGTGGTGCTGCGGGGTGGGGCGGTGCGGCGGGCGAAGGCGGTGATGCCGGGCAGGTCGGGACGGCGGGCGGCGGCCTCGGCGGTCAGGGTGCGTACCGAGGGCCGGCGGGCTTCCTGCGGCGCGGCCTGTTCCACCTGCTGCAGCTGGGCGAACGCGGCCGGGACGTCGCCGGCGGCCAGGAGCGCGCGGGCGGTGTCGGTGGCCGCGCGGGCCCGGCGCTCCGGTGTCGGCAGCACGGCTACGTCCAGGCGCGCGGCGTACGCCAGGGCCCGGTCGACGTCGCCGAGCTCGCGGTGGATCCCGACCCGGTACAGCGTGCACTGCGCCGCCGACAGGTCCCCGTCCCTCCGTACGCGGGTGGAGGGGTGGGCCAGGCGCGCCGCGCTCTGTTCGGCCCAGGCCGCGAACTCCTCGGCGGCCGCGGGCTGTCGGGCCTGGGCGGCGGTGTAGGCGGCGGTGAGCGCCACCATGCCGGACGCGTCCAGGACTTCCGCCGACGGCGCCGCGACGGCGGCCAGCTGATCGTGGGCGTCCTTCAGGAGCTGCAGAGCCTGATCGGCTCGCCGGGTGCGGCGCAGCGGTGTCGCGGCGGCCCGCGCCGCGGCCGCCAGGAGCACCGGCCGGCCCGAGCGGCGGGCCGCCTCCTCCGCCTGGGCCGCGAAGACGGCCGCGAGGGCCACGTCACCGTCCTTGACCGCCAGCTGGGACACGAGCACCCACACCTGCGCCGCCCGGCCGGCTCCCACCGGGCCTGTCTCCTGGGTCTCACGCGCGCGGGCGCCCAGACCCGGGAGCGCCTGGCGCAGCCGGCCGTACTCCCCTGCGGAGAACAGCCCCCGCGCTACCGCCAGATCCCTCTCCCGCAGACGACCGCCTGCGGGCATCGCCCCGGCCGGCGCGGCCCCGGCAGCCCACCACCCCACCGCGCCGAGCCCTGCGCCCAGCACCGTTCTGCGCTCCATCCCGACCGCCCCCTCCACCTTCACCCTGCCGTCCCCGGGCCCAGGACCCGGAGCGGGGGCCTTCGGCCCGTCCTGCGACCGTACGAGCAGCTCGGCGACCCGGACAGGGCGCACACACCCGCCACCGCGCGCCCCCGGAGCCCGGGAGCGGCGGGCCCCGGTGCGGCGGAGGTGCCGCAGCTCCAGGACGCCGGCCAGGCCCCGGCCGTGGTGTTGCCGGGCACGGGCAACACCCGACGCCGGACAGCCCCAGGGCGACGAGCGCATGGCGCCCCCACCAGTGACTCGCCGCGGCGGCCGGGGCGCCGAAGGCCGCCGGGTGCCGGGTGCCGGGTGCCGGCGAACAATGCCGAACAACGCCGAACAACGCTGAACAACCCGCCCGCCAGCGGGAACGCAGCCCGCCCGCAAGCAGCGGGAAGGCGCCGACGGCGCACCCATACGGGCCCGAGCCCCCGGCGCCTGTGGCCGGTGCGCAGCTCGGCGGCTCGGCGGCTCAGCGCCCCGGGCAGTCAGCGCGCGCCGGAGCAGAACCAGCGCGGCCCCTTTACTTTGACCCTTCCCCCCTTGTGGGGTACATTAATGACATCGGGGTGAGCGCCCCGCCCCGAAGCCAGGAGGAAGCCATGAACAACAACGTGATCGACTGGAAGACCGGCGCCACCTACGCGTGCCCCCGCTGCAACCACGACTCGGTGGGCAACCCCAACAGCTGGGAGGTGTACACCTGCTGCAACTGCGGCACCCGCTTCGCCCGCTTCCCCCGCCTCCAGCGCTTCCTGCGTCACGTCGGCATCACCTGCGAGTTCTGCACCGAGCGCCACCCCGTCGTCGTCGACGGCAAGCCCTACGGCTTCCTGCGCAAGCGCCACAACGGCGTCGGCACCTACGCCCGCCACCAGATCGAGGCATGGCAGTACGACACCGACGAGATCCCCGACCACAAGGACCGCGTCCTCTACCGCGACACCTGCGCCACCCGCGCGGACGCGCTGGCCTCTCTCGCCCGCTACCGCAGCTTCCTTGGCCGCGTCGAAGACGACTTCAGCCCCGTTCTCGCCGTCGTCGCCGACGAGGAGTTCGACAAGTACTACAACGTCGACCACCTCACCCAGGAGCAGCAGGACGCCCTCCACGACGGCACCCTTGAGGTCTACGGCGTAGGCGTCATCCGCACCCACGACGCCCCCAGCCGGATGCGCGGCTGGTTCTACCCGGACACGGACACCTTCACCTGGGGCCTGATCGCACCCGCCGGACTCGAAGGCCTCTACACCCAGCACCTCCCCGAGGTCCTGGCGCCCCACGCCCCGCAGCTCTGACAGAAGGGGCCACCGGCCCCAAGGGCGGGGCGCAGCAGGCGCCCCGCCTCCCGGCCCGACACAACAAGGAGCGCCGACCCATGAGCCGGTACTACGCCAGCCCGACGCACATCCTCGCCCTGGTCAAGGGCGCCGCCGAGGGCGATGCGATCAAGCACATCACCCCGGCCGGCCTGGGCACCCACCTCGACGACGCCGTGGCCTGCGGCCTGCTCACCGTCGGCAGCGACGCGTACGACCTGCACCCGACCGACACCGGGCGCGCCCTGTACGAGGCGCACCTCACCGGCCTCCCGGACGGCCGGGCCAACCACTGGGGCAGCGCCGTCCCTGCCGCCGCCGTCGACCAGGTGCACCAGCTGCACCTGGAGGCCACCGGCCGCGCCGTCGTCGTCGAGGCCGAGCTCACCGGGCCGGGCCACGGCACCGTCACCGTCACCCACGGCGCCCCTCGCGCCACACCGCCCCGGGCCACCCTGGGCCGCACCCGCAACACCGCGGGCCGCGCCACCGGCTGGTACATCAGCCCCACCCCCGGACGGCCCCGCCCCGGCCCGCGTCACCGGGCGCACCAAGGACGACGTCATCCGCCGCTACCTGCGCACCCTCGGCATCCAGAGCGACGCGATCACCTACGCCCGCATCAACTACGCACCCCCGCGCTGAACACCCGCCCGCACCACACCGCGACAGGCCCCCGGACGGGAACGGCAGGCGGCGCAGCACACCCCCGGGAGTCCTAAACGTTTGACGTAGACCCCCTATTTGAAGTACATTAGTAACTAGCGGTGAGGGAAACACCCCCCGCCCCGCCCCTTCGGGAAAGGACCCCATGCACCAGTCCGAGGCAGACCAGGCCCGCACCCTCGCCGGTGAAGTCACCAAGCTCATCGAGACGTTCGAAACCGACAGCACCCTGGCCGACGCCCAGCAGGCGATCGACTTTCTGACGCTGATGCACACGGAACTGCTCGAATTCGCCGACAACCCGGCCGACGACCGCCTGCGCCGTGGAATCGAAAGCCGCGTCACGACCTTCATCGACCTCACCCGCAGGGCCAGCCACCAGGCCGCATAGCACCGCACGGGCCTTCCCCAGCAAGGCCCGGACAGCCCCAGCGCGCACGAGACGACGCGAGCAGAGGCCGGGCGCCGACCGAAGTGTTGCCGGGCGCGGCAACACCCACAGCCCCGGCCCCCGCGTACGGGCACGGCACCGTTGCCCAGCCCCGCAACACCCCGCCACCGGCCGGGCCGACGGACAACGACCAGGGCGCAGCAGCCGGCACGGTCGAAGCCACGGGCGGCCGGGACGGCAGGCGTACGGCGGCACGGGCACCGCAGACAGCACGCCCCAACAGCACGCTGCCGAAGCCCGGTCGAGCAGCACACAGACCCAGCACGCCATCCCACCGGGCGCAGCGGCGTGCCACCGCGAACGCAGGGCGCAGTCACAGCGGCCGGCGGCGCAGCCAGGACGGGCCGAGACGCGGGGCGCAGCCAGGGCAGCCAGGGCCGGGCGCAGAACGCGCCCGAAGCCCTGCGCGGTGCGGCGAGGCCCTGCACGTTGGTTCAGCCTGCCTCGGCTTCCCCGGCGCCGGCGGGCTCCTCCTGGACCTGGGTGAGCGGCGGGTACTCGGCCAGGATCTGCTCGAGCACCGTGTAGAGCGCGCCCGCCCGTGCGCTGCCCGAGCTCCCGAAGGCCTCCCGCTCGGCGGTCAGCAGCAGCAGCCAGTGCGCGCCCGTCATCCGCATCCGCTGGGCCGCCCGCACCGCGGACAGCACACGGCGCTGCTCCGGCTCCTTCAACGGCCCCCGCACCGGCGTCACCAGCTGGTGCGCGGGACCCCGCAGCGCCTGCCGCAGATGCAGCGGCACCTCGTCCCACACCGGGTCGTCCGCCCCGGGCAGCAGCCGGCCCCGGCCCGCTCCCGTCTCCACCCGCACCACCGACACCGACGAGGCGGACGAGGCGGAGGCCGACGTCGAGGCGGCCGGCTCGGACGAGGCATCATCGGCCGCCTGCAGCTCCGCCTCCCCCGGCCCCGGCACAGCCGCGGACCCTTCCACCACCGTGTCCTTCGGCGCCGCCGCACCGGCCCCGGCACCAGGCCCGGCCCCGGAGACCCGGACGGACCCGTCAACGGACCCGGCCGCACGGCCGGGCTCCGGGGCAGCCCCGGCAGAACCGGGCGCGGACACCACCCTCTCGGAGCTCACCGCGACGGCCGGCGCGACGTACTCGGCCACCACCTGCTCCAGGACCTCGAAAACCCGCCGCGCCCGCTCACTGCGCGCACCGCCGAACGACTCCCTCGGCGCGCCCAGCAACGCCAGCCAGTGCTTCCCGCCCATCCGCCGGCCATCGGCCGCCCGCAGCGCGTACCGCACCCCCGAATTCCCCTTCTCCCGCAACACCGCCGGCTCCGGCGACACCAGCCGACGCGCGGCCACCTCCACGTTCTGACGCAGATGCAGCGGCACCTTGCGCCACAACCCGTCACCCGGCCCCGGCAACACCAACCCCCGAGCCACACCCGCCTCCACCCGCACCGGCCCAGCGTCCCCACCACCCGAACCGCCAGACCCGCCTGTACGGCCCGTACGGCCCTCGGCGGCGCGCCCCGGCGCAGCAGCAGCGGACAGCTCCCCGGCGGCCGCCTCGGCCGTCAGGACACCGCCCGCCGGCACCCCGGCCCCATCCGGCCCCGACTCGGCCCGGCCGGCGCCCTCACACCCGCCCCCGCGCACATGAGCAGCCAGCCCCGCCGGCGCCCCCGCGTACGCACACCCCGCACAACGGGCCCAGCCCGCCCGATCGACCGCCTCCTGGACCACCGAACGCTCCGGCCCGAACCCCGACTCCACCAGACGCTCCGGCAACGTCACCCCGCCCTGCACCGCACGCAACGCCGCAGCGGCCGTGATGTCGTGCCCGAGCATGAACCAGCGCCCGATCCCCGCCTCCCCACCACACCCGCAGAAGCAATCACCCGTCGGCACCAACCGCTTTTTCCTCGTCTCCGTCACAGTCCCAGGACCCTAGCGGCACCACAACCCCCACCTCAGCACAACAGCCCACCCCGACCGGAACCGACCGAAACAGACCAGACCACACGCACGAATGACCACCACGCCCCAACAGCACGACCACCACGCACGCCACCACCCCGAGCCCTACCAACACGCAACAGCACCACACGAACCCAGCACACAAGACCACCACCCCGGACCAACACGACCCAACAGCGCGCTACAACAGCGCGCTGTACGAGCGCGGCACAGAGCAGGCACACACGACGCGCCGCAACAACACGCCGCAACAACACGCCGCAACAACACGCCGCAACAACACGGAGGAACAGCACAGCACGACAGCACCCCCTCCCCCACACACCGGCACGACGGCCGAGGGCCGGCGGCCACGGCGGCACGACGGCCGTCCGGCGCGGATCCGGCCAGCGGCGGCCGACGGGCCGGGCAGCACGGCCGGAGGCCCGGCGAGCGCGGGGCCGGGCAGCGGGCAGGGCGGGCGCGGTGACGGACCGCGGCGGACCGGGCGGGAGCCAGGCGCGGCAGCCGGACGGCCCGGCGGGCGCGGCCGGGGCGCCGGGCAGCGGGCAAGGCGGAGCAAGGACACCCGAGGCAGACCGGACGGAGGCCGGACAGCGCCGCGCGGCCAGCGGGCGACGGACCGGCGGACCGGGCCGGGCCGGGATGCCGGGCCGGGAGCAGCAGCACGACGGACCGCGGCCGACGGCCGACGGGACGCGGCCGGCCCGGCGGGGCAGCCGGGCCGACGGGGCAGCCGGGCCGACGGGAGGCGACGGGCAGGGCGGGCCGGGCGGTGCTGAGCGGCGGAGCAGCAGAGGCAGCGCCGAGCAGCAGCACGGAACAGCAGGCCGGGACAGCACAGCACGGCCAGCGGGCAACGGGCGACGGGCGACGGACCGGGACGGGCGGCGGAGCAGCAGCAGACGAGGCAGCGCCGGGCAGCGGGCAGCGCCGGGCGGACGTACGGCCACCCACGCGACCGACGGGACGGGCCGCACAGCGCCGCGCCGGGCGGCGGCGGGGCACCGGACGGCCGACGGGACGCGGCCGGCCCGGTGGGGCGGCCGGGCCGGCGGGAGGCGACGGGCGGGCCGGGCCGGGGGCGGGATGCCGGGCCGGAAGCAGCAGCGGGCGCCAGGCGCGGCGGCGGGCCGGGGGCCGGGAGCGGGCGGACGGCGGCGCGCGGACAGCGCGGGACGGATCCGGACACCACCGGACAGCGACCGACAACGAACTGGACAGACACCTCACCAACCAACCGACCGACGCCGCGGCGCCGCCGGGCAGCGCGGAGGCGGCCCGGCGGCGGGCGGGCGGCGGCGCGGCGCCGGGCCGTGGGCGCGGCGCGGCGGCGGGCAGCGGGCCGGGCGCGGGGGCGGCCCGCGGGGTGGGGGCGGCGGCGGGCGCCGGGGCGGTGGGCGGCCCGGCAGTTCGTCGCAGGACCCCACAACCCGGGGCGAGTCTCAGGCCGCTCGCGGCAGGTCGGAAGCAGCCGGCGCATGCTGCTCTTGCCTCACCGCGCAGGTGACCTCCCAGGCCAGCTCGTAGAGTTCGGCAACTTCCTTGGAGTACCTCGCCGCGTAGTAGCCGGACCCGTCGGGTGAGGAGCTGCGATACCCCGCTAGCCCCGCAAGCGCCGCGTCGGCCCGTTGTATGAGCAAGGCAGGCAGACGGGATGCACGTCGTGCTCCCGCCTCCGCATAGCAGCCGGCATGAGCCAGCAGGCCCCTGGCCAGCCACGGCGCCAAGACCTTGCCGTATCCGGTGCCGTCGCGCTCAAGAACCTCCTCGTCCACCTGGGCTGGGTCGACGCCCTCCAGGTTCTCGGGGTCGTCATCGATCAACCACTGGAAGAACTCGTGGCGGTACCACCATCGGGCCAGGTCCTTGTCCCTCCTGAGTTCCCTCTCAAACCTACGGTCAGCAGCAGTCATCCGAGTCATGCGCCGATCCTCAGAGCACGGCCCTGTGGACAGAGTCCGTCGTGCGAGAGGCCCCGGCGGGCACGGGCACAGTGCACGGAGGCTGGCGCGGCGCCGGGGCGGGACGGGCGGAGGCCGGAGGCGACGGCGGGCGCGGGGTCGCCGGGGGGGCCGGCCTGGTTCGCCCGGGGCCGTAATCGGCGGGCCGGCTCGTCGTTGAGGATGCGGAGCCCCGCCCGTTTACTCGCCGCTGCTGGAGTTGCCCGTGCCCGTCCTCACGGCCCCGCCCGCGTCCGCGCGGCCCGTTCTCGCGCCCATCGGGAGCCGCGGCCCGGTCGAACAAGCCGTGGTCGAGGGCGCGCTCGCCTCGGCCGGGCCCGAGACGCTGGTGCGCACCGACGTGCCCCAGCCCGACGGCTCGGTGCGCCTGTACGCGGCTTGGACCGACGGCGGCGGCCCGCTGGCCGATCACATCGACCGCGTCGCGCTCGCGCGCGGGCTGGACGCCTGGTCCTGGGTCGAGATCCTCACGCACAGCGCCCGCACCACCCACCGTGGCCGGATCGAGGTGCGCGCCCACCCGCTGCGGCAGGTCCTCGCCGACGTCGAACGCGGGCACCGGGGCAGCGAGGAGTACCGGGCCGGCTTCGCCCGGATGCTTGCCGACGACGCCGCTCGGGGCGGCCGCCCGCCGCTGTCCGGGATCCCCGCCTGGCCGGGCGTCGGCCCCCGGCTGTGGCACCGTTACGCGGGAGACAGCTTCACCGTCGAGCGGCACTGGCTCGGCCGCTGAGAGGACCGCACGATGCCCGCCACGTTCAGCACCATGACGCCCGGGAACCCGGTGAGCGAGGCCTACGCCCGCCTCATGCACGGCGCCGACCTGGTCGATGCCGCCCGGCTCACGCCCGAGGAAGAGCAGCGCTGCCAGCGGGAGTTCTCCGGGATCTGGGGACGGCTGCTGCACAACGCCGAGGTGACGAACTCGCTGGCGCCGGGGCAGGACCTGAGCTGGCGCAGCGGGATGCCGCGCCGCCGTGTACTGCGCGCGAAGGACGGGCGCACCATCGATCTGGTCCGGCTCATCCCCTGGGTGCTTCGCGAGAAGCTTGCCGGCGACGTGCTCTACGAGGACACCGCCCAGCGCGAGGAGCAGGTCGTCCTCGGGCACGGCCTGGAGCCCGGCGACGCCGCCAGCGTCCGCTTCCGGAGCACGAACCCGGTTGCTGTCGAAGGGGAATTGCTCCAGCCCGGCCGGGAGCGTGAGGTCGAGCGGTTCGTCGACCTGCAGATGATGCTCGCTGCCTACACCGCGCAGCCGTACTTCGTGCCGGCCTCCGAGGCGTTCGACGCCGTCACCGGCTTGCCGCCCGAACCCGAGGCACAGCTGCGGCTGACGGGCGAGGCCGTCATGGTCTTCCACGACGGCGTTCCGCTGCCTGCCGTCACCGCCGACGACGAGGACCTCCACGCCCACGTCGCCGCGCACTTCGGCGCCGGACCCGACGCGTTCTTCGGCGGCAGTCCGCTCGTCATGGGCGGTGTGCTCCTGGCCCACCCGGACGACGGCACCGACGCCGCGCTGATGTTCAACCCGCTGCTCGGCTGGCTGATCATCGCCAAGATCATGCACGACGGCCGCTACGCCTGGTCGATGCACCCGGTACACCGGCTCGACACCAACCCCGGCCCGGCCGCCCGCGTACTGCGCAACTACGCCGCCCTGAACGCGCTGGAGGACTGGGACACACCCCCGCCGATCCCGGGCCGTGCCCGCACCAGCGGCAAGGGAAAGAAGAACCGGCTGCCCGCGGCGGAGCGGCGCCAGCAGCAGCTCGAACAGGCCGCCCGCACCCCGCAGGCCCGCCTCGGCGCGCTCCTCGGCGTCCGCGTGCTCCGCTTCACCGCACCGCCCCACCAGGCCGCCGCTGTCCCGCCGCCGAGCACGCCAAGCTCGTCGGGCAGGGCGCCCGCGCAGTACCGGGACTGGCGCCGCGCCCACTGGACCCGCAACACCCGAGTCCACCTCCTCGACGAACACGGCCGGCCCTCCGGCCCCGTCTACGGCCCCGACGCCATCGAGGGCAAGACGTTCACCCGGCGCCGGACCCGGGTGAAGGGAACCTGGATCAACGAGCACCTCCCGCTGCGCCCCGGTCAGCCGGCCGTCTACGCGGTGGACCCGCAGCTGGCCCGGACCAGCACGGAACCCTCCGACCGCAACCGCACCTGACCGACCCGGAAGAGAGGAGACTCCGACCGCAGCGTGTGTGGGAAAGGGCCCTCATGGGCGGAACGCCTCTGGCATCCTGGGGGCAGCCGGGCAGCCCCGGCCCTTCTGCCCCGCGCACGCGGGGATGGCTCCCGCTAGGAGCACTGCTCTTCTGCTTCCCGCGTGAGTGGGGATGGCGTCACCCAGGCGAACGCACCGGCCACCGTGTGCGGCCTGGACGTATACCCATCCCCTCGCAGCCAGGAAGGCCCGCCGTGCCCGAAGAGACCACCCTGCCCAGTTCGCCCAGCCCTCTCGACCAGACTGTGGCCGCGCTCGCCGCGGCATACCCCGGCCTGCGGCAGACCGAACCGTCGAAGTTCGGCGCGCCCCTCGCCGATGTGCGGCTCACCCCGCAGCGCACCGCCCGCTTCGCATGGGCCGGCTACGAGGTGCAGGTGTCCGTCGGCCACGAGGACCACCTCGACCGCGACGACCCGGACAGCACCGCTCTGTATCGGGAGGTCCGCGCTCACGCCACCCTGCTCGTCCCCCAGACCGTCCAGGTGGACGGCATCGGGCACGTCGAGTGGGAGATGACCAACTCCCGGTCGGAGATGGGGTTCCCCGCTGCATTCGCCGTGGCGGCCGCGGACCAGCACGACCCGCGGTTCGCCGCCGCCGTCCTGTCGACCGTGGCCAAGGCCCTCGCGTACGCCCGCCTGGCCACCAAGCACGCGGTCGTCCAGGCGGAGAAGGCCGCCGACGAGGTCCGGTGGGAGAGCGAACGCCCGGCGGGGGTCAGCCCGCGCAAGTGGCTCCGGGACAAGCTGGCGCAGCGGGACGCGGCAACGTCATAGTCCTCCGGAGGCCGCCATCCCCCGCCCGTCCGCTCGCCCGCCGGCGAACGGGTAGGTGCGCTGAGCCCGTCGGCCGAGCGCGGCCCGAGGCCGCCGCCGGACCGAGACGGACCGACCAGGACCAGCCAGACCAGCCGACCCGGGCGGACCAGCGGACGTACGGCGGCCGACGAGGCACGAGGCGGGACGGCGCCGGACGGCGGGCGGCACGGGCGGCGGCGGGGCCGAGACAGGCGCGGGGCGGGGCAGCCGGGGAGCAGCAACTCCCCCACCGCACACACGAGAGTGAATCTCAGACCGGCACAACAGCGAGCGCCCCCCGCGGGGCGGGGCGGGCGGCAGAGCAGGGCGGCCGGGAGCCTACTCCGGCCGATGATGGATGGAGGCCAGGGGGAGCAGCCCACGCCGCAGCGCCTCCCGACTGAGGATCTCCACCTCGGCACCAGCGGCACGGAATGCGTCGGCAGCGCGGGCTAGTCGACACTCGGCAGCAGCGAGTTCGGCGACTACGGACTCATTGCTCGGTCCGCATCCGGCTGGCGCGGGGTCACAGGGTCCGTCCAGTAGTTCCATGGACACCTCTGGCCCGTCGGAGGGTTCCTCCCGCAAAGCGCCGCGAACGAACACTCCCTTCCCCTGAACCGCGTAAACCAGACCATCTCGCTTGAGCACACGCACCGCGTGCTGCGCAGTCGAATTGGCGATCTTGAAACGTTCCTGGAGCACCCGCGCGGAAGGAATCTGATCGCCGGGTTCAAGCGCGCCAGACAGTATCTCTTCCCGGAGGCTTTCCGCCGTCCTGACGTACGGGGGCCTAGGGTCATGCTCCGGATCGCCTACCGCGCTCACAGCGCCGAGACGCCCCATTTGGCCTGCCAACCGTGCGGCAGGGAGTACGCCGCAAACGTAACTTCCGCGCCCGACAACGGAGTAGACCAACCCCTCCCGCTTTAGCACTCTCAGCGCGTTCTGCACAGTCGAACTGGACACGCCGAAGCGCGCTTGAAGCACCCGCGCCGACGGCAGACGGCTTCCGGGGGCATATTGCCCGACCTCAATCGAGGTGCGCAGCATCTCTGCGGCCTGCAGGTAGGGCGGCCTCGAGTCCTCTTCCAACGGCAACGTCATGCGCCAACCCTGGCAGCGCAAACCTGTGGACAGAGGGCGGCACTGAGCAGCTCACCAGCGACGGCCGGGGCACGGGACGGCGCGGCAACGGGCACTTTGCAAAGTACAGAACCCGGCACGACGACGCGTTCTCAGGCGGTCATGCGCAACCTCTCGTCCCAGCAGCAGGTGCCCACCCACCCGCTGTCGTGCCGGTGCGCGGTAGCCACAAGGATCTCCTTCCGGCACATCTTGCACGTCTCCAGCTCTGCGTCGAGGCCGTGTTGTTCGAGCACCGCAGCGATCTGCGCGTCGGTGGGGTGGAAGTCGAACGACTCGTCTTCGGTCAGCACCTGGTCGTCACTGCGGCGCACCAGATCGTAGGAACGGCCGTCGATGCCGTTCCAGACCAGCTCCCGGACGACGTACTGCTCCCCGTTTACCACGAACGGGTCGTGGTCGATCTCTCGGACGACGACGGTTCCGGGCCTCGATGCGTTTCCCATGCGGCTGCCCACTTCCTTGGAGTGTTAGGGGGTGAAGGTGGAGAAGCTCGTACTTACGGCTGCTGCGCGCGGTGCTTGTGGTCGATCTGCTCCACGCGGGCGCTCAGGCGGGCGACGGTGTGGCGGACATCGTCAACGGCGTCACGCACAACCTCCTCCAGCGCCTGCCGCATGCTGTGGGCGTCACGCTCGTTCGCGATGGCGTAGGCCGTGCCCACATCTACGCCTTCCAACGTCACGGTGCCTGCAATCAGGACATCGTGGCTGTCCAGCGGGTCGTAGTAGCACCAGGCGTCCTCAGCAGTGGGGCGGCGCCCATGGACCGTAACGGTGTAGCCCTCGTGGAGGAAGCGGGCGGTGCCGTCGAGGTCGAGGCGGAAGCCCGGGTCGGCGGGGGCGCTGAGCTGGCGCAGTTCCATGCGGGGTCTCCGGGGTTTTGTGGTGTCGCCGGTCGGGGTGGGGAGGGCGCGCCGGCCCGGCGGAGGGTCAGTGGTCCAGAAGCGGGCCGTAGTGGTGCTGGTGGAGGTCGATGGCCTCGTGGATGTCGGCTTCGGCGAAGCCGCACGTCGCGGGTGTGAGCGTGCCGTGGGAAATGTCGATGGAGATGTCGAGCAGGACGGCCAGCAGGTCCTGGAGGTCGCGCGGGGACAGGGTCAGGGTGTGGCGGGCGCTGCCGGGGAAGAGCTGGGCGGTGACCAGATGGGCCAGGCTGTGCCAGGCCGGATCCGGTCGGCTCAGGAGGTCGGCGCACAGGTGGCGGGCGATCGCGGTGGGCAGGGTGACGATCGGCGCGGCGAGCATGGCGTTCGGCCGGCACCGGTATCGGGCCACGGGGCGCTCCTTACGTGGACGGCGGGACGGGTGGGTGCTCCTGCGGGGGCTCGAACCCCGTTTCCCGGCTTGAAAGACCGGTGTCTTACCCATGGACGACAGGAGCCGGGATGGGCCAAGCCCGCCGCGCGAAGGCGGTCGGCCCTGGCCCGCATTGTGTGTCAGCCCTCCGGGGCAGGCCGCGGGGCCGGAGAGTTGGCACTTACGAACTGGAGGAACCAGTCGGGAACCTGCCCCAGCTCGGCGTGGTAGCGCGTCCAGATCTCCCGGACCGGAAGGCGCCGCAGGTTCTCGTCCGGCAGGACCTCGTGGCCGGTTACCTCGATGCTGTTCCAGCGGGGCGTGGCATCGCCGTCCTGGAACCAGCGGACGCGCAGCCGGACGGGCCGGACGCGGTAGCTGTCCTCGCCGTCCTCGACGGTGAAGTCCGGGCCGCACTGCCCCTGCCATACCTTCTCGTACGTCCGCTGCCTTGCCGTCATCGCGTTGTCGTACTGCACCACCTCGTCGAACCGCTCCGCGCGCAGCGAGGGCGTGAACTGTGCGGGTTCGGTCGGGCCGTCGGCGAGCTCCATGTTCTGCTTCCTTTCATCCCAGCACGGTCGGTTCACCCAGTGGGCCGTCGCCGGGACGGTTCGGGTGGCGCGGCCTCTGCGGGTTCGGCCGGCTCAGGTCCGGGTGATGCCCCCTGGCTCGCGCACTGTGCGGGACGCGGGCACGGGAGGTCAGGTCCTGGGCGTGGCGGGCTGCCGGGACGGGAAGCGAGTCGGTGCACGGCGTGGGGGATCCGTACGGGTCGCATGTCCCGTCCCGGCAGGGCCGGGGGCACCGCTCCTCGGGGTGAGGCGAGCGGTGAGCGCTCCTGCGGGGACTCGAACCCCGTTTCCCGGGTCGACAACCCGGTGCCCTACCTATGGACGACAAGAGCCTGCGTGAACGTTCTGCGTACCCTCGGCGGGATTTGAACCCGCGGTCTCCCCATGGAGAGTGGGGTGAGTTGAGCCGGACTACTCCACGAGGGCGTGGATTTCCCGCCGTCGGCCGGGGATCGGATCAGGTAGGGCCCGTGAGGGCTTGCTCGTCACCTTCCCCGGCCGGGGCGGGGCCGCCGTCGGCTCCTCCCCAGGAGCCTCGGGCGACGCGTGCCAGCGGACCGGATCCGCCGGGGGAAGCATCACCTTCCGCTGGCACGTCGTGGACTCTGCGGGTACTGCTCCCGCTCTTCCCCCACACGGGGGCGTGCTGCTGACACCACGAGTCCCGGAGGGCGCGCTTTCCCTCCTTCAACCCGCGCCGGGGATCAACCGGGCGGGTTCGTTCTGCTGTGCCGGTGCGCACCCTCTCAACGGGGACGTCGCCTCTGGAGGGGCACACACCAGCACATCGCGATCCGAGGGGAGTTGAACCCCTGCCCTCGATGCCTCAAGGGCCAGCTCCTGTAGCTGCGGACCTGCCGGACGGCCCGATGCGGCCGCTCCTGACTGTCCGGCGTCCGGCGGGGTCGATCACCCCCGCTGACCCTTTTATATTAACCCACGAGGGGGGATGCGTCAAGTTTTAAGGGTCATACGATGGGGTGGCGACCCTGCGCGGCAGGTACGGCGCCGCGCTCCGCCCATCCGCCCGCGGACGCTAGCGAAGGGGCTCGGACATCTGCCTCAAGGACGCCCAGAACCGCTCCGAGGAGTTGGCGAGGACGCCCCGCGGATGCCCGAGAAGCTCCTCTGCGTGGCTTGCCACGCGGAGGCGCAGGCCCTCGTCGGTCCAGTGCTCCGCGAACTGGACGCAGTCGGCACGCATCAGCTCCAAGGACTCCACGATCTGGTCCAGGTCCTGCGCATTCAGCCCGGAAGCCTCCTTACGCTCCGCCACGAAAGACTCGATCGACGCCTCGATTTCGCGAACCACGGAACGAGCGCACTCGCTCTTGGAGAACGTGACCATGCGGGACTCTCGATTCATCAAGCTCCTTAAAGAGGGTGGGCGGCGTGCTTGCACACCCACATTCGCTAATGTACCCACGATGAGACCATGCGACAACTTTTCAGGGTCTCCTTTGAGGGGCCCGCCAGTCCGAAGGCCCACATCGCGGCGGCGAAGCCCCTCGACGGCAACCACGGACATCGCAGCCCCCGCCGGCTCGGGAGCGGCAGCCGGGGCGAGCCTCGGGCTTCGGCAACCTGCATTCACGGGGTCGGCCGGGCCGTTACGATGGCGTGTGTTCCAAGGGCAACCGCGCCGCGCCCGGTCCACCACCACCTCGACGCCCACACCGCCGCAGGGGACCGCAGACGTCTGAGACTCGCGCGAGCGATCTCGTCATGCCCTCCTCCTGGACGGCCGACGCGTGTGGGGCAGCAGGCCGGACAAGGACGCGAGACGCCATGACCAACCCCCGCAACCGGGAACTCGACCGCACCGTACGTGCGTACAAGCGGGCACACCCCGGTATCACCCTGGACCAGGCCCGAGCTGCTGTCGCCGCCCGATCCGGCAGTCAGCCCCGCCTCCCGGTCCGGATCCCCGCCGCCCCCCTGCCCCGCCCCGCCGACCGGCTGGAGGGCTACATTCAGCGCGTCGCCGCGGCGGCCGGCGTCCAGCGACACCGGGCCATGGAACTCCTCGGCCTCGAGCCCGGCAACTCTGCCACCGACCGTCTCGACGAACTCGCTGCGGGCCCACTGCCCGACCACTCCGTACGCGGCCTCGTCGCGGCCACGGGCATGACCTCTGACCAGGCCCGCGCCCTGACCGCCCCGCGCAGCGCGGCCGGCCGGATCCCGGACCTGGAGAACTTGGCGCGGCAGCTCCTGAGCGAGAAGCACATCCGGCCCGGAGGCGCCGGCAAGACCCGTACGGACGCGGGCGACCTCGCCCGGCTCCTCGCCGAAACGAGCGGGCAGCGAACTCTCCTGTTCGACCTGCCCGCCACTGAACCGCGCTCGACCCCTTACACCCCGATCCTCGTCGACCTGGACTGGCCGGCCGATGGCGCCCGGCCGCCCATCGATCCCGAGGTCTTCGACGAAGTCGCCGAGGCCCTCGGGATCGGGCAGGACACCGAGACGGATCCCCCGCCGCGCAGGTAACCCGCCAGCGGCGGACCAGGGCGCGCGGCCGGGCCTCGGACGTGGTCAGGCTGTCGCGCCCCAGGGCTCGGGGTCGGGGATCAGCAGGCTCTCGGCCCGTCGGGAGTCGCCGGCGGCGAGGTGCCGAGCGAATGCCGCGAGATCGGCACGATTGAGGATCAGAGGCCCTTCCTGCTGCCGGTGTTCAGTTGTCCCGACGCCGAGGGACTCATCGTCCCAGCCGCCGAGCTGCGCGACGCGGTCAGAGGTGCCGGTTCGGTCCGCACGGTCCAGGGCATCCTGCCGATGACCCGAGGCGAGGAACTCGGCGCGGGTGCCGACCCTGGTGCACGCGTCAACGACCGAGGACCACTCCAGGTAGAGGTCTTCGTCGTGTGTCGCCTTGATGATGCAGCGTCCCATGCGGTTCCTCCCGTTGCGGGCTGAGCTGAAGGGGCGAGCAGCTGCTCGCTTCCGGTGCGGGTGGCCCGGACGTCATTGTCGCCGCCCTGGACGGCCGCGAGGCCTGCTCCTGGTCTCGGGTGGGTCTGGCAGAACCCAGGTAGCACCAGGACGAGCGGCCGGCAGAGGCGAACTCCTTCGACGGTAGCCGCAGTTCACTCACAGTCGAAGCCATCTCACCCTGCTTCCCCGCGGATGGGCAGCCGTTCAAGAAGGGGGCTCACAACACCACGCGTGACCCTTTTAAATTGACACGTGGCCCCGTCATAGGTAAAATTATAAGCGTCAAGAGGGGTGATCGACCTTCTGGACGCCGGACAGTGAAGGGCGGCCGACCCGATCTGCCCGGCAGGCCCGTAGCTCAGTCAGTAGAGCGGCCCCCAAGCCGGGGGACGGTCAGGGGTGCAATCCCCCTCGGGCCACCAGGCGGCTGCCGCACCCAAGCGGCGGTCGCACACCGCGAGGACGCCGAGCCCGTCCCCAGACGACGAGGTCGCGCCTCTGCGACCCGAGCCGCGCCCACGCGCCCGCGACCGCGGCAGGCACCCCGTGTCGACATTCACCCAGTTCGCTAGAGACCGTGAGGACCTCGCACCATGCCCAACCTGAAGCCCGCTGACGCTGCCTACGCGTGGATGAGCGCCCAGGACGCGCCTGTGCCGTACGAGGACGTCGCTCACGCCATCGCCGACGACACCAACGCCGAGGAGTGGCGCGCCGCCCACATGGCCATCCTGGACCTCGAGTTCAGTGGGCGTCTGGTCAACTTGTCCGCCCGCGAGTGGGGCAAGGTCGGCGTCACGGCCCGTAGCCCCCGCAAGGGCCGCCACCGGTACCTCGCCACTGACGCCCAGTTCAAGGCGTGGAACCGGCCCGTGTACTCCGTGATGTGGGTGTCCTCGGACTTCATCGGCGAGACCGACGCCGATGCCTGGACGCGCGGCTACGCGCTCAAGGGCGTGAAGATCACCGGCGACGAGTACGACATCAATGGCATCCGCTCTGATGACTGGTCGCGCTACTTCTGGACCGGTCATGCCCGCAACGCGGCCGACGCGTACGCGCAGGGGTTCCTCGGGTGCGCCTACGACGTATGGGACCGGTCCGACTTCGAGGCGGACGTCGAGGAGATCGCCGAGATGGTCGCCCGCGTGCACGACGAGTTCGTCGACGCCGACACCAGCGACCCCGAGTACATCGCCACCGTCGTGCGTGACCTGCAGGCCCTCCGTGCCGCCGAGGCGGCTTGATGCTGTACCGCGAGGGAGAAGTCAACTGCGGCCACTGCCGCGAACCGCAGGGCATCGCCGTCGACGACTACAACGGCGAGACGCACGAGGACGGCGACGTCACGTTCACCCGCGAGCCCTGCATGCGTTGCCGCGTCCACAGCTTCGGCGTCCAGGAGCGCTGCGACGACGACTGCCCTGACTGCGAAGACCGCGGTGATGGTCTCGGCGACGCAGCCGAGGACTGACGAATCCGCTGGCGGCGGCACCCGCCCGCCGCCCCGCACCCGGCGGAACCGGGAGATCGGAGGAGCCGCGATGAGCCTGGACCACTCGTTCTTTGCCGTGTACGGCGCTGAGCTGCCCGGGGCGGACTGGGAGCACGTCTATGACCGCCTGGAGGACCTGCGCCGCACTCAGGGCCCGGCCGGTGACGCCGAGGACGTGCAGCTCTTCACCGTCTCTGGCGACAGGGACCCCTCTCGGGTGGTGATCGGGGCCGATGTCGTGAGCTTCGCACCCGGCAGCTGCAAGCCCGTAGGCGACTTCACCCCGTCGCCCAAGCGGGACAAGGCCCTGCGGCGGGCCGCTGCATTCGTGGGGCACGCAGAACCTGTCGAGCCCGGTTGGCTGTTCGTGTACGACCTGAGCTAGCCGGGCGCCGCTCGGCGGCCGCCGGCCTCATCGTCGGAGAGGCACCCCTCACCACCTGACGACCCTTTTAATTTGACACATGGGTGCCAGTGTCGTAAATTAGAAGAGTCAGCGGGGGTGATCAACCCCGCAGGCGCCGTACGGCGACACGGACGCGGCCGATCCGCACCGTACGGCAGGCTCGCAGCTACCGGAGCTGGCCTTGAAGGCATTCGAGGCGGGGGTTCAACTCCCCACGAGTCACGACGTGTTGGCGCACCCCACCCACCGGCGCTCCGGCAGGGCACACGCCAGCACATCAATCGGACCAGACCGACTGATCCTCGGTCGGGTTGAAGGGGGGAGGACGCTTCCCCTGGAGCGGTAGCTCAGTGGCAGAGACCCCGTTTGGGGTGGTCGCGGGTTCGAGTCCCGTCCGCTCACAAAGTGTCAGCAGGGAGGTGAAGTTCCCCGCGGATCCGGCCTAACTGACACGCATCCGTTTGCAGCACCTGGGGAGGTCCGCAAACGGACCGGCCGTCGGCCGGGGAAGGTGATGGACGGGTCCTCGCGGACCCAACCTGATCTGGTCCCCGCGCCGATGCCGGACACGCCCTCGTGGAGTAGTGGATACCTCGCCCGGCTCACAAACGCGAGATCGCGGGTTCACATCCCGCCGAGGGTACGCAAGTTGCGCAGTGCGCGCCGCTCCTGTCGTTCAACGGAAAGGACGCCGGCCTACGGAGCCGGAAATCGGGGTTCGAGTCCCTGCAGGAGCACCGCCTGACCGCTGTCGCGCCGTCCAACGGTGCCCAGAGGCGATGGCCCCGACCTCCGGGACGCGATCGCCACCCCCTGGGGGTGTAGCTCAGAGGCAGAGCGACGGTCTCCAAAGCCGGCAGCGCAGGTTCGATCCCTGCCACCCCCGCCCTGTCTTCTTCTCGCAATGCGTCGCGCCGCTGAACGTCTTCCTCGGCCGTCCCGGTCGAGGGAGATCGCCGGCCGTCGCACCCGACGGGTTCGCCCGGCTGTCCTGCTGCTCTGTAAGGGAGTCCGCCATCGCCACGCAGTACCCCCTCTCCGGAGTGTCGAGGGTCATCCACCCCGACGGCACCGTCGATCGCGTGGAGTTCCACGACCGACCGCAGACGGCCGACGAGACGCGAGTGTTCGCCAAGTACCGCGACCTGTCGCCGCTGGAGCTGATGCGACGGCTGCGCACCGCCGAGTGGAATGCGGACGTCGCCCAGTCCGAACGCGATCGATGGAAGACGAGCGCGCAGAGGCTTCAGATGGAACTGGCCCAGGCAGAGCGGAAGCTGGCCGCGATCACGCCGGCCGGGTGGGAACTGCCCAAGACCGTCCGGGAGCTGCTCGCGCACGCCGAAGCACACGGCTGGCGCTCTGCGCGAGCCTGGACGCCACGGGGAACGGACGAGATGCTCCTGAAGATCGTCCTCGGCCGGGACACTCTTCCCTCCGACGCCCCCTCGCGGGGAACCCAGTGGCGCTTCGATTTGACCTGGAGCTGTGTACCGGGCTCGGCCCGCCGGGCCCGTGCAGGCCTTGCTCGCACGCCTGACCGCCCGAAGTGGCATGACGCTCCGTCGGTGCGCAAGATCCGCGAAGTGATCAGTGAGCACCCGTACGCCAAGGGCGCAGCGTGATCGCCTTCGCAGTCCTCGCCCTGCTCGCTTTCGGCTACGCCACGGGTCGGCTCCGGCCCTGGGAGCGCTTGGGGACGTGGGTGGAGAACCTGCTCCTGCCGCACAACCACAAGCGCTGGCTCGGCAATCGCGTGCGCGAGTGGGCCCTCTTCGCGGCCCTGGCAGTCACGCGGCCCTGGGCCGCACTCGACCTCTGGCGGACGCGCAAGCCCCCGCAGACGCCCTGAACACCGTCCCCCGTCACCCTGCCGTCCTCAGCCGAGGTCGCTCAGCCCTCAGAGGGGGCGTGCGCCTGCAGTGATCTGGCGCCGTCCCGAACCGAAGTCGCCCGTACAGCAAAGGAGTTCCTTGACCGTCCGCCATCTCACCGAGCGCGTGGAGCTGCCGCTGCCCGGCATCGGTTGTGCCTCAGCGCGCGTCACCGTCCTGGAGCGCGGCCGCGTCCGCTACGTCGTGCGTGCTCCGCACGTCCACGGGACCTTCGTGGTCGTGCCGGAACACATCGCGAACGGTCCGATTCTGCCGGCCACCGTCGCGGTGCAGTTCGGTGACGGCATTGAGCCGCTCGGCAGCTTCTACCGCGAGCACCGGCCCGACGAGCCGGTGGTGCACGGCGTCCGGGTCCATGGTTGGACCGGGCACCTGTACCCGGATGACCTGCCGACCGGCTGGTTCCTGGGCCGCTACGCCGCCGGCCTGCGCAACGGCATTCACCATGAGCTCACCAGCGGCACGCGGCGCCGCACCGAGGCCGTGATCCTCGCCATCGTCACGCACTGGCGCAGCCTGCCCGATCGGCGTGCCCGCATGAGGACGGCGGCGCGGGAGAAGGCAGCGGAGTACGCCGAGCACGAGGGCAACTGCGCCACTGCGGCGGAGGCCCAGGCTGTCGAGCTCGAGCAGGAGCGCCGGGCCGTACGTCAGCGGCTCTGTGCGCTGGCCGGCATTCTGCGCCGCCGCCCGCGTGCCGTGCAGGCGCCGGATCCCGAGCCGGTGCAGCTGCAGATCGAAGATCCCCGCCGGGGCCCGCTCGGGCAGATCACGGTGCGCGAGGTTGCGGTGAACGCCGAGGTCGCGGGAAGCGTCGTCTACGAGGTGACGGGCGCCCGGGTTTCCGGGCGGTTCACCGTCGGACCGAACCGGTACCGGCCGGAGCCGATCCCGCAGGGCATCTGGGTCGCCTACGGCCACGCCAGCGACCGCTACTACGAGGACGAGCGGGCGCACGCGCCCGTGGTCAACGGAGTGCGTCTGTGCGGCCAGTGGGACCGCGACACGAGCGCCGACATCACTCCCACCGCCCCGGACACGATCGGCGCCCGGGTGCCGTCCCGGGGCTCGGCGCCGTACGCCACCGAGCGCCGCACCGCAGCTGTCGTCCGCGCGCTGGCGCTGCACTACCTGCGCCGCAAGGACCTGGCCGCACTGCGCCTGGCCGCCGCGCAGGCCAACGTCCCGAGCCTGCGCGCAGACGCACGGCGGTCGCTGAACGAGGTCAAGCAGCAGCTGGCCATCGAAGAGCGCAATGCGCGCCGCCATCGGGCCCGCGAGCGCGAGCTGCTCTCCCTGGTCCCCGGCAGCCCTCGCGAAGACCTGCTGGCCGAGGCCGCTTGATGGCCCCGAGTCCGCCGCCGTGCCCCGCCCATGGATTGGAGATCATGCACAGCAACGTCATCGAGCAGCGGATGCAGAAGGCGCACGACGACTTCGCCGCCCGCGGCCAGGCCGTGGCCGACATCCTCAACGCCGAGGACATCCAGGGCGGAGACTGGACGGCCGCGGCCGGGGTCAACGTGTACGGGTCGTTCACCCTGCACCACCCCGCGGGTTTCGCCGTCCACGTCGCCCGCCTCACTCCCAGCCTCTCCGGAGCAGCCGGGCGACGCCTCACGGTCGACGGCCACTACCCGCGGGAGTATTACGGCGACCGTGCTCCGACGATCGGCGTCGGACTCGACCAGCCGGCCACCTGGCTCGCGCGCAGGATCGTCACCAAGTTCCTGCCCGCGTACCTGAACGTGTGGACCACGGCGATGCTTCACAAGCGGCTTGAGGAGCAGCACACGGCGGCCCGGACCCGGCTGAACGCCCGCCTTGAGCGTGCGCTGCCCACGCTGGGGCCGGGTGCTGTCGCCGGCGGCCCGGACCGCGTGCAGTCATACGCGTCGGTGAATCACCAGGTGGAGGGGGAACGGACCATGTGCCGTGTGAAGGCCCGCCTGAACCACCCCGGAACCGCGGTCGATCTGCGGTTGGACTGGGTGCCTGCGGACCTTGCCGTTCGGATCCTCCAGGCCCTCAATCCCGCACCGCCCTTGGAAGGCCGGATCATGCCCGGTGCGCGGGCACTGGACGCCTCCCCCGAGGCGATCGCCACGCCGCAGGTCCTCGTCGGCGAAGTGGTGCGCGGGGCACAGGCCAGGCGCCCGCGGCTGCCCGTGGGCCGGCGCGCGATCTCCCAGCCGGTCTACGAGCCGTGGTTCGCCACGAGCCGCAAGCGTCGTCCGCTCGCAATGCCACGGGAAGAAGCAGCACCCGCCGAGCGGAAGCCGCTCCGACGGCGCGCTGCATGACATGGCCGAACCCACTTCAGGCGGTCTCGCCGGGCTGAGCGATGCCCGCGGCGGCGCGGACCTCCCTCAGCAGGACGCCGGCCTGCTGCTCGTCGACGGGGTCGAGGTAGAGCAGTCGCATCAGGATCATCTCCGCGCAGTTCCACCGCTTCTGCCCGTGTGCGACCCGCGCCAGCCCGTACAACCCGCGCAGCAGCGGCCGGTTGGACTCCTCCCGCCACAGGAGCACCCCGCCGTCGTACATCGGGAAGGCGAGCGGGACCTCGGCGACGGCGACCGCGCATTCGTACCACCGGCGCGCTGCGTCCAGCACGTCGTGGTCCCGCTCCAGGCCGGCCTCGTGTGCGGCGGCGAGATGGAGTTCGGCCCTCACCACGTACGCCTCGGCCGCCGCGGGCTGCTCCGCGTGCAACTGCTCCAGGCGGGCGCGTGCCTCATCCGGCGCGAGGCGGAGCAGCTCCTCGCGGACGGCGGGCAGGAGGCTGTGGGCGTCCGGTAGACGGTAGACGGGCCGGACGCCCTGGGTGAGCACGTGGCGCCGCCACCGGTCCGGCTCGTCGACCGGCTCCAGCAGCGCCTGGTCGACCTCCTCGGGTTCCTCGTCCCAATCGTCGTCTTCCTCGGGGGCGCCGTAGTCCAAGGGCTCCACGCCGGCTGCAGCGAGGTAGGACGGGTCGAATGTGCTGCCGCACGGCTGTGGCTGGTCCTGGTCGCGCGCCCGGTCGGCCGCCTTCATCGCCTCCGTGCACAGGCCGGAGTGCAGCAGCTCCATCGAGACCGGGTGGTACTGCTGCGGCCACATGTGCGCGCCGATCCCCGGACCCCAGAACTCGAGGTCCTGCTGCATCAGGAGCCGCAACGCCATGTCGCAGCCGGCGGCGTCGAGCCGCGGGCCCTGCTGCATGATCCGGTCGGCGTTCTCCTGCACGGTCGTCAGGGCACTCTGGTAGCCCATGCCCGTTTCGCGGCTGAGCCGGCGGGCGATCCGCGAGAAGTGGGTGGTTGACGTGCGGGGAGTGGTCGGCATGGCGCTCTCCTGAACACGGTCCCGCAGATCGCACCGCCCACCTCGATGCGCCGACAGGACCGACAGGCCGGGCGCGAAAGCTGCACTTGCTCTCCGGGGCCGAGCACCGGCTCGGTTCACTCAGGACGGCCAACGGTGGGTCAAGCCGACGAGCGCGCGTCCCCTGGGACGCACCGCGCCCAGAGTAGCGGCCTGCTCGACGCCGATGCTGGCCCTTCGAAGGTTCTCACCCCGTCGAGGGACTGCTGCACCGGTCGAACAGTGCCCCGAGCAGCGCAACTGCGGTGTCGGCACGGTCTGTCAGCATGGGCACGCCGCTCAGGGAGCGGCCGACCAGACAGCGACGAAAGGGGAGATCGTGGCCACATTCGAGGAGCAGATCGACAGCATCGGCGTCGAGCCGATCACCGCGGGGGTGGTGCTCTCGTTCACGTCCACCCGGCGGGAGTCCGAGTCCAACCCGCGCGCGGGACGTCCCCGGGTGAAGAATGCATCGGTGTTCGTCGCCCACGATGAGCTGCGCGCGATATGCGAAGCCCTGGCGCAGGGAGAGGACTACCGCAGCCCTGGCGACAAGGACGCCTTCCGCGGCTTCCTCATCGAGCCCTGGGACGGGGATCCTGACGTACGCGGCTCCTTCCAGTTCTTCGCCGGCGGCAGTGTGCTCGAGGTCGACCTGAGCGAGCGCACTCAGTCCGAACTGCTGGGGAGGCTGCAGCAAGCCCTGGAGAACACCGAGAGTGAAACGCACATCCGCTTTTACGACCACCGCGGCGTCAGTCTGAACTGACGCCCTGGAGCGAGGGCATCGCCCTGGCCCCGTGGCCGTCCCCGCCATCACCGCACGGCGAGGGCCCAGGTGACCGCCTCCGTCGGCCGGCCGTCGCGTGATCGCGACGGCCGTGGCGCTCTACCAGGCGGCGACGCGGGCGATGTGCGCGAGCAGCGCGGCGGTGACGTCGGGTGAGGGCGGAACCTCGGCGCTGACGGTCATGGTCGAGGCGTCGAAGTCGCGGCTGGCCGTGTGCGTGATCGTGGCGGTGTCTCCGTCGCGGGACAGCGCGAAGGACGGCACCCCGGGCAGGCGCTCCGGCAGGTCCGGTGCCGCGGCGGGCCCGTTGGCGCGCGTGGCGTCGTCGAGGTCGGCCAGGTCGGCGGCGAGGTGACGCAGGTGCCAGTCCTCGTGCGCACACGCCCCGTGGCACTTCACCCCGGCAAGGCGCCGGGCGCCGGGCGCGTACAGCACGTGCCGGGTGTGGTCCCGGTAGTTCTTCGTGTGGACGGCCGTCTGCTCGGCGCCGGGATTGAGCCGGACGATCCAGAAGGCATCGCCGTCCGGGTCCTGGAACTGCCAGGTCATGCGGATCTCGGCGGCGATGGCGAGGTCCGGCCAGTCGACGGCGACGCCGGTGTCCTGCCCCTGCCAGGTGTGCAGATGCACGCTGCTGCGGCCGGCGGCCGCGTCGGCGATCCACATTCCGGGGGTACGCGGCCAGTCCCTTACGCGGCCGAGCAGCAGCACAGACTGGCCAGGCCAGTTCGGCAGCGTCGGATGCTCGCGGGCGTTCTGGTAGACCGGGCAGGCCCCGCACTGCACACGCGGTGTGTCCGGGGAGGCGTTCGGGACGCGCCGTGAAGCGAGCTTCGAGCCGATGCACCGCTCGAAACCGCCCCAGTGCTGACGACCGGTGCGGGCTTCGAAGAGCGAGGCGAATCGGATCGGCCGGAGCCCGCAGTGGGCGGGGGTGTCGAAGTGGGCGTTGAGCGAGAGCCTGTTCCACCCCTGGCCGTCCGGCCCGCGCGGGCTGTACTCGTGGGGGTTGTCGAGATAGATGGGCACAGGGCCTCCGTTCGGAGAGAGCGCTTGGGCATGCCGGGGTGAGGCAGCGCAGCAGGGGACGATTGATCAGGCGCCGGAGCCGGGCTTCTCGCTGGCAGTGGAACAGCTGGGCAGCGGCACGGGGTTGAGCATCGGGTCGTCGAGCTGGGCGTACCAGTCCTCCTCGTCGGCGAAGACGGTGTCGCATCCGGCGGTGCAGATCAGCTGGCCGGGCTTGAGGAGCCTCTGCACCTCGTGCACCGGCGGGTGGCGGTAGCCGATAGCGGATCCGTGGTTGCAGAACCCGCGGTCACGTACGGCGTGCCAGGCATCGGCCTCGGCGTTCATCTGCGCCATCTCCAGATCGACGTCCAGGCGCTGAGTGAGGACGGCCTCCAACTCGTCGGCGCTGTTCTCGTCGGCGTACAGCAGGTTGGCTCCTTCGGCGGGGGCGGGATCCGGTGCAATGAACACCGGGACACCTTTTAATGTACACAGACAGGTGATTTTAGTCAAAGTAAATGGGTCACTCCACTGACCCTTTAATTTTGATTCCCACCCACTTCTCAGGTACATTGAACTTATGAGGGTGGGAGCGCCCCCGCACCCTGACGACGAGGAGAGCGTGATGGAGCAGTTGCCGGTCCAGATCACCGTCCACCGGGTCTACGCGGACGGAATCGTGGAAGACCTGACCTGCCCGCCGGGTCATGACCTTTGGCGGGCCGTCGACTTCGTCCAGCGGGTGATCGCGAAGGGGCACTGGGTCCTCATCGTCCCGGACCAGGGATCCGGCCTCATCGCCGAGCTCTCCGCCCCGATCGCGCCGGGCCTGCTGTCGGAGATCGTGTCGAAGTCGATCGACGCGGGCCAGAGCACGCTCGTCCTGCCCCAGGCCATCGACCGGTCGGCCATCCTGCCGGTTCTGCGGAGCCTCTCCCCCGATCCGTCCTAGCGAGGACGTAACGAAATGCACTCAACAGAAGGAGACTGCGTGACCGACCTGACCCCTCTGCCGCTGACCGGCCTCGAAGTGCCGCACACCCGCTACCGGATCACCAGCCTGCAGCAGGTGACCATGAGCTGCGGCGTTGCGTTCAGCGCGAATGTGCGGGAAGGCCGTGCTCTTGTGGGGGTGATCGAAAACCATGGTCGCGGCGGCGGCACTTGGTTCACCCCGGCAGACCGCACTGGCCGCCAGGGCATGGCCGAGTTCACGCGCACCTGCCGCTGGAAGGGCGAACCGATCAGCGAAGAGGAGGTGTACGACCACCTCATCGACGAGTACGACCTGGCCCGTACGGCCAAGCAGTACGCGCGGAAGCGGACGAGCCTGGTGCGCGGGCTCGACGCCGACGGGTACACCGACCACATCATCGAGGCGAAGGTCCCTGCCGTCTGGCTCGCCAGGGGCGACTACCCGTACATGGGCCAGCTGGCCCGCGGGCTCTCCCGGTACCAGCCCGCGCCCGAGGTCTGGCAGGTGTGGGACGGTGAGCGGTGGCAGGAGATCGTCCTCCCTAACATCGCCAACAGTAGTTCCACGGCGGTGAGTTCGGCGTGACGGCCATCTGGTACCGGGCGAGCGACGACCGCCGCATCGTCGTCCACCTGGAAGATCCGTCCTACGGCATCGACAGCGCGCGCTTTGCCCGGTGCGGAGCCCTGCTCGCCGAGATCGCACCCCCGCTCGGTGAAGGCGACACCCGGCACCTTTGCCGTACGTGCGGCTTGGACGACGACGAGCTCGGCACGACTCGCTCCGATTTCCATCGCATCCATCCGATCGCAGTCGCATAGACCGCTGCCGCCGGTACGGCGCTGAGGTCGGCCGAACCGTGCCCGGCGGCATCTCCGGTAGGCGAGCTGCCGTGCTATCGGGCCGCAATCTGACCCAAGGCCCGTGAACGTTGCCGTGGGCCGTAGGAGCGTGGTCTGCAAGGAGCGTCGTGCGTGGCAGGTTCTCCAACGGGCACGACTGCCTGCCCCGTACACGCGCGCCGAGATCGGCCGGCGGGCCCCGCTCGCCGAACTCCCTGCGGGGGTGTTGCGGTGCCTCGCAACACCCCCGCAGGGAGTTCGGCGCCGGCCACTGAAGGGAACATCGGGCGGTCGCCGCCGAATCGGGTGTGAAGCCCGGCGTGCCCTGATCTGTTTCTCTGCAGTGCTCTTGACACCCTTTTAGGTGTTCTGTCATGTTCCGGCCGCAGATGTGCGGCGATCGAGAAGGGATTCCCATGGCGCGACGAAGTGAGTACGACGACGGCCAGGCGGCGAAGCGACTGAAGGTCCCGGTGGCGGCCTTCCGGTGGGCGCGGCACTGCGGGCTGGTTCCGGAGCCGGATTTGCCTGCTCAGCGATGGTCTCGGAGCGCCGTGGAGGTGATGGATCCAGACGCGATCCGCGAAGCGCTCTCGCGCACGCCGATCTCCGGTGGCGCCGCGGCGGACCGGATTGCCGAGGCGCTCGGCACGCCGAATGTGATCGGCGAGAAGGCATCAGTCACCTCGTTCGTCGTCCGCAGGCTGATCGACCTGCGCCTGCTCACCGATCTCAGCACCAACCCTGACGGGTCCCTGGTCAACCCCGAGCAGGTGGACGTCGTCTGCGCCCGCGATGACCTCGCCGAGCTGGTGGCCGCCAACACCCCGCTCGGGCCCGACCAGGCCGCGCGGCGACTGTCCGTCCGCAGGACGGACTTCGACCACATGCTGCGTCTGGGGTGGATCAGGCCGGCCGACTCCGTCGAGGTCCGGTTCGGCACCTCACGTGCCGGGGCGGTCGACGTCGCCCTGTTCCGCACGAGCGATGTCGATGGTCTTCCGACCGCTCACCCGGAGATCGGCTGGGACACCCTCCGCGCCGTCCAGAAGGGACAGCGTTCACCGCTCGCCGCCCTTGCTGCAGCCTCCGCCTGACGAGCACGAGCTAAGCGGACGGCGGTGCTCCTCGTCTTGGCCTACCGTCGCCCGCGACGACGGAATGCTGCCCCGCCAGAAGGGCCCAGGCCACGCGGGCCTCCCCTCCGGCACACGGAAGGCGGAAGTCAGGCCGTCCAGGACCGAAGGGAGCGTGCGACTCCGCGAAGATCCTCTTCACCGGCGCGGACCGCTCCGGCGAGCGCCCAGAGGGCGTCCGGCTTGACCGTGACGGCGTGCCCGGACATCTGGAGATAGGCGTCGGCGGCCGCGTAGCCGACGACCAAGTTGTAGTCATCGAAGGGGCGCAGCACCAGGGCATGGTGCAGGAATGTGGCCGCCCGGGAGGCGGCATCCTCGTAGTACGGCTGCCCGGCGATCTGCTCGTACCGGTGCGCGCTCCCTGTCCAGTGGAGCGCCCCCCAGTCGGCGATGCCGATGTTCCGGGGGGCGGCCTCCTCCTGGATGTCGAGGAGCCATCCAGGGTCGACGTAGACGATCGGGCTCACCGCATGCCCTCGGGCGCGTCCTTCACGGCCTCCAGCGCTGTGGGCACGGCGGTGCGCGCAGCGCTGAGGAAGCGGGCCTTGTTGGCGGAGTCGACCAGCGTCCGCTTGGCCCAGGAGCGGGTGGACACGCCCAGGCGCTGAGCGTGCTCGTTCACCCTGGACAACTCCTCTTCGCTGAGATCCACAGAGATTTTCGGCATACACCCACCGTACCGCGCGATGCCTCCACGGGTAGAGGCATTGGTGGAGGCATCGGCTTTACTGCGCCGCACCTGCCAGATTCGGCGCCGGGAGCGCGCACTCCATCCCTGCAGGCCGAGCCCCGCCGCCAGCGACAACAGGGGGCCGCTCACACCCTCCACTGACCCTAATGATTTGACGTTTTCCCCCTTGTGTGGGTACATTGAATGCACCTCCTCGCGCCGCCTCGTGCCCATCTCATGTCGCCGAGTCCTCACGCGTTCCTCCGGCCAGCTGCAGGACGTCCGTCTCGGGCCACCTCCAGGGCCATCGCCCCGCCTCACCATCCCGGAGAGCCGTACATGACACGCCAGACCGCCCACCCGCTCGAGCACCACAACCTGCGCACCTCGGATCGCTCGCCCCGCGAAATCGCGACGAGCTTCCGCCGCACCTTCGGACTCGACCTCGATCCGGACTACCAGCGCGGCGACGTGTGGACCGACGACCAGCGCGTCGCGCTCATCCGGTCGTGGCTGACGGGGACGCCGACCGGCGTGGTGATCCTGAACGACCGCACGACGCCTGAGTGGAAGGAAGCCAACGGCTACGACCCGACCGACCGCGGCGAGGCCATGTACGTGTGCATCGACGGCAAGCAGCGCATCACCACCGCCTACCTCTGGTACGACGATGAACTGGCCGTACCCGCAACCTGGTTCCCCCAGGACGACGTAACGGCCACCGAGGAGACCGACGACGGCCCGTATGTGCGCCTCTCGGGCCTGGCCAAGCCGGCCCGGCTGAAGTTCGCCAACCGCGCCCACCTGTCGGTGGCAATGGCCAAGGTCGCCACCGCAGCCGAGGAGGCTGAAATCTACCTCCTGGTCAACGGCGGCGGCACCCCGCAGAGCGAGGCCGACATGGACAACGCGACTCGCATCGCGGCGGCCTCGCCCCGGGCCGAGCGGTGACCGGCGTGCTGCGGCGGCCGCAGCGCATCCTCACCGCGGCCGAGCGCGAGGTCGTCCGCGGCGTACAGAGCCTCCCCTTCCACCGCATGCTCCACCTCGGCCTGGTCGACCCGGTGCCCAACCCGTCCCCGATGGGCGAAGACGAGGGCGCCTGGGTCCGCGCGATCGTCTGGCCCAAGCACCTCCGCCTGATCGACGACGGGTACGCCTTTGGGTTCTGGCGCTGGGCGATGTGCGAGCGGGGCACCTGCTGGAACTGTCTGAACGGACGGTGCGAGTGGTGCATGCACCGGCAGAAGGGCGGCCCGGACGCCTGCGACAACGCCGAGACCGTGTTCAGCCACCGTGGCCGGAGGGCGGCCACCCTCATCCTGCGCCCCGGCGGCGAGCCGTGTGTGTGGTGGTGCCGGTGCCCCTGCGCGAAGGACGACGCCGAGCCCGCGGCCAAGCCCTCGCCCGCCGTGACGTCGCCCCAGGCCACCTCGGCCGCGCCCGTATCCGAAGCGCGCCGCGGCCAGGACCCGCTCCCCGGCCTGTAGTCCCGGGCAGCGCGCCGCCTCCGGCGCCGTTCCCGACAACCGCTCGCCCGCCGCGCCCGCCGCACGCCGGCTGCCGGGCGCTGTTGTTACTTCTTGGCCTGCTCCGCGGCAGTGGCCGTGGGGCGCTCGCCGTCCTGTACCTGCTGCAGTCGCTTGAGCGTGGCGGCCAGAACATCCTGCGCGCCGGTGCTGTCGCCCCCGGTGCCTTCAACCTTCACCCTGATGTTGACGTTGCCCGAGCGGCTGAAGGCGTACACGGTGTCCTTGCTCAGGCCGGAGTTAGTGACGAGCACGGACTCCTCCCCCACCTTCTTCTTCAGGCCCTGCTCCTTGCTCGACTCCTTGCCCCGCCACGCCGCGTAGGCGGCCTTGGAGTTCTCCGCCGAGTCGTACAGGCAGATCCCGACATCCATCATGTTGTCCGTGGAGCCGTTGTAGTCGAACCATGCGGAGCCGCCGCGGACCCAGCCCTTCGGCGCGGTGCCACCCGAGGCCGTGCAGTAAGTCGCCTCCGACGTCACCCTCTTGCCCTTGTAGGGCTCCCATCCCGAGATGACCTCTCCGGTGCCCGGAAGGGCCTGCGATATCTCGCCTTGGGCGAGCTGCTTGGTGATGGGCTTGTCCGACTCCTGGCCGGATTTGTCCGAGCTGTCCGACGAGCAGGAGGTGAGAGCGGCGATGCCCAGGAGGGCGACGAGGACTGCGGTACCTGTGCGTGACATGCGCACACCCTAATCCGCGGCCTTCGTAGATCGAATGCGATCGGCGATCTTGCGGCAGCTCGGCGAATCAGCCGCCACGCTACTGGGGCCGAACTTCTCGGAGGGCCCTGCGGGTCTCCGCCTCACCGTTGCCCTGTGGCCGAGTCGGACCGGCCGGAGGGGAGCGGCGTCGCAGGACGGGTGTGCGCCGCGGAGTCGAGAGCCCCGGGGAGCGTGAACCGTGGGCTGTCGAGCCAGGCACGGCACGAGCCGCCGCGGTCGGCGCTCACGCCGAAGCGGTTCCGGCCGGGTCGTCCCTTCCCGTCCCACCAGGACCATGCCTCGCTCACCTCGTCCCACAGGTGCCGCGGGCCGGACTGCGCGACGCCGTCCGGCTTGTTCCATCCGTCCACGGCTACGGTGGCCCAGGAGCCGTCGGTGCACCAAAGGCGTAGCAGCCGGTCCCCATCGGCGGGCACGGGATCCCAGGTGACGCCGGGCACCTGCAGCCCGACCGCCCATCGCGAGGCGCCTGTGGCGAGCACGGTGCGCGGATCGAGTGCGGAGGCGGCCCGCTCAGGGTCGTCGGTGACGGCCTGTGCCCAGCTCGGCCGTTGCCCGCGCTCCCACATGAACATCGCGCCACCGTGGAATCGGCCTTCGGCAACCTGACCGTCTTCGCGGACGGTCAGGCGCAGGAGCCCGGTGTTGGAGAACAGGGTGCCGAACGGCATTACGAGCCGGCCGCCGGGCCGTACCTGTCCGATCCACGTCCCGGGGATTTCACGGACGGAGAAGCCGACATGTACCGCGTCGTACGGAGCTGCGTCCGGGTGCCCGAGCGTCGCATCCCCGTGCAGCGCGGTGACGGGCGGCTGACAGTCGATCACGCGTGCGCGGACCTGCGCGGCCAGTTCCGGGTCGGATTCCATCGTCACCACGAGGGTGCCGAAGCGAGCCAGGAGAGCGGCCGTCCAGCCGGTGCCGCTGCCCAGGTCCAGGACTCGCGCGCCGGGGGCGGGATCGAGCAGCACGAGCATGCGGGCGACAGCCTCGGGGGCGGAGGAGGACGACGACGGTGTCGGTGCCCCGTCGAACGGCGACGGAGTGAGCTGGGTGACGACCTGGGCCTTCGAGCAGACCAGCGCTGCCCACGCCTCGGGCTCGGTATGCCGGGCCACGGTCCGATAGGCGCGCGGGGTGCCCGGCTCCGGCACGAAGACGTCGTCGGGCACGTAGTGGATCCGTGGAACGTCTTCAAATGCGCTCCGCCAGGGCTGCGACAGCTCTGTTGCCGTCGCGACGTCGTCGACCAGCTCCTTCCAGGTGCCGCCGGTCACCGCCTCTACTCCTCGTCCCCATCGTCGCTGGGGTCCTCGATCGGCATGCCGCCGAGGTCCTCTTGCTCCTCGTCGGTCAGTGCCCCGTCACTCGCGGCATCTTCGCGCGCCATCCCAACTCCCTCGGCTCTACCCAACAGTTCTACTCCGGCGGCGTCGCGCGGTCAGGCGTTTCGTCCGCCGACCTCCGCCTCTGGCCGCAGGTCGCCGGGGTCGCCTCTGAAGTCGGGTTGGGCGGAGGCCGCCGAGTGGGCGCCGGTGCCTGGCCTCTGTCCACAGGGGCCTCGTTCGAGCATCGGTTCGCGGCGGTGAGGAGCCGCGTTCTGATGCACTCCGCGCCGCCTGGCGGTCAGCGGGGCGTCCCTAGATGAGCAGGAGGCCCTCGTGGGCAGGTTCAAGCAGAAGAAGCAGCGTCGCAGCCGGTTCCAGGTCGATGGACACCCGGTGGGCCGGTCCGACTTGATGTCCCACATATCGGCGGTGGCGGACACCGTCGACGACCACGGGCGGGTGACGTTCTGGGATGACCCCGCGCTTCAACTCGGCCAGGTCGCCCGTGGCTTCGATCTCGAGTCCGGGACGGTGACGGTCGAACCGGGCGGGACCGAGCAGATGCCCGCGGCTCTGTTCGAGCCGGAGCGTGCGTTGATGATGCGGATGCCGGGCCAGCCTCCGCGGGAGCAGCAGGCGGAAGTCGCGGTCGAGTTGGGTCTGGGTCGGTTCGGTCGCGGGTTCGCCGCGCTGCGCTCCGCGCCGGGCTGGACGTTGCACCGGCTGACGGATGAGCGGCTGGAGCTTCGCAGCCCTAATGGAGAGGCGTTCTCGCGGATCGCGGTCCCGCCCAATCCCGCCTGGATCTCCGCTGCCGTGTCCACCGGGTTCGTGCTGTGCCTGTACGGGATCCAGCTCGGGGTGCGCACGCCGCCGGGGATGCCGGCCGAGCGGTACACGGACCAGGAGCGGTTGGAGGAGTTCCGTCGGGGCCGGGGGCTGGGCTACACGGCCGCCGGCCTTGTCCCCTATGTGAACAACCGCGGGTGAGCCGTCTCGCCGCCCGTCGGCAGGCCGGACGGGCGGCGAGCGGTCTACGAGCTGGTCATGGAGAGTTCGCCGGCCCAGTGCGCGAGGGCCTCGAAGTCGTCCAGCGTGAGGCCGACCTCGGGATCGACTCCGTAGAGCAGCGCGGGTCCGGGGTGATGGCGGCGGACGTAGTCGCGGTCCGCCTGGAGGATCTGGTCATCGACCCATGCGAAGGGGCGGCCTGCGGCGTACCGCACGACGTCGGCCGTCTTGAAGTAGGTGCCGTCCGACGGGAACTGCTCGGGGCTGGTCCAGTTGATGACGGGCAGCGTGGGCAGCCCGATGACCGGACTGACGTGCCGGTTCGCGTCGTCTTCCCAGGTCGTAGCCCAGGCGAGTTCGAAGGGAAGGTCGAGGAGCTCGGCCCCGTGTTCGGGGTGGAGGCGCACCTTCAGATCGGGGACGTCGTCCGCCAGGAGGTGGGGATGCTGAGCGATCCAGGACTGGGGACGCATGTGGTGGAGGCGGTAGCCGGCCGGGCCGGGAAGCGGGGCCTCGAAGGGGTTGAGGACTCCGTCGATATCGAGGAGTAGAAGGGGGTGGGTCAAGGGCTCTCCAGGCTCGTGGGCGCGCTCCGGGGCAGCGCCGACTCGTCCCGTTAATTTACCCTGCAAGGGTAATTCCATCAAGTTTTCAGGGTCGTTCGTGTATCGTTGAGCACCCGCGCAGGCTCAGCGGCGACTCAGGGCCGGTAGGCAGGCCCTCGACAAGGCCACCAGTGCGGCCGGTTCCCCTCTACGCCCTCGTGAAGTTCATCCGCAGCACCAGGAGGTTGATCGACTTGCCACGCCCCGGAACTACGGCCGGGAGGCAGCCCGCCCCGCATCCTTACTGGGAGCAGAACGCTGCTTGCCGCGGGACGGACCCTGAGCTGTTCTATCCGGAGGGCCCGCTGAGCAACGCTCTCATCGAGCAGGCCGAGCGCGCCCGCTCGGTCTGCTCGCCGTGTCCGGTACGCAAACAGTGCCTTGATGCTGCTCTGCTGGCCGAACGCAGGCTCGCGGCGTCGGAACGCTCGGGGATCCGCGGCGGCCTGGACGGGCGGGAGCGTTACGCGCTCGCCCGCGGCCGCCGGCTGCCGAAGCGGCCTCAGCCGATTCCCGACGATGGCCAGGAGCATGGGGTCCGCCGCACGTACAGGAAGGGGTGCCGGTGCTTCGCCTGCACGGCCGCGGAGACCGGGAAGAGGCCGGATCCCCGGCCGACAGCGCCTTGTGCGACGCCGGTCTCCGCTCGCGGCCGCTCGCCCCGGCGTGGAGAACTGGTCATGGGTCCCACCGTCGGGCGCGCCGGTCAGAGCTCTTTCACCGAGGAGCGGCCCGAGTGCGGAACTCGCAGCGGGTACCGGTGGCACGTCAGCAGCGGCCAAGTTGCGTGTGAGGCGTGCACGGCTGCCGAACTTGCCGTGGCCTGGCTTCTCCGTGAGGGCGGGTGTGCCGCTTCCTTGGCGTCGTCGTAGGGCGGTCGCCCTGCCGACGCGGCTCCGTCCAGGCGGTGGCGAAGCGGGCGATCGCCCTCTTGAGCTCGCCTGCGGCTCTGTCGGCCAGACTGGCTCGGGTCAGGGCGAGCGGAGTGTGTTCAAGACCGAACTGGCCATCGGCACGGGCAGGTTCAGCCGCACGTCGGCGGTGTCCGTGCGGACGACCAGGTGCTGGCGGGTGTGGCGGGCGCGCTCCGTGTACTTCCCCGGAGTCGGCGTGCGGCCGAGGGAGGTCTCGACCGTGAAGGGGTCGAAGTAGACCTGTGCGGCGAGGCAGACGCGCCGCATGTCGTGATGCGGCAGGCCGGTCACCTCCAGGTGGACGCTCTCGCCGTCGACGTTGGCGGTGATGTCGGCCCCGGTCGGGGTCGCAGACCGGAGGTGGCGGTAGGGCTCGGGTTTGTCGTGGTCGGGGCGCAGTGTGGGCAGGCCCGCACACAGGAGGGCGGCGGTGCTGAGGTAGTAGCCGTCGCGGGCCGCGTGCCAGGCGAGCTCAGCGGTTCCCATGGCCCCGGGGCCGTAGATCATCCATTGCCTCTCGTGGTCGTCAGCAGGGGGCTTGGCCGGGTTTCAGATCTTCTCGACCTCGTCGCCGTCGTCGGTGAGCGTGAGCATCAGGCGCCGGTGAGCGTGTGGCGCGTCCCAGGTCACGCGGAGCTGGCGCAGCCCCGGGTGCGGATCCCAGGCGCGGACGGATCCGGTGGCGCCGGCGGGCAGGGGGTCGAAGTCGTCGGTGCACCGGAGTACGCGGATGCGGTCGCCTGCACTGAACTCGGGTTCCACGGTTGTTCCTTGATCGTCTGCAGGGTGGTCAGGACGGTGCTGCATGTTGTCCGCCGGTGGGCGTGCCGGCCGCGCTCAGCGTCCTGAGTCGGACCGTGTGCGTGAGCGCGCCCAGGCCTCTGCCAGTCGTCGGATGGTGGTCAGGGTGTCCTTCAGCGCGGCGGGTGAGATGCCGCCGGGGCCGGTGCTCTCGAGCAGCACCTCGCGCAGGGCGTGCTCGAACCTCTCGTCGGCCTGACTGTGGGAGGGGCGCTGTGTGACGGTCCTCGGGCGCGGCCGGTGATGCCTGTTGGGCCGGTCCGTGAGTGCTTCGCGCACCAGGGCGTCGGCCACGTTGAGTCTGTGCTGGGCGACGAGGCGATCCCAGATGTTGGGGAACGGGGCCCCGACGCCCTGCTCGTCGTCGTCCATCAGCGCCCGGACCGTCTCGACCTCGGCTTCCAGGAGGGGCAGGTGAGGCACCACCGAGCTGAACGGGGCGATCACAGCGGATGCGGCGGCCTTCTCCGGGATGGTGGTGAGGCGAGTCAGCGAGGCGTGGATCGCACCGGCTGCCCCCGGGGCGGTGATGGGACCGATGCGGGTGATGCCTCCGTCTGCCCTCGTGACGATCACTGCGAGCGGTGCAGTGGAGGCAGTCATCACGTCCTCGGCGGTGTGGGTTGCGTCGGGAGCGGTCATGCGGCGGCGGCCGAGTAGCGGATGGCGGCCTTCTTGGCCGCGTTCCGGTTGCGCTGCCGCTTCGGGCCACTGGCGTGAGCGCCGCTGGCTCCGGAGCGGCGCAGGTTCTGCGTGGCGATCGCGTGGGCGCGGTTGCGGGTGTAGTCGCTCAGACGGGGGTTCAACGTCGCTTCCTTCCTGGTCAGCGCCTTGACTTCAACAACCCCTAATGTACCCTCCCCCTCGCCATGCGTCAACTTAATAGGATCGCCGCGCAGTACCCGACACCCGATACCTGAGTGACCCTTTTAATTTGACCCTCACCCCCTGTTGGCGTACTTTTAAGTCGCGTGAGGCGCTACCTCGCCTGCCCATGCCAGGACGCCCGGCCTTTGGAGGAATCTGTGATCAATCTCGATGCGCTCGATCTCAATGCCCTGAACTCGGCGACGAAGTACCCGTCGATCCCGACGTTCCACGAGATCGACCGCGGCACGTTGCTCGACAACACGGTGGCCTTCAGTGGCGAAGTGGTGCTCACCGAGAAGGTGGACGGCACGAACGCGCGGGTCGCGGTCCTGCCGGACGGCGACTACGTGATCGGCAGCCGGGAGGACCTGCTCCACGCCCGCGGCGACCGTGTCATCAGCCCGAAGGACAGCATCGTGCCCGCCCTGCGCCCCCTGGCCGGCCGTCTGACACCTCCCGCGACGGGTATCCGTGTCTACTTCTTCGAGGTCTACGGCGCCAAGCTCACCAAGGCCAGCAAGCAGTACACCGGCAGCCAGGCAGTGGGCTTCCGCCTCTTCGACGTCGCCGTCGTGGACGCGTCAGTCCTGGAGCGGCCGCGCGCCGAGATCAGCTCATGGCGTGAGAACGGCGGCCAGCAGTTCCTCGCCGAGGGGGATCTCGCCCTCGCTGCCGCGGAGAACCAGATCGAGCTGACGCCGCGTCTGGGCAGCCTTGCGGCGGACCAGGTTCCGAGCGATCTCGCCGGGATGCAGGACTTCCTCGCCACCCGGCTGCCCAGCACGCGTGTCGCGCTGGACGGCGCCGCCGGTGGCCGTCCGGAAGGGCTCGTGCTGCGCACCGTCGACCGGTCCGTGATCGCCAAGGCCCGCGTCGAGGACTACGCCCGCACCATGCAGCGCCTCGCCACTCGCTGACCACCGGTCCGGTCCGGGGCGCGGCCGCGCCCCGGCGCCGTACGCCCACTGCGTGCGGCTCCCTGTGCCCATCGATGTGGCGCCCTGCCCACCTACTACCGCCTCGACAAACCCGAAATGAACAGCCCCCGATCACCGAACGAGGAAGCCGTGACCGAGACCGCTGCACCTGAGATCAAGGCCCGCAGGGGAGACCTGCTGATCGTGGAGCTGCGCCCGTCCTACACCACGTCGTCGTACAGCCGCGAGGAGCAGCCCCTGGAGTACCGGCTTATGGAGGTGACGAACCTCTTCCGGGACGGGCGGATCAAGATGGTGCGCGACGCCCGGTACGAGGGCGGCGGATATGCCCAGCGGCTGGACGGGCTGCTGCACTCCACTGGCCGCCGCTGGCTGCTCCCGGTCGCCGGCTGGAACGTCCCGGTGGCACGGGCCCTTGCGGCGCAGCACCTGTATCCCAACAGCACCACGCCCCGCGACTTCCTGTCGCTGGAGGACGCGCGCGAGGCTCTGGCCCCGGCCCGTCACAGCGAGCCCTGATCCGGCTCACCGCATCACGCCCGCGGAATCTGCAGCGGGCCCTGGCCGGGCCACGCTGTGCCGCGCGCTGCTGCGGACGCGGTCCGCTCCGCCCGTGCGACACCCGCGTTCCGCCGAAGGTTCGTTTCTCCCACTACCCCGACCGACTCAAGGAGTTTGCCCTGTCCGGTGATTCGCAGCTGCAGATCATCATCTACAGCATCGACGACGCGAGGGCCGAGTGAGCGGGCCCCTCGCCGTGCTCCCCGCTCCGTCGGCGCTGTGGCGGCCCGGCCGCATGGGCCTGTCCTGCTGCAGCACGGGTACCTGTCGGCCCCCGAAGCCTCTTCGCCTGCCGAAGCGACCGTCCTTCCGCGGGCGCCGACCTCGGGTGCTGGATCTGTTCTGCTGCGCGGGCGGCGCCGGGATGGGGTACTACCGGGCGGGGTTCGACGTCGTGGGCGTCGACATCAGCCCGCGGCCCCACTATCCCTTTGAGTTCCATCAGGCCGATGCCCTGGAGTTCGCCCACGAGCACATCCAGGACTTCGACTTGGCCCACGCCTCGCCTCCGTGTCAGCACTCGTGCACGCTCACCAAGGGCACGAACAAGGGCCGCCAGTACATCGACTTGATCCCGGCGACGCGCGCGCTGCTCGCCTGGTACGGGGTGCCCTCCGTCATGGAGAACGTCCAGGGCTCCGAGCTGCGGCGGGACCTGATCCTGTGCGGCGAGATGTTCGGGCTCGGCGTCTTGCGACACCGCATATTCGAGGTCGACTACTGGCGCGGAAACCGACGCCCGCACCAGCCCCACCGCGGGTACGTCCGCGGCCTGCGGCACGGCGTGTGGCGGGACGGTCCGTACATCGCGGCCTACGGCAAGGGCGGCGGCAAGGGCACCGTCCGCGAGATGCAGCAGGCCATGGACATCCACTGGACCGACGTCCACGAGGAGCTCACCGAGGCGATCCCGCCCGCGTACACCGAGTACATCGGCAACGAGTTCCTCACCACGGGCGAGTGGGGCGCCATCGCCCGCGGGATCCCGGACACCGCCCCCATTCCGGAGATCATGCGCCCGTATCTGCGGCTCAACTCCGCGGGCCGGCTCGTCTCGATCGGGAACCGCCCTCAGGCTCCCGCCCCCACGCTGCAGCCCCTCCTCCCGCCGTTCGCTGTTCCCCGCATGAAGGAGACGAGTTGACCACTCCCCCGCATCTCACCGACGTCCCCCACCGGTTCCTGGACATCCCTGTCCCCGACGACATACGGAGCCAGTGGCACACCTGGGACGCCGCAGCCTGGCGCCGCAGCCGGCACATGGACACCAACAACCTCTTCCCGCCCGACCAGCGCTACACGGTCCGCGCGCCCGCCGCGATGTGCCCGCACCACCGGAAGTCGTGGCTGGGCTACCGGAACATGAACTTCGACCCGGTCAGCGGGAACCGGTGGCCCGGACACCCCGGCTCCCCGTTCATACCCGTCGGCCGGAACCTGGCCAGGGTCGCCGAGGAGCGCCGGTGCGAGTGGGACGAGAAGGCGTCCGCCCAGATGCGCCTGATCGAGGAGATATGTCTGTCCGGCCGCTCCCCGCAGTGCGACCGGCCGAGCCCGGCAGGCGACAGTTCGCCGGTGTGAGCCGAGAGCCATCTGTGGCCTTCGGGACTCAGGGTGCTGGTCCATGGGGACGGCCGCCTCGCAGGTGACGGAGATCGGCTGGCGTCGTTCTCTGATCATGATGGAGACGACGGCCGGGAATCCGGTGGCCCAGCTCAGCGCGTACCTGCAGGACCTGGTCCGCGATGATCCAGCGCGGGCACTGCCCGCGGTGGGCGAGGTTGTGATGGCACTCCACGCGGTGGCGCTGGCCTCGGTCAACGTGGCGCCATCCCCGGACTTCTTCGAAGTGGGCAAGAACCTCGCGCGCATCGACGACGCGGGCACCGAGATCATGTTGGCCACGGGAGATCTCCTCCGTCCCGCGTGCCGGGAACAGAGCGCCGTCAAGCTCTCCCGGATGGATGCGCTGATCGCCACCCTGCCCGCACCTCGCACGCAACAGGGCTGGCGGCAGCCGTCGACCGGCCGCCGGCCCCTGCCCTCGGTCGGCGGCGCGTAACGGGGACGAGCCGGCTCCGTCGGTCATCTCCGCCAGCCTTCGGGGCGCTCCGCAAGGTCCCGGGGCGCGCACTGGGACCTTGGCGGGCGGCTGAGCGAGCCGCCGGTGTCCGGCTGGTCAGGCAGCGTCGGCCGGGATGAGGCCGAAGTCGAGGGCCCGCTGCGACTCCCGCAGCGTCCGCTCCGCAGTACGGCGCGCCTCGGTCAGGACGTCGCCGAGCTCCTCGACGAGGCTGGTGTAGATCGGTACGTCGCCAGCAGGGGTGCTGCTGGTCTGCGGTGTGGTCACGGTGTCGTTCTCCCCCGGGGCGTGAACAGCAGGTGCCGAGTGTACGGCGACGGTGAGGTCTGCCTCCGGCCCCCGTGCAGCTGCCCGTGTGGGTCATTACGCCGGCACGGGCCGTCCATGGCCGCCGCGGGCCGGATGCGAGCTCCAACTCCTCGTCCGCTCGCCGACGCCCCAAGTCCGCCCGACCACTTCACACGCTAACGCCCGGTCAAGTGGTCGAGAGCAGCGGAAGAAGCCTTGCACGTGACCCTATTAGCTTGATTCACGGCGGGGGTTCGCGTACGATTAGAGCATGTCGGCGGGTGCTTACGCCTCCACGGTCGGCCATTCGCCGCACACCCTCAGACACCCAGTGACCCAAATAATTTTACTCATGGGGGTACTGCTTGGCTTCCAGTGACAGCGTCGTCAGCTTCGGCTGGGAACTGCACTCCGAGGACGGCAACAGCGACAAGTTCTACCGCTTCATCGTCGTCACCGGGGATGAAGCGATCGTGCTCGGCCTCCACGGATCCCGCAACGGCAAGGGCCAGGTCGGACTGATCCACACGCAGATCACCGCCACCGAGGCGTTGAGCCGCGCGGTGCAGCGGTCCCGCGACAAGGAGAAGAAGGGCTACGCGCCGAGCCGCGACTTCACCGTCTTCGACCTTCCCGCGGACCTCACCGATCCCGCCTTGGCCAGCAGCAACGCCCACCGCATCGCTCAGCACTTCGGCAAGCACGCGCGCGAGACGGGCACCGAACTCGGCCACGCCTCGCACATCCCAGGCTCGAACTTCTAAGCCCGGCACCGCATCCGCGCCCCTCGTTCCTTCCACTCCAGGAGTCCCTTGCCCAGCTTCACGGATCAGATGAACCAGCGCGGCCGCGCGGTGCTGGACGACCTCGAGCGCGAGCGCACCCAGCAGAGCGCGCCCGTCCCGCCCCCGCCCGCCCTGTCGTCCGCGCTCGCTCCGGTCGGACCGCAGGTCCGTCCGAACGGCCACCCCTACCAGCCCCGCATGGTCGGTCCGCTGGAAGACCTCGCGTTCCTCCGCGACGCCCGCGACCACCACGAGCACGTACTGCTCGTCGGACCGCCTGGCACCGGCAAGACCGCCCTGAGCGAGGCCGCGTTCGTCCAGGACGCCGTCGACGGCCTGCACACCGGTCTGGAGACGATCGTCGGCACCGCCGACACCGATGTGCCGGACTTCGTTGGCACCTTCGTCCAGGACCCGGACACGAAGCTCTACGAGTGGGTTCCGGGCCCGCTCATCCGCAGCATTGAGAACGACGTCCCGCTCCTGATCGACGAGATCGCCCTGATCGACCCCCGGGCTCTGACCGTGCTGTACCCGCTCATGGACGGTCGCGGCGAGCTGCACGTCACGATGAACCCGAAGCTGCCCCCGCTCAAGGTCGGCCCGAACTGGTTCGTCATCGGCGCCTGCAACCCCGACGTTCCCGGGGCGAACCTGAGTGACGCACTGCGCAGCCGGTTCCACCACCACGTCGAAGTCGCCACCGACTGGGACCTGGCCGCCGACCTCGGCGTGCCGGTGGACCTGATCACCGTGGCCAAGAACCTGGAGAGCCGCAAGGCCCAGGAGACGTACGAGGGCTGGATCCCGCAGCTGCGTGACGCGCTGGCCTTCGCCGAGGCGACCGGACGCTACGGACAGGGATTTGCCGTCTCCGGTCTGCTGCGCAAGTGCCCCTCGCAGGACCGCGACGAGTTCGCTGCGGCCATGGCGGAGAAGTTCGGTGAGACCCCGGCGCTGTCGCTGGGCACCCGGGTGCCTGCGGGGCGCCGGTGACGGCCGCCGTGGCGGGCGCGGAACCCGCTCTGCTGGAGGACGTCGACGCGGACCTGCTGGATGCCCGGGGCGCGCTCGCCCGGCGTCTGGGCTCGATCATCAACACCCTTGCCGACCGTGACGACGTGTTGCTCACCATGGTGTGGGACGGCGCTTCCACGGCGGACGCGGCCTGGTTCGACCCGGCGCTGATCAAGGTCACGGTCAACGGGGCGATCGCGCTGAAGGACGGCGTTCACCCGGACCAGATCGACCCGCTCAGCGTCTCGGGCCGGCTGCGGCATCCGGTGATCGTCGGCATGTCCGCGCACGAGGCCGGGCACGCCCGCAGCACCCGCTGGGAGAACTGGCCCGAGTCGGCGGGACGTGCGGTGATCCGCGCGGCCGTCCTGCTCGAAGAGCCCCGGATCGAGGCGCGTCACCTCCAGGAGCGCCCGGCGGACCGCGTCTTCCTGCGCGCCTGCGCGAGCACCATCGTGCTGCCCGCGCAGGCCGCCGCTTCACCGACGTACGACCGGTGGCGGGCCGCGGCCGGTGCCGCTCTCATCCTGGGCCGGGCGGACGCCGGTGTGCTCACCGCGACCGAGGTCGAGCCGGTGCGCTCGGCGGCCGAGTCCGTCCTCGGTTCCGGTGATCTCTCCCGGCTTCGGGCCCTGTGGCAGGAGGTCCTGGCCCTCGCCGACGGTGACCAGACCGGGCTGCTGGATGTCGCCATCCGCTGGGTGGAGGTCGTCGGCGCTGATCCCGACGACGACCTGCCCGGCATCGGGTGCGCTGCGGGCGAGCCCCACGAGTCCTCGCATGGCGAGGCGGACGGGGATCCGCTCGGCGCGGCCGTGGCCAGTGTCACCGTCGCAGCCTCGGTTCACGCCCAGATCTCCACGGGGGCGCTGCCCGACCCCGAGCAGCAGCGTCGTCTCCAGGAGGCGGCTGCCCGGCGGCAGAAGGAACGCCGTGCCGAGGACGCCGCACAGCAGGCCGCACGGCAGGCGGCTCAGCGCGTGTTCCCGCCCGCCCCCGCTCCGTCCTCACGCCGCTCCCGGCCGCGGAACCCGGTCCGTGGCCACCGTGCACCCACGCCGGTGGAGCGGGCGGCCGCCCGGCGCCTGGGTGCCGCGCTCGCCAGGGCGCGGTTCCGCGACACCGCCCGGGTCCGCGTCGCCTCCACGCTCCCGCCGGGCCGTCTGTCCGGCCGCGACGCGATGCTCGGTGCGGCGCAGAGCGCCCTGGGCGTGCCGGTCACCGCCCGGCCGTTTCGCACCGTGAAGCGCAAGCGCACGGACGACCCGCCGGTCGCGGTCGGCGTGGCCGTCGACGTCTCCGGCTCGATGAGCGCCTATACCTCGATCGTCGCTTCGACGGCCTGGATGTTCGCGCACGGAACCCGTGAGGTCGCGGGAAAGGCGGCGACGGTGGCCTTCGGTACGGCCGTCACCCCGATCGTCTCCCCTGGCCAGCCGCCGTCACAGGTCACCGAGTTCCATGCGAACGACGGCAATCACCGCTTCACTGAAGCCGCCAGCGCCCTCGACGGCGCGCTGGGGCTCTCCCGCCAGGCCGGTGCCCGCGTCCTGGTCATCGTGTCCGACGGCCACTGGGAGCCGGAGGAGCGCATCGGCGGCGAACGGCTCGTACGGCGCCTGACCAAGGCGGGCGTCCACGTCCTGTGGTTCTGTCTCGACCCCGGCTCCAACGTCCTGCCCGGCGCCCGCCGCCTGGACGTTGCCCAGGTCGCCGACATTCCGGCCGCCTTGAGCGCCGCGCTGGTCTCCGCGCTTCGTCACGCCTGACCCATCCCCTGCGGGCGGGTCCCCCACAGACCCGCCCGCCTCTCCCGGGCGCCGACGAAAAGCGGCGCCCTCACACCGAGGAGCCTGCGTGCCCATCACCACCCTTCGGGAAGCCCGGCAGGCCGCGAAGGCTCTGTCCGAGGGCGGCCCGATCGCCGCCTTCGCCGCCGACAGCGGCGCTCCGGGATGCTTCGCCCGTCTGCGCCTGGCACTGTCCGGCATGCGCCGGGAAAGCCTGGCCACCGAAGCGGCCCTGAACATGACGGACGGCCCCGATGACCCCTACATGGAGCGGGGGAAGCAGGAGATGGCCGAGATCACCTCCGCCATCAGTGACCTGCTGGCCTGGACCGAGCAGCAGCTCTGCGAGGTCGAGAAGTGCGACTGCCGCGCCGACCGTCTGCTGCGCCAGCTCCTCGAGGAAGCTCACATCCCCGAACAGACTGGCCACTCCGCCTCGTTGGGACGCAACAACTGCGTCATCGCCGGCCACTTCGAGCCCGAGCCCGACGAACGGACCGCGTACGTCCTCATCGAGCACCGCAACCACATCGAGCACGCCGTCCGGGTGCACCACGGATGGCGCGCCCGCCTCGTCACGGCCGCCGGCGTCACCACGCTGTACGCATCACCGGGCTACCCGCAGACCCCGGTCGCCGAATACCGCGACGACACCCACGCCTGCGTCCGCGCGGTCGTAGGCGCACTGCACCACGACTGACGACCGAATCCCCACCGCTGCCACGCCGAGTTCCTGACAACTCGAAGGCCGCCGCGGCCGAGAGCCTCCTCGATCAGATCCACGCGCGCCTGCACGCCAGCGAGTCCGACGCCGCGTAGCCGCAGCGCGGGCGCCCGGCCTGGAGCCGAAGGCCTTGGGTGCCCGTTCGCCTGCCTGTCGGCGGTGTCGGGCATGACGCCCTCGCGCCATGCAGGAACGCTCGAGAGCGGGCCGATCTCGTGATCGTGCGGCGGAGGACTCTGTCCACAGGGCTTGGCGTGCAGGGTCGCATCGGAGGCGAAGCAGAGTGCCGCCCCGCTGTTGAAGGAGACCGCCCGTGGTGATCGCTGTCCTCGACGTGTTGCTGACCGTTCTGTTGCCGCTGGTGATGGGCGCAGCGATCACCTACACCAACCCGAGCGGCGCCTTGTTCCTGCGCGCGTCGGCGGAAAGCCCCCTCGTGCGGCGTGAGTTGCACCCGCTCCGTGTGCTGCCTCTGCTGCTGCCCGTGGCGTGGCAGCCGATAGCAGGCACGTATCTGCTCGTGGAGCGGCTTTTCGGGGTGTTGGTAGTCGGCGCCACCGGGATGGCTCTGGGCCGCATCATCCGCGCGGTGTCCACCCGCCTGCTGCGGAGCGAGAGTTGACCGCCACAGCCGCCCATCGCCACGCGGCGGAGTCGACTGCCGACCGCGGCGATCCCCCGGCCGGCCGGGCGGATGAGTCGGATCGTTCTGCGGCTGCGGCCGGCCGCCGGGATCGGCCGGGGCGGGCCTTGATGGTCATCTGGGGCGGCCTGGTTGCCGCCTTGCTCGTGTGCGTCGCGGTCCAGCGGGTTGCCCCGCATCTGGTCGCCGCGACCGCCGACGGCACGGTGCCCGTCCTCCTCGCACCGGCCTTGGCGCTGCTCCTCGTGCTGGGCCAGTTGGTCGGCCTGGCCGGGGTGTGCTTCTACGGCTGGCACGCGCTGTTCACCACGCCGGTCTGCATCGCCGTCGCGATCCGCCACCGGCGCGAGCCCCGGTGACCCCAGGGTCTCAACGACCAGGTACGTGAGAAGGCCCTTGTGGCGGCACGCATTCGTGTGCCGCCCCAAGGGCCTGTGTGCTGGCGCGGGGTTGACGCCTACTGCGGGGGCAGCGTGGCGACGAGATCGGAAGCGTCCAGCAGGCGCACGTTCCGGGCATCAAGACCTGCCGGGTAGAGCGCGTACGCCTCACCGCCGTCGGCCAGGGCCAGGTCTCCGCGCACCAGGTAGGCGAGGTGTACGTCGGTGGCGTCCAGGTCGAGGGCGTCGTCGGCGTTCGGGGTGCCGATGCGGGTGGCGAAGGTCTCGCTGGTCTCCTGCGGGCGGCGCCGGTAGGTGGTGGTGGAGCCGTCCAGGTGGCGGACGACGACGGTGCGGGCACGGCCTGCCGCCTGCCAGGTGGCCAGTTCGCCAAGTCCGACGCGGGCGCCGGAGGTGAACAGGCCGGTCAGGCCCTCGCCGAGGGTGGCGAGGTCATTCGCGTGCCGGTGGACGGCATGGTTGGTGCCGGTGACGCCCTTGACGACGTCGAGCCACCGCATGGTCCGCCCCTTCACGTCGATCAGCAGGGGAACGCTCGCGCGGGACTGGCCGGTCAGGTCGAAGCGCTGCTCGACCTGGCGCGGGTCGAAGACCTCTCCGGTGTTGCCTTCCTCGTCACGGGCCATGAATCCTGCGAAGGCGTCGGCGAGGTCGTCGAAGGCGACGTTGTTGAACGAGAAGACCACGGCCACCAGGTAGCGGACGCCTGCGGCGGCCAGCTGGTCCAGGTCGAGGTCGACGAACTCGCTGGCGCCCTGCGGCGCCGGGGCACTGGTCAGGTCGCCTGAGTGCACGGCGGCCGTCCCCGCGAAGCGGAGCCGGGTGTAGTCGCAGGTGCCGACGTGCTCCCAGGAGTCGTTGAACATCGCCGCCGACAGGTCCAGGTCGGTGCGGCCGGAGGCGGTGCTCTCCATCCAGTGGAGGAAGAGGCGGACCGTGCGGCCGTCGGGCAGGGGCAGCTCGCTGCCGCGCGGCAGGGTGACCAGGGCGCGCGAGGCGGTCCGCTCGGCGAACGGGACCATCAGTCCGTCCAGCCCCGCGTCGAGAACTGCGGTGTCCACCGGGGGGAGATGGCCCACGCGGCGCAGGATCTCACCGGTCAGGATGGCCACGGCCCGGTCGACGACCGTGCCCGCCAGCGGAGCCCGCTGGTCCGCGACGATGTGGGCCTTCGCGTTGCCGCCCTTGGGGAAGAAGACCCGCTCGGCACCCTTGCGGGTCCGGGTGCGGATCTCGCCGAGCGCCGAAAGGATCACTCCCGGGGCGACCCGGGGAACCGCCTGCTCCAGTGCGTCCAGGACACGCGCAGCGTGGTCGCTGCCCGCCAGGCGCAGCATGTGGTCGAGGCGGCGCAGCAGCTCGCCGGGACGCTGCGCCAGCAGCGGCAGGGCGCGGCGTACGTCGGCTTCGGCGAGGGCCGTCTCGACCTGGGTGGACCAGAGCGCGAGGGCGACCTTCGGCCGGTTGGTGCTGGCGGTCGGCACGCGGCGCGCCGTCGTCCGCAGGGTGTGGGAGAGGGCGTCGTCGGTGAGCGTGGTCTTGCGCAGCGCGGCGAAGGTGAGGGCCGCGTTCGGGTAGCGGGTGGCGTGCTCGAAGGGGTGCAGGCGCTCTGCCAGGTGCTTCCATGCCTGCTCGTGGCGGCGCATGTCCTCCGCGGCCAGGGTCACGTCGAGGCCGTCGAGGGCCTGCAGCATGGCGCGGCGCAGCGGGCGCGAGAGGGCGGTGAAGCGGGTCGGGGTGAGGAGTCCGGCGTCGCCGCCGGAGCGGACGGCCGCGAGGCGCAGCACGTCGGTGGCCGTGGTGATGCGGGAGATGACGGCCGGGAGTACGACCTGGTGGTGGTCCGGCTCGTCGAGGAGCCAGGCCAGGACGAGGGCCTTGGTCGTGCGGCCGGGGATGGACTCCGGGAGCCACGCGAGGTCGCTGCGGTCGCCGGCCGCGTCGAGGAGGGTCGACAGGTCGTCGGTGTCCTGCGGGCTGAGCGCGCCGGTGCGCGCCAGCAGTCCAGTCAGTTCGGTCTTGGCGTCCGCGGTGCGGTCCGTGAGGGCGCCCCCGTAGGTGAGGACCCGCAGCCGGTCGGGCAGCGCGCGCCGGGTGCCGGCGGTGGGCCGGTGGTCCTGCGGGCGCAGGAACGGGTCGTCTACGTCGATGCGGCGGTGGCAGATCGGGCAGGCCGAGAAGTCGGCGCCGTCGAAGCAGGACGTGCAGACCAGGTGGGCGCACGGGGCGACCGGGTGCACGGTGTCGTTCGATCCGCACAGCACGCACGGCTGCTCGGCCTTCTGGAGGAGCACGGTAAGTACCCGGTCGACGTAGAAGGCGAGGGTGTCGGCCGGGGTGCTGTCCGGGAAGCGACGGAAGAGCGGCGTGTGGTCGCGGTCCGCGCCGAGGGCCGCGTCGATGTCGGCCAGCAGGTCGCGCCCGGCGGTGACGAGCTGGTCTTCGGTGCGGCCGGTGAGGTTCTGGCGCAGGTCTGCCGACATGAGGAAGCCGCGCTCGATGAGGTCGGCTTCCAGCAGGCTGATGCCGGCGAGGGAGTCGACGGTCGCCGTCGAGGCGTGCGCCGCGGGCGACGGGGAGTTGAGGTAGACGGATCCACGACGGGAAAGGAGCACTGCGGGCAGGCCGCGGCGGGCTCCGGTGGTGGTCGTGATGGTCGTGGTCGTCATTGCCGTCCTCCCCCTGCCCCGGCGCTCGCCGGGCCTGCAGGGCCCTGTCGTGCAGGGCATCGTCTTCATGAGCCGCAGCGTTCGGGCCCGTGTCCGTCCCGGTGGGAGGAAGGGCCCTGAGAACCGCTCGGCGTCGCCGAAAGTTTCAACCTGTTCTTGGTCAACGGGCGTAAGCCGGGCGCCGGTTGCTCGTGCATCGGGCGGGCGGCGGGCTGAAGCTCTCGGATGCGGGGCGGGAAGTGATCGCGCTGAGTCTTTTCCAAAGAGAGAGAAGGAAGCACGTATCGGAGCCGCCCCGCAGCCGGGACACTACCAATCGCAAGATTGCCGCTGCACGGGGTTTTCACGGCCGGAGAGGTACCGAACCCCTCCCGCTCCAGGTGGACAGCCGTCCCGCAGAGTTACGGGTCGGCCGTCGCGGGCCGGAGCAACCGCTTCAACGAGCATCACAGTACCCTCATCAGGGGTACTCGTCAAGTTTCCAGGGTCACACGCGAACTCGCGAAACCGCCGCCCTCCGTGAGACCCTTTTAATTTGACACATAGCCACCATGCGCGTACATTAGACGTGTTGATTCGGTCCCGTTTCCGACCAGGAAGGCTCCCGTGACTGCCGCTCCCCGCCCCTCCAGTGACCGCCCTTTCGTCTCTGGTCCTGTTCCCGTGGAGCTCCTGCCGTTCCTCCCGGAGGACTTCCACGACGGGGGTGACGCCGACGACTGGCTGGTCCACCTTGCGCCCTGGGGATGGACCGGTATCCGGGACTGGGGCACGGAAGGCTGGGACCTGGGCAACTGGCCGTACCAGGCGGTTGCCCTCTACGACTCGCCCTTCGAGCTGTGCTACGCCTTCGCCGTCTACACGGAGGGCGACGTGAGCGTCGAGGCCTGGGCCACCCGCGAGGAGCGTGACGCCTCGGTCGATGTCCTCGCCCTGCACTACTGGAGCGACACCGAGCGCGGTCCTGCCGATGCGCCCGATCCCAACACCCCGCCCAGCGAGATTCCGGCGCGGTTCCGCGGCCGGTTCGAGCCCGCCGACACGGAGGAATGAGCCCTCTGCCCCGAGAGAACTGGAGCTGCATGCCCTTGACCGACGGCCTTAGCGACACCGAGCGCACGACCGAAGAACTGGCTGCCGTCATGGGCAGCGGCAACGTCATCGAGGTGCACTTCGCCCACCTGCTCACCTTCTGCGTCTCCCTCAGCGGCGTGGACGTGTTCGTCCGCCACTCACTGACCGGCGACCAGATCGCCGACCTGGCCGCAGGCTTCGGTGACGGTGAGGTGCGGGTCACGATGCCGCCTGCGGTCCACGCCAGCGGCCCGATGAGGGTCGATCCCGGTGAGGCGGCCCTGCTGAGCCGGGCTCTCGAAGCCCGCGCCATGCTTCTGGGCAGCTAGCGCGAGGACTCGGCTCCCCCCATCGCGCCCTGCTTCCGCCGAGGGTCCGGGCGTCAGCCGTCGGCAGCCTGGCGGTCCTGTCCCTGAGCCATGGTGATCTCCGTGTGCTTCGCCCGGATCGAGAGCGGCAGGCCCGCGGCCTTCCGGGCTCTGCGATAGGTCAGCGCCCACCCCATGTGCTGCCGCGGCCCGCCGTCCGCATCCTTCTCGATCCGCCACCACAGCCAGCCGAACGGATGCGTGCGGCCCTCCGCGAAGGGGCCCATGAAGGCGTATGCCGGAAGACTGCTCACGTCCGTCAGCGCCTTAGCGACCATCGGGACGCTGCCGAGCCTGACCAGGTCCTGCCGGGTCTGCGATCGAGCATGGTTCGCGGCGCCCCGGTACATCCCGATGAGGAACCAGCCGACGACGACCACGACGATGGCCAGGAGCACCAGCCACCCTGTGCCCATACAGCTACGCCGCGCTGCGGACGAGAGACCGGACCGCGCTCAGCGCCTCCTGCCCTTCAGGGAGGGCAGCGATCGACGGCAGGTCCTGCGCCGCCGCCGTGTTCATGAGCAGCGTCGTCAGCCGGCCCGTCATCTTGTTCAGCTGCCGGGGGCCGCGCTCGTTGTAGAGCTGGTCGAACATCGTGACGATCGCTTCGCGGTCGATCACCGGGCCGTCCGCGCCGGCCAGCTTGAGCAGGGCCCGCCTGTCGAAGCGGTTCGGCTTCCACTCGCCGCTGGCAAGGTCCGTGCTCAAGTCCTCGGCCCGCGCTTGCAGGTCGCGCATGCCGTCCCGCCCCAAAGAGAACATGACCCGATCCTGACACGCGGCAGAGCGATCCGGAACGCGGACAGGAGAAGGGGGGCTATATGCCCGCGATGTACGGGGTCAGGTCGAGGGTGGCGGGTTTGTGCTCCCCGATTTCGCGGAGGAGCTGCGTGAGGTCCTGAACCATGCCCTTCACGTCGTCCGTCCACGTGGTGTCCGGCGCTTCCAGGATGTCCGCAGTCGCGTTGAAGAGGGGCGTCAGGCTGCTCTCCTCCGGGAGATAGAGGACGACTGCGGCGCCGAGAGCGTGGACCGGGCCGTTGTCGGTGATGTTCAGCAGACCGTCGTGGGCGGCGGCGAACTCGGCTGGGCTCGGAGCCCACTCGCCGGCTTCCAGTGTTCGCTTCAACGCCGCGAATTCTGAACGAACTTCAGTGATCGACATGGCGCAGAAGCGTACGGTCCGTCCGCCTCCCGCGACAGGTCTGGCTCGTCGGAGTGGTTGGCGCGAAACGACTTCCCGCATCTGGGGGGGCGCGCCAGACTCGGTGGCATGACGGCAACCATGATCGTGCCCGGCCTGACCATCACGAACGAGAGGTTCGAGGCGGCCTCCGCCGGAGTCGAGAGCCACATGCCGGCGCTCGCGCCACTCACCTGGGAACAGTTCGTCAGCCCGAGCGGCTGGACCCTCGTCCCCGACGACAGGGGCGACGCCTACAAGGCCGAGCTGGTCCTGCGCCGGACGGGAGAGAGCACCGTGAAGATCAACCTGTGGCGCCTGCCCGACCGGCGAGGCGGCGATCAGGCACGCCCCCACGATCACCCCTGGGCTTTCCGCTCGCACGTGCTCCTGGGCGGCTACGACGAAGACCGCTATGCCCCGCAGGGCGGGCGCGTCGTGCCCGCCCTGGGGGTCAGCCACACAAGCGGCACGGTGAACGATCTGCCTCTCGCCGTGTACCACGAGGTCACCGAGGTACATGAGCCGGACCGCACGCTCACCTTGATGGTCTGCGGAGCCGGGAGCACCGGCCAGTGGGGCTACCTGGACACCGACACCGGTGAACACGTCGCGATGAGTCCCGACCCGGACTTCGTCAACCGGCTGCGCGCCCTCAACCCGCACAAGAGTTACTGAGGCCCGCGGGCGTCAGCGATTCTCGGGGCGACCGGCTGCTGCGCATGGTCGCGCTACCGGTCCCGTTCCTCCGCGATGCTCGGCTTCCGGTGCCGGCCGCGGCCCTTGCCCAAGGCCGGGCGGCCCCACTCGACGGGCTTCTCCTCCACGGGAGGCGGCGGGTAGAGGACGGCCTTCGCCGCGGCCAGGTCCTCGACCCCCGATCGACTCCCAGTTGCTCCCGTTCCACTCCTGGATCACGCGGGGCACATCTGTCTCGACGTGCTGCCCGCGGCGCGAGCCCTGTGCGAGCGGGATCGCCCGGAGGTTGCCCTTCGACGCCTTCTGGCGTTCCTCGCGGTGCCGCGCCCATTCCTCCAAGGGTCCTGGTCATCGTGCATCGGACGATCGTGGCGTTCCCGCCTCATCGGACGCCACCCTTGGCCCGGGGTGATCGGGGGCCGGGCTGCGGCCCCCGATCGCCGCCGTTTCAGAAGCGGATGCGGTCGCGGTAGAACGGCGCGAGGACCCGGTGCAGCCCGTTCTCGCCCGCGTGACCTGCGCGTAGGGAGCTGTCGTCCAGGTCCCCGTACAACGGCTCCTTGTGGACGTAGTCCAGGGTGCGCCAGCGCACCATGACGGGATCGTCGGCGTCATCCAACGCGTGCCCCAGCGCCCCGAGTCGGCTGCGAATCTCCTCGTGCAACCGGGGGCTTCTGCTGACCTGGAACTGGTCGCCGGCCAGCTCCTCCAGGTCCTGGAGAGAGATGTCGGCCGCGGCGACGGAGCGTTCACGGGCCAGCAGGTAGAGGCTGACCGCCAGAGCGCCCGCAGCCTCGACGTTGTCGAATCCGTCGTCGAGAGTGGAGTGGGAGGGGCGGAACTTCTCGTCGCCGAACACAGGCGCCAGCAAAGTGCGTGCCCTCCGCCACGCCTCGGCCCACGGGCTGTTGCCCTCGCGCTCCGCCTGAGCGACCAGCTCGTCCAGGCGGGTGCGGACCGTCAGGATCGCGGAGTTACCCAAGGGCAGTTCTGCGAGGTGATCCCACCGGTAGTACCCGAGGTCGAGGTCCTGGTGCATGTAGACGGCGTGCACGCGGTCGATGCTGATCTTGACGCGGTCCGGTCGGATCTCGCGGAGGCGGCGATTGAAGCGAGCGTCATGGACATCGCCGGTGCGGTAGTAGGTGAGTGTGGAGTGCGGCCACTCACGGTCCGGAGCAGTTCGTGGACTGATGCCGTCCACGGTGGAGACTGCTTCGCGGACTTTGGTAGTCACGGCCGTGAGCGGTGGCTCCGGGTGCATTGCGACGGTTACGGCGCTCGGGCCGGGCCACACGGGGCCCAGCTCGGCGTCCACGCTTCCGCCGTAGTCGGCCAGCTTCGTGCGGACCCGCTCAACCGCGCGCTCCACCTGGTCTCGTGTCAGGTCGTGATGGATGCCGAGTACGGTCCAGTGCAGCCACTCGGCGGGCACGGTCCCGACCTGGTCGCCGTACTCGGCCAGCAGATCGTGGTGCGCCCGGGTGTACTCCACGTACGCCGGGTCATCCAGTCTGGCCACGAAGTGCAGATACGGGCCCTGCGCCCACGTCCTCTTCGGAGAGAAAAAGCTCTCCATACCCCCACCTTCCAACTGCGGAATCACGCCCTGTGCTCCCGCACGCTACCGAAATCACTCACCGCCCACGGACGCGAAAGCACGGCCCACAACGGCATTTAAGCCAAGGGCCTGCATACCCCCGCAGCCCGGCCCGTATCCCGCCGTTCAGGGGCCGCGGTGGCGCAGGCCGGAAAGGCTGGTGTCCCTGTTTCTTTCCTGGACAGGAGTGGGAACGATGGTCACGGACACCGGGAACGCTACGAGGGGGACCGATGAGCAAGGCAGCGGGAAGCGTGCTGGCGGCGTGGAGGTTGGAGACTCGCGTCTCGTCCCCTTCAGAGCACCTTCGCGTCCACGTGACACCCCGCGACCTGTCGGCCGCGGAAGGGGAGAACGGTCCTGCTCTGCATCTGATGGCGCCGTCGAACGCCGCGCCGGGGACCAAGGAGAGCGCATCCGTCCTCGTGGTGGACGCCACCAACGCTCCGTCGCCCAACGGCGCATTCGACATCCTCGAGGACGCGGTGCGTGCGTACCCCGGGGTCTTGGTTGTCGGTGCTGTAACGGGCAGCCACAGCGCGCTGGTGTGGGTACGCGTACAACCGCCGTCGGTGTGGCAGCCCGTCGGGTACACCGTGCACGTACATGCGAAGGGCGGACCGTCGGAGTTCTACGCGTCGGCCCTCTACGGCTGGATGCGCTGGTGGCTGGAAAACCTCGACCGGAGCGCGCTGCCCGACGGGTTTCCGCCCAGCGTGCTGCTGCCACGCCCTCCGGAGATGGTGGAAATCGTGACGCCGGAGACGTCGGCGCGGCTCTCGATCCGCCACGCTGAACGCGCTTCCGACCGGCCCTTCGAGATCCACGACCCGGAGGACCCGCTGTACCGGTAACGAGCTGGGGGCGAGTTCCAGCCAGGTAGACGAAGGTCCTGCCTCGGCGGTTCGACCGGTCGTAGCGTTCCACACCATGAAGCCGTTCGAGTTCAAGGCCGGTGCACAGCCGTGGCAAGCCGGCACGCTCCTCCACTGGTACGTCGAGGTCGACTGGACGGACCCAAGGCACCAGGCACTCAGCGACCTGGTCATGGAGTCCAACCAGCGTCTCCTGGACGCCGATTTCCCGATCACCCCAGTGGAGTTGAAGTGGCTCCACATCACCGTCGACCAGATCAGCGTCCCGGCCGACGAGATCACCCCGGAGCAGCGGGACAAGCTCGTCGGGGAGGTGTCCGCGCGGCTCGGCGGCATCGAGCCGTTCACCGTCACCGTGGGGTCGCTGCTCTCGTACCACAGCGGAGTCATCGCGGACCTCGCGCCGGACGAGGACCTGGCTGCCCTGCACACGGCCGCCCGCGCGGGCACACGGGCCGCGCTCGGCGACGAGGCATGCCGCTACCAGTGGGGCCTGCAGCACCTGACGACCGCCTACGCCCATTCCGAGGCCGACTCCGACGCGGCCCAGCGCATCCTGCGCCGTGTCCGCCCCAGCCACGCTCCGCTGCACATCAGCACGGTCCATCTCGTCGACGTCACCGCGCAGACGGACACGGCGTCGAAGACCGTGACATGGAATCGCCTCGCCACGATTGCACTGGGAGAGTCGGAATGACCGCGATCAGAGTCGCCACGTTCAACACCTTGTTCGGCGGCCACGACGACTTCGGCCTCGGCAGCGGCGACCGCTGGCACAGGCAGATCCCGTTCCTCAAAAGCCTTGAGGCGGACGTCCTGGCACTGCAGGAGTGCAACTTCTGGGATCTCCTCGGGAACCGGCGCATGTACCAGACCTTGAATGCCCTCGGCATGGGCAGCGCCCATCTCGCGTACGCCAACGAGACCACGAGCGGTCACCGCTTCCACACCGTGATCATGCTGAGCCGGCGCGTCCAGCTCGCCGCACAGGGCGCGGACCGGGACCGGTACCACCACGTCATGGGCTGGGCGAACCTGGTCGTGCCGGGCCTGGAAGGGCTGCTGGAACTGCGCAATCTGCACTTGGACCCGTTCGACCCGCGCAATCGTGCGCGGGAGGTGTCGCCGCTGGGCGTACTCGCCGCCCCCGGCCGCCGGTCGCTCGTGCTCGGCGACATCAACGCCATCGGCCTCGGCTACCCGGAACCTGACTGGACACAGCTTCCGGCACACGCCCAGAACGGCCAACTCCGGCTGCCCCGCGAGGGAGACGTCTCCGATCGGGACGCGACCGAACTCCTGGGACGCGCCGGATTCCTGGACGCGAGCCACCCATCCGAGCAGGGAACGGCCCCGACCGCCGCGTTCGGAGAGGGGGACGTGCCCCGGCGCCAGGACCTCATCCTCATGAGCCCCGCCCTCGCGCCGGCCCTCGTCGACTACCAGGTGCACCTGGAGCCGATCGACAAGGAGCTATCCGACCACGGCGCCGTCAGCGCCACCTTCGAGCTGAGCCGCCTCACCTGAGTCCGCCGGACGGTCAGGCCACGCTGCCCTGAAGGTAGTGGTGCGTGAAACGGTGATGCACCCACCGCGCTCCCGCGTCCAGCAAAGAGCCGCCGGGCGTTTGCTCGAAGGCCGGAAGATCCATACCGCTCGCGGTATGCGTCACCGGCTCGTGGTAGACGGTCAGCCAACGAACCAGGCCCGACAACTTCGAGTCGTCGCCCAGGTCATGATGGCGGTCGGCCAGGCCCGCTCGAATGGTGTCCTCGAGCGACGGCGCGTCCTCATCGGCTCGACGCGGGGTAAGCGCGCCCACGATGTCCTCCACCGGCACGCGCTCGGGCTCACAGTCGAGCGGGCCCGCGTACAGGAGCAGCGCGATCGTGGGGAGCGCGAAGGTGAACGGTCCGCCGGTGTCGTGCTTGGGCCAGACCGGCTCCAGCAGAGTGGCCGAGCGGCGCAGCGACTCGGACCAACGGGTGTTCCGCCAGTCGGTGTTGCTCTCCGCCACACGGAAGGCCATCCGGCCCGCCGACCACCACAGATTTCGCATGTCAGCCATGCCGCCAACCTACGGGTTGCGCACTGCCATGTCCGGCGGACCGCATGATCTCCGGTGGTAGCCGGCCCCAGGCCCTGCGGCCCCAGCGGTGGTCGCTTGGAGCCCGCGCCATGCTCCTGGGGAGCTAGCGCCAGGACTCGGCCCCGCTCCCGCGCGGACAGCGCACAGCGGCCTCTCGTCGCCCATCTGCGCAGGTGGGCGGGCTCATCCCCGGCGGCGTGACAGTGCACGTGACACCCGGCGTGACACCGGTGTCGTGACAGCGGTGTGGGACCGGTGGTCTCGGAAGGCGAGCCGCCAACGGCGGCGCCCCTGATGTGCTCCGCTGCTGGGTCGGCTTCGCGGCGGGCTTTGTCCGGTGACCGGGGGTGCTGGTCCGGGCTCCAGCCACGGCGGAAGGCCCGGTGCCGTGTGCCCGAATCTGCGGCGCCACGACAACACGAGAAGCGGCACCGCGTCGCGCGTCCTCGCTGTAGCCGTGGACGGAGCCGCGTGTGTCCGACGGTGTCCGGCGCTGTCCTGGCGGACACCCTCGGACGCTTCCGGACAGCTTCGCGCGTGCCGGTGACGCCGCCGGTTTGCTGCGCGACTAGCCTGACCAACCGTCCTTTGCATAGTGCGAGGTTGGTGGGTGAGCGTGAGTGGCGCAGGCAACGACGGCGGCGACGGCGTGGGTGATCGCGGGGACTCGGAGCCGGATGACGGCCGCCGTCGACATGGAGAAGCGGCGCCGCCTCATCGTGTCGTCGCACTCGTCCTGGCAGACGCGGGGCCTATCCCGCGAGGATGCCGCCGCAGTGCGTGACCGCTGGCGGCTGGAGGTGGAACGCCTGCGCGGATCGGCCCAGTTGCTGGACACCATCGACGCCCTGGCGGCCTGCGGCATCGGGCAGGAGCTAGCAGAGCGAGGGTGGGACAAAGCGGCCAAGGAGTGGCCAGAGGTGCCTTCGGAGGCGCGGTCTCTCGGTGGCCGGTGGCCGGGATCTCGCACCGGCGGGTTCCCAGAGAGCATCCCGCTGCGTCTGCCGAGCGAGCTCGCCGAGCAGGTGCTGGCCGCGTGCTGGCACACCTCGGTCGAGTCCATCCGGAAGATCCGGAAGTGGCGTGACATGTACCCGGACCTGGTCCCGTCTGCAGCTGCTCCCTCCGCAGATGAGCTGGAGGGCTTGCCGGACCCGTTGGCGGAGTACGAGCAGCTCGCGGCGAAGGTCACCACCGTCGGAGTCATCTATCGGGCCGGGATCAGGCGGGGCATCGCGGCGGCGGAGTTGCTTGCCGCGACGCGCTTCCCGAAGTTCGACGCCGGGGACGATCCGTGCTGACGGTGCTCCGGTCAGCGTGGCAGCGCATACCGCGACGGTCCCGCCGGCCGGCGCGGGCGGGCGGCTCGGGGCGGTGCACGTCGGCCGGCGTCTAGAAGAGGACGTTGTCGTCCGTCTGCGGGACGGCTCGCTCGGTGGTGGGCGGACGGTAGTAGATCTCCACCCAGCCGCTGCGCCGGTAGACCGTCATCTCGTCGCACTGCGGACAGCGCACCGCGTAGTGGGTCTTGCACCAGTACGGATCGTGCTGCGCCTGGGCCCACTGGGACGGCTGGCCGGGGCTCGACCTCTTGACGCGGACCGTGGTGGGTTCGGGCGTGTACCAGGTCTTGCCGAAGGCGGTCGACAACGGCCCGGCGAAGGCGCAGGTGGGACAGCGGGGGTCGATGTGCGAGGCGGCGATGGCGGGCTCCCACCGGTCCCAGCGGATCTCGCTGGCGTCCTGGTCGTGGTCCGGCAGTGCGGGAAGGACGCGCGCCGGTTCCGGCTCGTCCGATATCACCATGCCGTCCAGTGTGCCCGGACGCACCGACAACGGCCGCGGACGGCGGCCCGCAGGGCGGCCGGCTCGCTCACTCGGCGTTTCGGCTGGAGCCGGTCATCAGGGGCACGTTGAAGACGAGAGAACCCGCGTCGTACCCGAAGTCCCCGGGGCCGAAGTTGCCCGCTGCGCCACCGTTGAAATACGCGGCGATCCCTTCCTGGATGACGTCGTCGACCTGGCTTTCGTTCTCCGCCAGCGCCAGGGCGGCAAGTTGCCGGCCGCTGAGGCTGATGGAGATGTCCCGCGGCCTCACCGCGTCTGAGCCGCGGACAGTGAAGTTGTTCACCCGTGGCACCAGGACGTCGCCCCGGTGCTGTTCTGCCTGCTGGGCACGCCGCTCCCGCCCGCGCTTGGTTGTCTGCGCGGCCGTGGCGTCGCGGAGGAGCCGCGCGGCGTTCGCGCCTTGAGGCGTGCGGCTGCCGTCGAGCCACCGCCGGATGGTGCGCGGCGACATGTTGTAGGCGGCGGCCATCGCCGCTGTCTGGCCTCCGTAGAGCCGCTCAAGGACGTGCTCGGTCTGGGTGGTGGTGCGTACAGGTGCGTGCTTGGACGTGTAGAAGAGCTGGTTGACCCGGGAGTACATCTCGGTCAGCTCGGTCTGCTTGGCGACCTCTGCTTGGTTCCTTCTCACAAGACGTTCCTTACGCCGCTACGGCGGTGCCGTCGGTGCTGTAGTCGTGGGTGAGGCGCGAGGGGTGCTCGTCGGTGTTCATGAGCTCCAGGACCTGGTCCATCGGGATGCTCGACTCGTGCTTGAACTGGCCGGGGCCGATGCCCAGGCGAAGGACGCCGAGGACCGGCTTGCCGTTCTCCGGCGGGGTGAGCAGTTCAAGCGGCGACGGGTGCTCGGTCGCGTACAGGTAGGAGTCGACGTTGATGGCGAACGGGGCGCGCCCGGTCTTCTTGTACGTCTTGCGCATGCGGCGGTGGTTGGCGATGCGGGCGGCCGAAATGATGTGGAAGCGGACTTCGGGCCGGTAGGACCAGTTGGCCACGATGTCCTTCAGCCACGTCTCGTCGTCGAGGTGCGTTGCTCCCTCGGTCCACTTCCCGATGCCGCCCTTGTAGACCTCCTTGTAGAGGCCGGCCAGCACCAGGGCGTCGGTGCGCTCGACGTCCTGCGGGTCGAGGTCCTTGTGGCGGGCGTAGGCGGCGAGGAACTCTTCCGGCTCCTGCCCGTCCTGGAGTCCGAGCAGCGCGTAGACGCGCTTGTACGCCTCGCGCAGGCGGACCGTCCACTCCTTGAGGAACGGCACCGTCAGGGGGGACAGGTACGCCTCGGTGATGGTGGTGGGGTCGAAGCCGAACTCGGTGACCATGTAGGCGACCGTCGGGGTGGCATACCAGCCGGGTCCGGTGGGGGGTTTGCCGTGGAAGGTGGCCGGGTGTGGCAGCTCCGTGTCCACCTGGACGGCGGTGAAGTCGCACCACCACAGCCCGGCGGGAGCCGACTTGGTGTCCCACACCGGGTTGGTGCGGTGTTCCAGCGGGCCGACGGGCAGCCGCAGCGACATGGTCACCGACAGGTAGGAGGCGCACACGTCGCAGGCGACGGCGTACGGCATGGCCGCCTCGGCTTCCGTGAGCGGCCGGGACCACCACTTGAAGTCCTCCTCCTCGCACAGGACTTCGCCGCGCTCCACCAGCTCGCGGGTAAGGGGGTGCCGAGCACCGGCGGCGGGCGGGACGACGGTGTCACCGGAGGGCAGCGCCCCGTCCCGGAGCCGGGAGTGCCACTCCCCCTGCTCGTCCTGATACGGCTCGTTGCGGGGACGGACCGCGTCCAGGAGCAGCTTGCTGGTGGTGGCCGGAGTGATGCCGGGTGCGACGCCGAGGTCGCTGACGTAGGTGCGGATGCGGCGGGCGAGGGTCAGCGCGTCGGGGTCGCCCGCGGGGGTGGCTGCGAGCCGGGCCAGCATCGCGCCGGTCACCTGCTGCTTCTCGCTGCCCTGCCCCAGCCACGGAGTGACCACGACGCGCAGGGACGACTTGGGGCCGCCCGCGGCGCCCGCGCGGCGGAACGCGTGGAAGATGGGGCCGATCTCCTGAGAGAGCTCCATTCCAACGCTGGCCGCTGCCTTGGTCAGCTTCGTCGTGAGGGCGGCCAGGGCCTTGTCGGTGGTGGGGAACGCCGCGGGCAGGCCCAGGGCCTTGAGCGCGGTCGCCGACAGGCAGACCATTCCGTCGCCCGTGCGGCCCGCGTCGTGCACTCGATCGATGCGCAGCGGCAGCCCGGTGCCGAGCCAGGCGAACCAGTCAGTGACCTTCGTTCCGGCCGGCGGCGGGACCTGTTCGATGTCCAGGTTCCAGCCTGCGCCGTCGTGATCGAGTGCGACGGCCGGCCACCGGCGCGGCTTGTTCGTCAACGGCGCGCTGCCGGGTGCGTCGCGCGCCGGGGTGCGGCGGCCGCCCGACCGTGCTGCGACCTGGGGGCCGCGTCCGCGCTCTCCGCCGGCCGGGCGGGGGCTGACGGGGCGGTGCACTGGCTGCTGCCGCACGGGCTCAGCGCGGGCGGGTTCGGGGGCGGGTTCCGGCCGGGTGGGCGACGCGGGTACGGCGTCGGCCTGGCGGGCGGCGGCCTCGGCCTCCTCGGCACGGCGCTGTTGGTGACGCGCGATCGTAGCGGCCCGGGATTCAGGGGTGCACCGGTCCGGACAGCGCTTCCACTCCCACAGCATCTTCCCGCTGTCGACGTTCCATACGACGTTCCAGCCAGGGCGGTCGCTGCCGATGCAGCCGGCGCACCCGGCAAGGCGTACCTCGGTCATCGCCTGCCCTGTCCTTCCGGTCGTTCTACGGTGGTCATCAGGTGTTCTGCGGTACTGAAGCGCCGAACAGGCGCTCTGCGGCTTCGAGTTGGGAGGCGGCGCGAGCCGCCCTGTCGCGCGCGTCCTGGTCGGCGGGGAGCAGGTGCGCGAGCTCTCGTTGTGCGACGGTTCGGATCCGTGCGGCGGTGACGGGCTCCCCGCTGCTGAGGCCGGGGATGTTGAGCGCGAGGCCCTGGAGCAGGTCGTGGATCGCGTCGGCGTCTGCGTGCGCCTCCCCGGCAGCACGCTCTGCGGCCTCGGCCAGATTTACGGCCATGGTCAGATAGTTGACCCGGCTGGATCCGGAGGCGAGAAGCCGCTGGGGCAGGGGCCAGTCGGACGAGGCGAGCATGGACCGGACGGGCCGCAATGTATCGGCGGCCAACGCGGGACACACGTGGGTGCGCGGGCTGCTGCGGCTGCGGAAGCTGCGCTCCTCGTCCCGCCGCAGAGTCACCAGGCTTGAGGTGGCGAGCGTCGTGCCGAAGAAGGCGTGGTGGACGCTGCGGATGGTCTTCTGCGTCGCCGGGGCACCGATCAGGGCCAGGGTTTCCAGCACCTGCTCGCGTGCGGATTTCATGGACCGCCGCAGGACAGGCACCGCGGTCGGGGCGGAGGCTCCGGGGAGCAGTGCATCCCAGCCGTTCTGTGCCGCGCGCAACTGGGCGCGGAGTTCCGTGACCCTCTCGCTGTCGGACGCCTCGGCGGCGGACCGGATCTCGGTCCGGAGTCGGTCCATCTCCCGCTCGATCGCGTCCAATGCCTCGTCCATACGCCAGAGCTTACCAGAACTTCCCAATATTTACCTTCGTTTTCCTATGTTTGACGCCATGGCTCCGGGCCCAAGATTTTGGGGCGGCCCGGGATGGTCCCGGGCCGCCCCACGGGCGACTCCACGGCGAGCCGGGCGACCGGCCACGCCCTCCGGTCATCGCACGCGCCGGATCGCTACCCCTTTGCGGCTTCCTTGAGCTTCGACCCCGCGGAGACCTTCACGCTGTAGCCGGCCGGGATGGTCATGGTCTCCTGCGTCGCGGGGTTGCGGCCTTCGCGGGCAGCGCGGTGGGTGCGCTCGAAGGTGAGGAAGCCGGGGACGGTGATCTTCTCTTCGCCCTTGGCGACGACCTCGCCGGTCACCTCCGCGAAGGCGGCCAGCACGGCGTCGGCGTCCTTGCGGGTCACCTCGGCGCGGTCGGCCAGTGCGGCCACCAACTCACTGCGGTTCATATAGGGGTCTCCATGTTCGTTCTGCCTGTTCGGCTGCTGCGCCTTCATGCTGCCAGCACCCAGTGACAATCCCCGTCGCGCACCGCGGCACCCGAGGGGGCCGGCGGTGCCTCTGTCCGACGCGGATCTCCCTCACCATACACGTTGACCCTAGTAAGTTGACACATGATTGAGGCATGACTTAATTTTCCAGGGTCGTGATCGTTTTTCGCGCTTTCTCTTGCGCGTCGCCCCGGCCCTCCGCGCCGGCGCCGCATCCCGACGCTTCCGCCCGGCTGCCGATGACGGCCGCCTTCCGAGAGGACTTCGACGATGAGCTCGTCCGCCATACCGCTTTTCCTGCCCCGGCTTCGGTTCCGGCTGGGCCGCTCCGGCCTTCTGGGCGGCACCAACCACGCACTCCTGCAGGACGACGCCTGGAAGGCAATCGCCGTCGCCGTCGACCGCGCCACGGCCGACGTGCTGCCGCTGAGCGCGTCCGGCACGGGAAGCGTGGTCGCCGGCAACCGGGCGCTGGCATCCCTGGTGGGCGGCCGATTCCTGCTCGAGCGCATCTACGAGCGCAGTGAGCGCTACATCGATGAGCCCAGGAGCCGTCGCGACCGGCGTCTGCGACGCCGTGCGGCCGAGGACCTCCTCCCGTACCTCACCGCCTTCCAGAAGGCGATCAGCTACGCCCGCCGCATCGCCGACGGCGAGCCCGCGCCCGCCAAACTGCCGGCGCTCCTCCAGTCCGGCGCCCGCCTTCCGATGATCCAGCGCTTCCGCCAGGACCGGCAGGTCCTGGCGGACGTCCGCTGACGTCGCCCGCTGCCGCCCCTCCAGAAAGGCGCGAGATGAACCGCGTTGATCCTCACGTGCTGCCCGAGACCTCGGCCATGGCCCTGCGCGCCGCGCTCGACGGTGTCCGCCACGCCATCGACACCGCCCGCACGGTGGCACTGGCGACACTGGCCGACGCCGCACAGGGTCGCATCCGCCAGTACAGCGGGATGCCCGGCACGGCCAACGCCGTGATGACCTCGGGCCTGGGTACGGCCGTGATCGTCCCGGAGTCCCGGGGCGATCGCACCACCCTGACGATCCACGTCAGTCCCGCGGCCTACGAGCGGATCCGGAAGCACCTGGAGGAGGAGTGCTTCCACGACCACGCCTGCGACTGCGAGCAGGATCCGTGGCCCGCGCTCGATGCCCTGCCCCGTGAGGAGCAGGTGGTGATCTGCCACCTCGATGGAGAGGAGCGCGGGTCAGCGACCCGCTCGCCGTTCGGCCGCGGCGACGTCGCGCTCCAACTGGACGACGAGAGCATCTTCAAGGCCGCCGAGGTCCTGCGCATCGCGCTCGCACTCGCGCCGCATGAACGGGCGGACGAGACGCGCGAGGCTCCCCCGGCATAGAGCCGGCCGCAGCGGCCGCCCCGCCAACCGCAGACTGGGCACCCCCGCCTCGTGAGCCGCTCGCTCAACCGTGACCGTTACGCGCGTGGCCCGGCCCCCCTCCTTTGCGACCCTAATACCTTGATTCATCCGCTGTCATGGGTTAAGCTATATGCGTCACAAGGGTTGAGGGGCTCTCCGGAGTCCTTCCCGGTGCACTCACCAGCCCGCCGTCCGGCGCTCCCCTACGCCCGTCGGACGGCTTCCTCCGACGGACCCGCCCAACCCCCCGGGCGGGTCCGTCGCCCCCCCCGATCGACCGACAACGCGCCGCCTTGCCAGGCCGCGCCAGCAGGCAGTGGGCCCGCGTCCCGCCTGAGAGAACGGACTCTTCATGCCTACGCCCTCACAGGCCGACCCTGCCGTCTCCGCCGTGCGCGCCGCGCTCGACAGCGCTGGACACGAGCTGGCCGAGATCCTCATCGCCCGCCCCGATCCCGGCGCGGATCACATCATCGTTCGCTACAACCCGCTCAGCTCCGACACCTGGGATCTTGAGGAGGAGCAGAACTCCGCGTTCGCCAAGACCTTGCGTCGCGCCGGGTGGGAGAGCGCCCTCGACCTCGGCGCCCTGGTGCTCCTCCCGGAAGTGCCTTCGCCCACTACCGCCCCCGAGGCCTTCGTGGCGACCTGGCGCATTGAGATCGACGACGTCAACGACGCTCTGGAGGCGGCCATGGAGGCCCGTGGGCGTCAGCTCAACACGGACGTCACCGAATCCCTGTGGACGGTCACCGACGCCGTGGGACGGACGAGGACGATCCACTGCACCGATCCCGACCTGGCGTGACGCACGAGCAGGACACACGCGACGGCCGCTTCAGCCGCTTCATGACCAACAAGAATTGAGCGCCCCGTGATTTCGTACCTCGCCTCCGACGCCGATCTCTCCAGCGTCGACACGCTCCCCTGGTGGCTCCAACTCATCATCGGCATCGCGATGTTGCTCGCCGCGGGCGGACTCCACGAGCTCGACAAGCGCATCGACTCCGACTTCCTGGGGTTCGGCGCCTTCTTCGTCGGCTTCGGCGGGTTCGTCGTCGTCATGTCTGCGCTGCTGTGACACCGAGCCGCTTCCCGTCGAGGCGGCCCGCGGCGGCCGCACGCACCTCCACCTCGCACCGCTGAGCCGGGGCCTGTCCCGGCCGCAACGCTGGCCACCCGGCCTGCGCGCGAGGTCCAAGGACGGTGCCGCCCATCCATTCCCCTCGAAGGAGGCTTCTTGCAGCTCAAGCCCGAGGCGCAGCGCCAGGCCACGACACGCGAAGTCGAATACCTCAAGGCCGCATCGGTCCACCCGGACGGACACCTCCCGTCGAAGGTGTCCTCCCGCCTGCTCAAGGCCATGCTCGATGCGAAGTTCATCTACCGCGAAGACTCCGACGGATACCGGCTGAGCGACGACGAAGCGCTCGTCTACACGGGCAACACGACCTGGCGGATCACCTTGGCCGGCCGCCGCGCTGCACTCAGTGCAGCCCAGTGGCGCGACCTGACCGAACGGGTTGACGACAGCGGGGCCTTCACCAGCAAGGTCCACTGGGTCACCAAGAACGGACTCGCCTGGCTGGGCCTCGCGGAGTACCGCGACGACCACGGCGATGTCCAGCCGGACGACGGGGGCACCGGCGAACACGGACCTCTCTTCCGGGCCTTCCGCACCGAGCTCGGCCAGCGCGTCGCGCAGCTGGCCGAAGCCGACACCTTCAAGTGACCTCCCTGGGGGCCGTGGGCACAGTCCACGGCCCCCAGGCGTTCCACGCCCCGCCCCTTGCGAGGAGATCGTTGAAGACCCGCACCTTCACCGTCGAGGAGCTCCGCGCCCTCGGCGTTCCTCACGACCTGCCGCAACACGTCGCCGTGGCCGACTTCCATGTCACCAACGGCCGTTGGGCCGAGACACGGCGGTGCGTCTTCCAGCACGCCGACGCCTTCTGGGCCGTCGACTACGACAGGCCGCTCACCGAGCATCAGGGCATCGTGGACCACGGATGGGGTCGCTGCGTGGTGGCCACCCGTGTTGTGCCCGCGCGCGTACCGATCACGACGTGGGTGCCGGCCGACGCCGGAGTTGAAGCCGCCCCCGCCGTGGACGCCTGGATCGTCGAAGTCCGGCACCCGGCCGGCCGGTTCCGGTTCAGCTTCCGCGATGACGAGTACGACCTGGCCCAGGAGCGACTGGGTGATCGGCAGCGGCGCCACCCCGACGCCGAGGTACGACTCGTGCGGATGACGATCACGTACACCGTGGTCAGCGCGGACTAGCCTGCGTGCCCCGAGCTCTCCGACTGCGAAAAGGCTGTGCCCCGGGCCGCGTACTCCTGAGAGCAGAGGCGGACACCGGGGGCCTACCAAGCTGTGCCCCGGACAGTGTGCGGGGGGGGGATCGCAGTGACTGCGACCCGGGGCTCACATACGGCACAGTAGCCACAACTGATACTCAATGCACGTGAATTACATGTGGCGGGCGCGAGCCGACATCCGCATGGCCGTCGGGGACGGCAACGCTCCCCTTCGGCGCCCGTCAGCCTGCGGGCCGTAGCTGCGTGTCGGCGAGCCGGTAGGCCGCGGCGATGCGCCTGCGGTCCCAGCCGGGCTCCTTGGGCAGCGCCCGCAGGAATCGCCGGAGCTCGCTGGATTGGATGATGGTCACCCCCTGGCTGATCAGCCCGCCAGGAGGAACGGCGGCGTAGTGGACGGCGACGACGGCCTGGACGGGGTGACCGAGCACTTCGGCGACCCGGCTGGCCTCCCACAACACGGTGTCGAGGGAGTCCTTCTGGGGGTGGTTGCCGTACCAGAGCTTCCCGCTTCGCAGGTGGACCTTGGCCCTGCGTGATTTCCATGTCTTGGTGTCCACATAGACAGGGCCGCACTTGCCCAGCACGATGTGGTCGAGGTTGGCGCGGGACCGGGGTATTTGGCGGTCGTGGAGGACTGCCCACCGTCCGAGTCCGCACCAGACGAGTGGGGCAAGGATCCAGCGGGTACGCCGTTCGCCGGCGGCGCCGGTGGCCCAGGTGCTGCCCTTGCTCCGGTAGATGCGGCGCAGGGCGAGGACCGCCGTCACCGCGGCGACCGCGAGACCTGCGTGCCAACTGGTCACGGCCGCGACGAGGAAGCCGATGCCGAGCGCCACCGGCGCCACAAGAAGCGGGATCGCCCAGGCCGCGGTGCGGTGCTGCTTGCGGCGTTCGGCCGCGCGGATGGTGTCGGCCATGGCCTGGGCGCTCGCTCCGGCGCCGGGGCGGCGCCTCGATCGCGTCTTGGGCATGCGGTCTCCTTCAAGATCACACAGGTGTGGAGACGGCGATGGTGCGCGAGGCGGGCTGTGGACAGAGTCCGGGGAGATCCTCGGCCGGCTACCGCGGAGGAGGTGGTCCGGCGCGTTCGGCGGCGATGCCTGAGCACGTCCGTGGTGCGGCTCGCACTGGGACGCGCTCAGGCGCCCGGCACCACGGGGAACTGCGGGTGCAGGGCGGGCTGCGGGTTGTTACGGGCGTTCGTGCGGGTCGTCAGGAACGATCCCCATGGCACGGTCGTGGGCATCGAAGATCCGGAGAACGCCGGGAGACTCCAGCGCGCCGAACATCTTGCTCAGCAGTTCCTGGGCGCGTGCTTCATCCTCGTTGACCTCGGCCGTGGTGTCCGGTTCGTGATCCACGCGCTGAGACCAGCGTTCGTGCTCCGCGAGGTAGTGGGCGCACTGCTCTGCGCTGGTGAAGCGGCGGACCGAGTAGCCGCCGCAGGAAGTGCACCAGCGCTCCTCAAGGTCCCGGTCGCGTCGCGCGGCGCCGGGGCCGATCAAGCTGCTCAGACCCATGCGCTGACGGCTGTGGTGGAGGGGGCGCAACGTCTCGACGAGCTCGGCCAGCGAGAGGATCTCGTGGCGCTCCGAGGGCCTGGGGCCGAAGCCGCGGCCCTCACGGGTGTCGGCGTGCTGACACACGGCACCGTGGGAGCGACCTCGGTAGTGGCCGCGGGCGTTCGTGGCGTACACCTGCACGTCGGCGAGAGGGCCGAGCTCGGCTCCTTCGAGGAACGGGGTGAGGTCCAGGATGGAGTCACGGAAGTCGCGGTGCTTGAGCTGCGCGAACAGCACGTCGATGGCGAAGGTGGTGCGGTACTCCTCGGGCAGGGTCCGCAGGTCGGTGTCGGGCCGGATCGAGTCCCAGATCTGCTCCGGCCATCGCTCCGGGCCGAAGCCGGTGTCGGTGCCGCTGAGGCAGTAGCCGCGGCCGCAGTCACACTGCGGGCCTCGGCGGTGCAACGGGGCGATCTCGAACGGAACGGACACCAGGGTGTCTACCGGATCGCGCTTGACGGTCTTGTACGGGCCCTGGTTGTTGACCGTGATGAGCTGCTCCGGGTGTCCCTCGGGGCGGTAGACGGTGACACGGACGCTCATCCGCAGGCGGCGCGCGGCCTTCTTGGCTGCCGTGCGCAGCGCAGCTGCTCCGCCGAGGCGCGTGATCTGCGGCTCGATGAACTGCAGGTTCCAGGACGACGAGGCAGGGAGGCCTTCGGCTTCCGCTTTCGAGCGTGCCTCGGCCAGCAGTTGGTGGAGGCGATCGGCCGCCTGGTCCGCGGTCAGCGGCCCTTCCGGGGCGCTCCGGTTCGGCATCGGAGGGACAGCTGCCATCGCGTGGGCCAGCTCGGCGTCGATCCCGGTGGCGGCGTGCAGCTGGCGCGCGGTGTGGTCCTGCATGTGCTGGGCCAGGTCGCGGAGCCGCTCGTTGGCTGAGCGTCCAGGCTCCAGACCAAGGCGTTCCATCATCTGGTGCCGGCGGGCTCCATTGGCCTCGGCCAGTCGGTCGATCCAGTCCACGAGCGACTCGCCGGCCCGCGGCAGCACAACGTGCGGGAGCCGGGAGGGCGCTGGGCTGGGGTGTTCTGCACTGCGCTCGACGGCGCGGCGCGCATCCGAGAGGGAGGTTCCGGGATGGCCCTGCTGGTACTGGCGGACCGCGCGGTCGATCTCGCGTCGGTTCTTGTTCGTCATCGGTGTCGCACCTTGTCCACGGTCGGCTGTCCCACGCTCTGCGACCGTCGATGGAGGACATCGCGGCAGGCCAATCACCTCGCGCGAGTCTCAGACTCTTGGCCTCGGTGCCTGATGCGGCGTGGTCGCGGTCGGGCGGGACTCGGGCGCGGCGCGGTTGCCCTGCCCCGATCGTACCCAGTAGGCCCAGGCGTCCGAGCCGGCATCGGCGACTCGGCGGGCGGCTGGGCAGCTGATCCGTAGCAAGTACTCAGGTCGACCGCTGTCCCGCCGGGGCGGACGCTCCGGTCCGCCCATGGCGGGGCCGTTGATAGGCCGTGGCGATGATGGGAGTTCGGCGGGGACCGATCGCACGGGCGTACCGGTGATTGCCACCGTGGTGGACAACGGTCGCCGAAATCTCCTCGAGGGCCTGGACAAGCCAGTCGCGGCCGGGCTGTCCGGACCGGCGGGGCGTTGCTCCGAATTCGACGAGGCGGCGCTCAGCACCACGATGTCCGACTTCGTCACCTTTAATCTTGGCAACGGTGCGATCGGAGAGCACCGTGGCGTCGGGCAGGACCGTGAGTTTCCTGGAACGCGTACGTCCCAGGTACACGAAGTCCTGGGCGGCATACACGTGCCCGACGTGGCCGGGGCTCAGGAGCTCGGTGCCGCCTTCGGGCGTGCGCCGGACACGCGGATGCGGGTCGGAATGCGCTACTACGCCGCGTATGCCCTGCCGCGCGGCTGCGGTGAACGCCCGTGCGCAGAACCAGGATTCGGCGTTGGACTCGGCCCGGTCGAGCAGGACAAGCCGGTTGAGTTCGAGGGTCTCGGTGTACCGGCGGGTCCCCTCGAACACGTCGAGGACGGCGCCATTCATCGGGATGCCAAGTGAGAGGACGCCCAGGAGCCGGCCCCCGGCGGGTTCGCCGGGGCCAGGGGGCTCGTCGACGCGCTGCAAACCAAAGACGAAGCGGACCGCGGGCCAGGAGCCGCTGTAGTGGTGGATCTCGACGAAGCGGCGAGCGGGTCCTTCCGCTATGGCGACGACACGGTGCAGGCCGGGGTCGAATCCACCCTCGCTCGTGCGGCGCCAGGTCGGGGTGCGCTCGTGCCACCGCTGGCACAGGCCTTCGGCACCGGGAAGCTGGAGGGCCTGCTGTTCGGGCGCGGTCAGGCGGAGCTGGCGGGGCTCGGTCTGCAGCGGAGTCACGAACCCTCCTCGTCGCGTTCGGATCGTGCTGACAGGCCTTCGAGGTAGCCGGCCTCGGCGCCGTGCCGGTACCCGATGCTCTCCGCCGTGGTCAGAATGCGGCGTGCGTGCTCCTCGGCCCGCTCGGGGTCCACACGCACGTCACCGCGGAGCAGCGCGGCCAGATTGTTGATAGCGGGCTGACCGATGCGGGTGGGGAAGTCGGTGCGGTCAGACATGGGTCTCAGTCGCCTCCTCCGGCAGCTCGGCCAGCGGAAGCGTCTTCTGCGCCGTCACGTTCAGGCCCCGGTTTCCTGGGAGTTCGCGGTCGGCACCGGCGCCCACCAGATCGTCGTTCCGAGGCGGCACTGGAAGTGGGTCGTTCCCCCGGTGTCCGGGATGCTCAGGATGTACAGGCCCTCGGTGTTGTAGGTGACGTCCACGAGGGTCTCCTCGGTCGGCTCGACCGATCCGCGAAGGGCCTTGCCGCCGAACACGATCTGCAGATTCCTCGTGCGCGCGCTCGCCCCGGTCTGTGTGAGCGGGGTCTTGCGCCACCGGCTCATGTCCGGCTCGGAGGTGCGCGCGATGCGTCCGTTGCCCGGGTAGAGCATGACCCGGTTGGAGCGCTCGGGTACGGCTTCGCGCGCGCCGACGTGAACGAGCCAGCCCTCCTCGCTGCCGTTGTCGTGCTGCCCTGTCTTGCGTTGGGGCGCGGCGAGCAGGTATCCGGCGCGTGTCACCTGGTGGCCGCGGGTGTCCACGCCGGTGGCGAGGACGTGTTCGTCCCCAGACAGGGCGGCGACTGTGCTTTCCAGGTCGCGGTGCATGGCAGAACTCCTTGGTGGTGAGGGGCGTTTGAGATCGCGTGCCGGCATCTCGCCACGCTCTGGGCGTGACGGTCGGGTGGGTGGCGGCGGGCGTGCGCAGGCCGGTCGGCGGCCGGATCGTCGGAGCGCGCGTGCCGCCGACCGGTGCGGTGCGGCTGGTGGGGTCTCGAGGGCTAGGCCGCTGAGGCGCGCTGTCCGTCTGAGCTGCGTGCCTTCGCGTGCGCGGTGGACCGGGGCGTCGTCGCCGCGGAGCGGTCTCGCGCTGGGTGCCGCCGGGGCGCCCGCCCCGGCGGTGCTGGTCAGCACCGCCGGGCGCTGGGGCGGCGTTAGGGCTGAGGGAGGCTGAAGACCACGATCGTCGGGGTCTTCGACTGGGCCGCTGCGGCGATCGCCGCGGTCACTGCCTCATTCAGGGTGGTCGGTTCGGTTGCCCTGCCCTGGTCGAGCTGGGCCGCCGTGACGGGGGCGGGCACCGCGGCGGAGACGTCCGGCTGAGCGTCATGGATGACACGCAGGAGGCTGCGGACAAGGAGCTCGGAGTGGGTCCCGAGCTGGGTGGCCGCCCGACCGGACGAGTTGATCCGGCGTGCGATGGACGTCATCTGGCGGGGAGTGAGGTTGTCGATGAGGTCGGCGGTCAGATGGCCGTCGAACTTGTTCCAGAACGCGTCGAAGGCGATCTGGATCGCCTGGTGGAGGTCCTTGGTGAAGTCCGCAACCCACGCGGGCTGGTGGATGCTGCGGCCGCGGCCGGAGGGCTGAGCCGAGTGGAGGACGAGCAGGACCTCGATGATCAGGTCGGCGGTCGGGCTGCCGTCGGGCCGCACCGTCGGGGGCTTTTCGCTGATCCGGCGTGCCGCGAGCGCCATGTGCTCGTGCGTGAGGGTGCTCACCTCGCGCGGCGTGATGACGCCGCCGAAATGGCTGGTCCGCAGTTCCGCGGCGGTGAGAAGTGCCTTGCGTACCCGGTTGTGGAACTCGTGCGGGTTGTAGATCTCCTTGTCGAGATCCTGGGCAAGGGGCAGGTGAATCATGAAACTCCCGGGTTCGGAGAGCGAGGGAACCCCCCTCGCGTGACCCATATAACTTAAGCTACAATGCGCTCTTTAGTCAAGTTAATTGGGTCGCGAGTGGTAGTCGGCCGCTCCGTCGCGGACGTCAGCCGACGACAGCCCTCGACCCAGGCCGCAGCCCGACCGCACCACGCTCTGCAGTACCCGCCCGCCGGCAGATGACCGGCCCGCCCCATGGGGGATTCGATGACCTACATGACACAGCACCCGCCCAGGAGAACGCGTCCGGCATTCCTGATGCTGCCGTTCGCCCTCGCGGCCCGCGTCTTCCGCCCGGCCCGGCCCGGCCGGCTGACCGACGGAACGATCGAAGCCGTCCATCTGGCGCGGACGGTCATCGGGATCGCCGCGACAATCTGGATGATCTACGCGTACCCGATGCAGCAGTCGATGTCTGCCTTCGCCAAGGACAAGCTCGCGGAGGTCCTCATCAGCACCGGCGTGCTGGTCGTCGCCGGCCCCCTGGCGCTCGTGCTCTTCGTGGCCGCAGCGCGCGCCCCGGGTCGCGCCGTGTACGTACGCCGGCTATCGGGACCGATGGCGGGTTTCGCAGCGCTGTTCGCGTCCGTGCTCGTCCTGTTCCTCCTGCTGCAGAACAGCGGCGGGGCCCGCCTGGCTCCGCAGTTCGGCGTGTTCCAGATCGTCTTCCTCCTTGCCGCCCTGGCCGCGGTGCTCTTCGCCGTACCCTTCGGCCTCGCGTCGGCAGTGCTGTGCGTCCACTACGTCTTCCGCACCGGCGACGTTCACGAGGTTCTCCCCCCGTTGCTCTCACCGCTTCTGGTCTGGGTGATGTTCGGCTTCCAGCTCACCGGCGGCTCCCCTGTGGTCGCGCCGCCGGCGGTGCAGCTGCTCTTCCTGATCGGTCCGCCGGTGTCCGTCACCCTGCTCTCGTTGTGGGAACTTCGGCGCCTGCGCACCAAGTTCGGCGTCACGCTCCTCGGAGCCCTACACCGAGGGCGCCGACCGGCGCACTGGTAGAACCCCATGGCGCACGGCCGGCCCTCGAGTCGCGCAGAACGCGGCTGGCACCGCCGCTCGCATGACACAGTGGCGTCAGCCGCACTCCTCGCCCGCCCCTTCCTGAACCTGGAGACAGCGCATGTCCGACGATCACACGGCGCGCACACCGGATCCCGTCCAGAACGACGCGGCGGCCTCCACCACCCGCAAGCGGCGCCCTCTCACCTTCGGGATCACCAAGGGCGGTCAGCCCAAGTACCCCGAACCCGGAACGCCGGGCTCTCTCTCGCACCTGATCGCCATTCAGGTCGCCACCCGGGACACCCGCGTGCACCTGGTCGACGTCGACGCGCAGGGCACCGCCACCCGCTGGGTGGATCAGTAGCCCTCCACACACGTGACGGCACGAGGCCCCCGCAGCCGGACGGCGCGCGGGGGCCTCGTGCTGAGTCGGCCGCCCAGCGGCTACCCGCTCACTGACACGGCTCACCGCCACAAAGTCCCACTCCGTGTTCCCGCCGGTCCCGGACGTGGGCCGCCGGCACGCGGGAGGAGTCGGGGCCGCCCTTGCTGCAGCGGGCTCCCCCTTGGTGCTGCACGGCCGGACTCTGTCCACAGGACGATGGCTGGAGGGTCAGGGACGTCACTGACCGTTGCTCCCGCGCGTGCCGACACGGCGCTGCGGGAGCACCCCAGGCAGGAGTTCTTGTGCCGTTCCGAAAGACCGTCCTCCGCACCGCCGCACCGATCGCCGTTCTCGCGCTGGGGCTGACCGCGTGCGGCGGAGGCGACAGCTCCGACTCCGGGAAGTCCAGCGAGAAGCAGGCCGCGGGCAAGAGCGAGGCGAGCGTTTCACCGCGTGATCCGGCCAGCGGCGAACTCGCGCCGGGTAAGGCCGTCACGGGAAAGGTGAAGGAGGGCAGCCAGAGCGTCACCTACGACGTGGTCGCCGAGAAGGTCGACCTGGGGACCGAAGCTGAGGCGCAGAAGCTCGTCACCGACAAGGAAGCGGCGAAGGGCCTGGTCCTGGCCGTGGCTCACGTGAAGTTCACGCACAAAGAAGGCCCCGCGCTCACCGATCGGTCCGAGGCGAACAAGGGCACGACCATCTGGGCGGACGGCAAGCGGGGCGCGCTCCTGATCGGCGCCGCGGACACTGGGGCCGGCTGCGAGGACCCCTACGACATCGAGAGCTGGAAGGCGGGTGAGAGCCACACGCTGTGCGAGTCGTACCTGGTCCCGGCGAACGCCAAGTCGATCGAGGTGCACTGGTCCGCGAACGATGAAGGCAACCCGAGCATCTGGAAGTTCGCGAATAAGAGCTGACAGGGGCGTGCGCGGCTCCTCCCCGCGAGGAATCCTCCTGGCCCCGTCCGATCGGTGACAGCGCCTTCCTGTCACTTCGGATCAGGAGCTCGATCCACCGCATGTGGCCCCCGCGCCGGTCGGCGCGGGGGCCACATCCGTGGTGGTGTCGAGGCGGCCACCCGCTCAGCCGGCCCTGCGCACCAGCGCAAGGTCGCCGCTGCCGCGTTCCCGGCGGCGCAGCTCCCGGTCGTCTCTACCTTGGAGCCAGGAGAAGACTCTTGCGCCTCGCTCGTCGTCGTCCAAATACGTGGCGGCCTCTGTCATCTGGTGCGCGTGGTCGCGGTAGTGGTACGTCACCACCGGCAGCAGCTCGCCGGCACTGCGGCCGGTGACCGCCATGACGTACACGTAGTCCTCGCCTTTCCACAGTCCACCTTGACCGCCGCAGGCACGTGCAATCTCGGTGCGGGTGAGAAGCATGGTGTGGCCGAGCGGCGGCTTCTTGTCGGGCGAGGGCCAGTACGTCCAGACGTCTCCGGCCTCATGACGGCCCACCGGCGTGGGGCAGACCCAGGTGTTCAGGGAGCCGTCTTCCAGAAGGTCAGCTGACCAGCCCGCCACCCAGCCCAGGCCCGTCTCCACAGCGTGGTGGTAGCGGGTACTGAGGGAGTCAGGCGGAAGGACATCGTCATCGTCGACGAAGCAGGTGAAGGGGGCGGTGACCGCGTTCATCGCGATGTTGCGGGCTGGGGCAGCGCCCGGTCGGGGCCGTGCGCACACGGTGACGCGCGGGTCCTTCGCGATCACGTCGGGAATGGTGGCGGGATCGGCGTCGGGGCCGTTCGGGGCGATGATCCACTCGAACGTGACGCGCTGCGCTTCGAGGCTTCTGTAGAGCTCGAGGAAGTAGGTGCGGCGCAGCGGATCCAGGCGGGTCGGGGTGATGACGGCGACCTGGGCGTGGGGGCGTTGGGACACGGGAGCCTTCCGGTCGGTAGGTGGGGCTGGTGCTATGCGGCGTGCGGTGGCGGGGTGTGCCGGGTGGTACCGGGCCGTTGTGACCACGGACCGATGACGTACTGGTCGTGCAGGTCGATCCGGTGGAGGCCGGGCGGCAGCGATGCCTGGAATGCCCGTAGCTCGGCGCCGGTGGGCGGTGTGACGGGAGCTCGGGCGGCCGCGGCTTCGAGGAGCGCCGGAGCGTGGGCGTCCTCGCCCGGAGGTCCGGTCCAGCGCAGGACGAGCATGCCGTGGCCCTCGCCGGGGCTCTGCTCGGGCAGGCCGGGGTGGACGGGCCGGTGCCACCGGTGGACCGGGTCGAGGATAACGATCGGGTAGATCGCTCCGATGCCGTAGCAGGCTGCCTGGATTGCGCGCGGGGTCAACTCCGCTCTCCTTCGGTCGTGTTGATGCGGTGCGGGTGCGGGGGCTGCGCGTCAGCGGGGCTTTCGCGGCGGAGGGCGTCGGGGACGGTGGGTGTGCGGCCGGGGGTGCGCAGGTCGAAGCGCGTGATCGCGAACCGGAAGATCCCGTAGTAGAGGGCGCCGTAGGCGAGGGCGAGGGGCAGCAGGAGCAACGGCCGGTGCGAGATGGAGTAGTTGAGGACGTAGTCGATCGCTCCGGCGCTGAACACGAAGCCCGTGTGGATGTCGAGGAGGTTGACGATCGCGAGGCTCAGGCCGGTGAGGACGGCATGCACGACGTAGAGGGGGAAGGCCACGAACGCGAAGGTCAGCTCGATCGGCTCGGTGACCCCGGCCAGGGAGCAGATCGCGGCCGCGGGTAGCAGCAGGGCGCCGACGCGGCGGCGGTGCTCGGGCAGTGCGCTGCGCCACATGGCCAGAGCGGCGGCGGGCAGGCCGGCCATGTAGACGGGGAAGAAGCCGCCCATGAACACCCCGGCGTTCGGGTCGTGTTGCTGGATGAAGCACGGCACATCGCCCTTGATGCCGTTGCCGCAGTCGCCGGTCAGGTACCAGACGACGGCGTTGAGCGGCTGGTGCAAACCGATGGGGCCAAGGAGACGGTTGAGGAATCCGAAGACTCCTCCGCCGAGGACTGCGTGGTCCGTGACAGCGGCCGCGGACGCGGTGAGCGCCCGCTCGACTGTGGGGTAGGCGAGCCCGAGCAGGGTGCCGGCGGTGATGGCGGCGAGGGCGACGATCCCGTAGGCGGCGAACGGCGGGATGCGTCGGCGGCCGGTGGTGACGCGCTTCCAGATGGCCATGGCCAGCAGGGCGCCGACGATGCCGGCGAGCGCGCCGTAGGGCCAGCGGGCGGGCGGGGCGTCGAGCTGGTCGGCGGGCAGCGGGTTGAGGACCAGGATGACCTTGGCGAGGACCAGGTAGGAGATGAGGCAGGCCAGGACGGGGCCGGCGACGTCCTTGGCGCGGTTCAGCCCCAGGGCGATGCCGACGGCGAACAGCGCCGGGAGGTAGTCGAGGACGGCGGCGCCCGCTCCGGAGATGACCGCGGCCGTGGTGTGCAGAGCCGGGTAGCGGCCCAGGAGGTCGTCTTGTCCCAGGCGCAGGAGCAGGCCGGCGGCGGGCATCGCCGCGATCGGCAGCGCGAGACCCTGGCCCATCCGGCGCAGTCGCGCCGTGAGGGTGGTCGGGTCCGCCAGTGCCGCGCCGTCGTCGGCCGGCGCGGCGGTCTTGGACCGGATGAACGGCAGGGTCACCACGTGCTCGGCCTCCGGTCGGCGTACGGCGGGCGGAGGCGCCATGGTGCGGTGGCGGCCAGGGCGCGGGACATGTCGGGAGCTCCTGAGACGACGGGTCGAGGGTTGGGTCAGCGCACGCAGGCGGTGGTGCGGACGGGTTCGGCGATGTGCACGGTGAGGCTCTGCAGTACTTGGTCGAGGCGCGCCTGGCAGGCGTCGGGGGTGGGAGCGCAGACCACGGCGTGGGCGAGACGGTCGTTGATGGTGCTGTGCGGGCCGGCGGTGACGATGTCGCCCGACTGCCGTGTCCAGACCAGACGTTCGAGCCAGTCGGCGCTGAAGGCGCGGGCGTGGGCGGTCTGGACGGGCCCGGTGACGGTCGGGTAGCGGAACTCGACGGCGGCGCTCTGTGCCGCGGAGGCGTTCAGGTCCGGGGTGTCTCCGGTGGCCATGGCGGCCTGGGCCCGCGGCAGGGAGATACCGGTTGCGAGGTGGACGAGGCGCGGGATGAGGTCGCCGCCGAGGCGGGCGTTGATCTCGATGATGCGCGGGCCCTGGCGGGTGAGTCGTACCTCGACGTGCAGGATCCCGGTGGTGATGCCTACGGCCTTGATGGCCGAGGTGACGACCTGGTGGAGCACCGGATCGTCGAGGAGCGGGTCGGTGGCGTCGACGAGGTGGCCGGTCTCCAGGAAGGCCGGCTCGGCGCCGAGCCGTTTGCGGGTGATCGCGGCGATGTGTATGTCACCGCGGCCGCGGACGGCGCACTCGACGCTGATCTCGGGCCCGTGCAGGTACTCCTCGACCAGAACGCCGGCGGCGGCGCTCGCCTCCAGGCCGATCAGGGTCGCGGCGGACGCGCTGTCGTAGTGGGCGGCGACGTGCTCGCGGTAGTCGGCGCGGTGTACGCCGGCGCTGCCGCCGAGGCCGCGGGGCTTGATGACGACGGGGTAGCCGATGGCGTCGGCGGCCGCGGTCGCCTCTTCCGCGCTGTTGACGAGGACGGAGCGGGCGGAGGGGACGCCGTGTTCGGCGAGGAGTTGGCGGGTGCGGGCCTTGTCGCGGCAGGCCTCGACGGCGTCCGGCTCAGCGCCGGGCAGGCCGAGCTCCTTGGCCAGGTGCGCGACGAGCTCGACGTGATGCTCAAGGTAGGTGGTGACGCCGGAGATCGGGTGACGCAGGGCGATCTCGGTGACCGCGCGATGGACGGCCTGGTGGTCGTGCAGGTCGACGGTGACCGCGTCGGCGACGTAGGGCCGGGTCCAGGCGGGCGGCTGGCTGTCGAGGAGGACGAGGCGGTGGCGGGCGGCGAACTCCTGCAGGAGAAAGGAGCGGTAGGCGCGGTCGCCGGCGCCCAGGACAAGCAGGACGGGCTGGTTGTGGTGGGACATGGTGGTGGCTCCTGGTCAGTGAAGGGCGGGAACGGGGCGGGAGCGGTGGATGAGCGCGGCCAGGGGCCAGGCCAGTGCGGCGCCGAGGGCACCGACGGTGAAGGTGGCGGCGGCGGCCAGTTCGTCGCCGCCGTGGGTGAGCGCCCATCCCGCGAGGGAGGGGGCGATGATGACCGCGCCGGCCAGCGTCGTTCCCCAGATCCCCGCGTACAGGCCGCGCGCGTTGGCGGGTGAGATGCGGTTGAGAAGGTCGGACGCGGCGACGAAGACGACGATCTCGCCCGGCACGGCGAGCGCGGCGGTGGCGGAGTAGCCGAGGGTGGTGGAGGCGAAGCCGGCGGCGCCCATACTCGCGCCCAGGGCGAGGGAGCTCGCGGCGAACAGGCCGGTCATCGGCTTCGGGCCGTCGGCCTGGCGGCTGAGCCAGCGGTTCAGGAGCGGGGAGAGCAGCAGGACCGCGGCAGCGTTCGCGGTCTGGGTCCAGCCGTAGGCCGCGGCGTCGAGTCCGTCTTTGGCCATGAGCATCGGGAGGGAGGAGAACAGGCTCGCGGCGCAGGTCAGGGCGCACAGGCTGGCCAGGAGCAGCAGCCACAGGCCCCGGTCGCCGAGCGCGGCGCGGTAGTTGGCGGACGGGGGGCCGTCGGGGTGGCGGTGGGGGTCGGCGGGCGGCAGGAAGCGCCACACCAGGAGCGCGAAGAGCGTGCAGGCGGCGGCGTTGACCCAGATCAGGGCCTGGATGCCGAGGGGGCCTGCGAGCATGCCGCCGGCGGTTCCGGCGACGGCCGCGCCGACGTTGACGGCGAAGTGCCGCCAGCCGTTCACGGACGCGCGGACGCCGTCCTCGGGGAAGGCATCGGCGATCGCGGCGGTGAACACCGGGCGGGAGGCGTCGTAGACGATGCCGGCGGTGAAGGTCGCGGCGAACAGCGCGGGGATGGCGTGCGCCTGGGCGAGCAGGGGCAGGGCGGCCGCGGCGAGCAGCATCATCATGATGAGAGTGGCGCGGTGGCCGATGCGGTCGGCGAGCCAGCCGCACAGGATGGAGCCCAGCAGCCAGCCGGCGCCGAAGACGGCGAGGATGGTGCTGACGGTCCCGGTGGTCAGGTGCAAGTCGCTCAGGCGGTACGGCAGGAACGGGTACGTGAACCCCAAGCCCCGGACGAGGAAGGTGCCGGCCATCAGCGTCCAGATCGCCGCCGGCCATCGGCGTGTGGTTCCGTTCCCGGCCTGGTCCGGTCGGCCGACCGGCGTGGCAGTGGTGGACACACAGACTCCAGCTGGGTTGCGGCGCGGATGGGCGGCGCCGTGAAGCGAAGGAAGGGGGCGGGGGTGCCGCCGGCGCGGGTGGCGGCACCCCCTGGTTGGCCGGGACGGGTCCGCTCTCGGAGGACGGGGAGCAGGACCTGGCGCCGCTTCGGGGGCTGAAGGGCGGTCCTCGGCCGGACCCGGCCGGGCAGGGGGCAGTGCCCGGCCGGGAGTTCAGGGCGCGCGGCGTCAGCCGCGCGTCAGGACTCCGTGGCTGGTCAGTCGAGCTGCATGTAGACGCACTGCTCGAGGTGCTTCTTGTTGACCCAGCCCGTGGTGCCCTTCTTGATCCCCGTCTTGGACTTGTGGTCGAGCTTGATCTTGATCCACGAGCCGCTGCTGGAGACCTTCGTGCCCGAGTCGCTCCAGCGGTAGAGCAGGCCGATCGACCGGTAGTTCGTGCTCGGCCCGCTCCGGAAGTTCACTGCCTTCCCGGTCACCGACCATGTGGGGCACGTGTTCTTCGCCGCGAGGGTGGCCGGGGCCTGCGCGGGGGTGCTCGCAAGGGCGGATGGGGCGGCCGCCAGGGTGACCGCGGCCCCCATGGTGAGGGTGGCGACCGCAACTCCAGCGCGGCCTATGAACTTGGTCTGCATGCGTCGTCTCCTGAGCCGTTGGCTGCATTTCTCAATGAGCCGTCCGAATTCGCAGGCAGGACGAGTTACGACGTCCCGCGTGTGAAGCGGAAAGCACACGACAGAAAGCTAGGAGAGTTGCCCTGTGGATAAGTTCCGGCGATTTCCGACCCCCTCGCGCACCGTCACAGCGAGCACGGTTTGTACGGAATTTCCGCTGGCCGATTCATCTCAACTGTGCGATTTCAGGACCCAGATCGGATAGTCCGCGCGGGATCTGCGGACTCCTTCCGGGCCTGTTCTGGGGGTGGTTTTCCGTGCCGCCGGTTCACTCTGGGAATTCGGGGTTGAGGCGGCACACGAGTGAGGCGGAATCAGCACTGCCTATGGAAAAAGCGGGGTGTCTCTCATCGCACAGGCATGGAGCCCGTCGCTCGCCCGGTGCGCGTCCGCCATAGGAGCGAACTGTCGAAAGCCGATCTCCTGAAGGGCAGTTGGTTCTCGCTATCCGGGGCGGATGCCAGCCCAGGACCAACTCGCGTTCTCGGCAATCTTCGCTCTGGTGGGTATCGGGTATCTCCTCACCGCCGCAAGCCGGTGGACGGGCGCACGACGGCAAGCCGCCCACGACCGAGCCCCGGAGAGACCTCTCCCTTCGCCACCCGCCGGGCCAGGAGGACGTTCCACTTCCTGCTGGCCGCCAGCTTCTCCTACACCCTCGCGGGCATCTGGCTGGGTTGGAGCGCATCGAGCGGCTGACCGCCCTCGGAGTCCCGCAGTCCGGTCCGGTAGGCGGCGATCAGTTCCGCCACGGGTTCACTGGTGAAGCCGTCGGCTTCCTCAAGGGCCACGAGTGGCAGCGGGTCGTGCGCGGCGTAGCCGAGGGCCGGCCGCCCGGTGAGGTGCCCGCACAGGGCGTCCAGGTGCTCCAGGAGGGCGGCGCGACGCTGTTGTTCGCCGGTCATGCCCTGCCACCAGTGCCACCGCTCCGCCGCACCATCTGGCCGGGCGGGCAGTGCACGGCGCAGTGCCTCAGCTCGGTCGGCGAGCGCCTTCCAGACGGGCAGGCGCAGCGCGGAGGTCAGGCTGTCCGATGCGGTCTCCACGGTGGCGGTCATGCCGTTTACGGTCGCACTCGGCACTGACAACGCGAGGTGCCCGAGCAGCGGATGAGCCGATTGCGCTCTGAAGTGCGCCCGGCCGGGTCAGCCGACGCCGTTCGTCTGCACCTCCTGCCGGGCGAGCCGGACGGACCTGGACAGGCTCCGTTCCAAGGTGGTCCGCGCAGCGGGGTTCCAGTCTCGGAGGCTGTGCCGGCATGCAGCTGTGTGAGGGTGGCTGGTCCATGGCGCCGAGGGTGGCACTGGGACGGGCCAGTTCTCACGGCTTCCGGCGGCCTCGTCGGCGTTGGTCAAGGCGCGGGTGGTCCCTCGGATTCTCGGCGCAGGGCCTCGCTCACCCGTGTGTGCAGGGTGTCCAGGAGCTCGCGTTCGGCCTGCTCGGCTCGGGCCAGGGTGTTCCACGAGGCCACGTCGTCGATGAGCGCCTCGATCGCGTCACTGAGCCGGCCGCGCAGCAGGCCGGGGTCGAGCGCCTCGACCTCGACCGCGCTCATGGGATCGAGTCCTTCGGCGCGGCATTCCTGCTCATAGCGCTTGAAGTTGACGTCCGCGGTGTTCACGTAGTGGGTGGTGAACTGGCCGGAGCGGACGTCGGCGGCGGTGACCGCGATCTGCTGGAAGTCGAGGTCGAGCCGGCCATTGCCGTAGCGCTCCATCCGTTCGATGACCGACCGGGGCACCGAGCGGCCACTTGGGTCCCAATCACCGACGAAACAGGTGGTCAGCGGCTTGGGCTGGCGAAGGTAGTCGTCGACGGCTTCCCGTACGTACGTCTTGGAGGACTGTCCGCGGCAGGAGTAGAGGCCCACTCCCCAGGCTGTGGTGATCGGCAGCAGGACGCCGGCCGCAGAGTCGCTCTCGCACCAGACTTCGACGCGTCGGCGCTGTGAGGCCCAGAGGTTGCGCCGGAAGGACTGGGCGGTGTGGGCGAGGGCGTCCTCCACGCTGTCGTACTGGTCGTCCAGGCGGACAGTCCGAGTTCCATCCGTGATCCAGTCCCAGGGCATCAGCCCGTGCTCGCGCATGTAGCCGAGTTCGCGGACGACCACGGAGTAGTTCCGGCGAGAGCGGCCGGTGTCCTTGTCCCACAGGCGGCCGATGCCGAGGTAGTAGATGTGCCGAGCGCTGCACGGTTGGGCGCCCTCCGCGATGGCGTACAGGGCGGCGCGGAGTTCCTCGATCTGGGCCTTCGTGCGGCGCGGACGCTTTATGGGGCTAGCGCTGTAACCCATGGGTTCAGTCAACGCCTGTCCGGCGCCCGCTGTCATCCCCGCCGTCCGGTGCCCCACCCCGAGCCGGGGTGGGGCACCGGACGGCGGGCCGGGGCGGGACCGTCACGGTTCATTTCCTCCCGCCCCGGAGTCCGGTCCGTCGCGCCAAGAGGGCTACACGCGGCGCATTACGGCGGTGACCCTGCCGAGGATGGTGGCTTCATCGGCGCAGATCGGCTGATAGTCCTTATTCTCGGGCATCAGCCAGACACCGGTGGCGTTTCGCTTGAACCGCTTCACGGTGGCCTCCCCGTCGATCATCGCGGCCACGATGTCCCCGTTCTCGGCGGCCGGCTGCGACCGGACGACGACCTGGTCACCGTCGGTGATCGCGGCGTCGATCATGGAGTTGCCGGAGACGGTGAGGATGAAAAGGTCGCCGCCTCGGACGATCTGCCGGGGCAAGGCGTACCAGTCGTCAATCTGCTGTTCAGCGGTGATCGGCGTACCTGCGGCGATGCGGCCGACCAGCGGGGCGTGCACGACGTCCGGATGCGGCACCGCGGCAGAGTCGTCGGTGGGTGAAGTCGCTGCCCCGGCGGCGATGACGTAGGCGCGGGGGCGTTGCGGGTCCTTCCGCACGACGCCCTTCTTCTCCAGCGCACCCAACTGATGCGCGACCGACGAGGTGCTGGTCAGACCGACCGCCTGGCCGATCTCACGCATCGACGGCGGGTAGCCCCGGGTCTCGACCGACTCCACGATGCAGTCGCGGATGCGCCGCTGACGGTCGGTCAGTCCGTCACTGCCGGCCCGGATGCCCGGCGGACGCCCGCTGCGGCTCGATGTGGTGACAGCCTCCATGGCGCCCCTCCCCTAAAGATCTACACATGTCGACCGTATCTGCCCCCACTGACATATGCGCACTGGTATTCGAAGTCGCGCCCGCCACTGTGCAAAGTGCGATGCCTTCCGGCATCCAGCCCTCTGCCGTAAGCGCCGTCGGGGCGCTGTCGGTCACGCGCCTGGTCAACCCGGGAGGTCGGCCGGCTCCCGGTCGGGGACATCCGGTGCGGCGCCGTCATCGTCCTCGGCTGCAGGGGCATCCCCGTACGGTCCGAAGGGGCCGCTCTGTCCAGGCTCGCTCGCCCCGAGCATCGGGGCACCGCCTTTGCGTCGGTGGAAGTCGTAAATCACCGGGTCACGGTACGACGGCCCACCGACATCGTGTCCGGCCATCTTCAGCACTTTGCAAAGTGCGACCACCCCTTTCCTGCCGGGTCAGAAGACGGAGTCGATGGTGAACGGCCGCGTGGCCGGCTTCTTGCCGTGCGCAGCGGTGTAGACGAACGGCAGGAAGGCGCGGCCCCCGCCGACCAGGTGCAGCCCTACTCCGGGGTGACGTGCCGACGAGGTGGTGGAGTAGCCGTACACGCTGGTGATCTGCGGGGCGTGCGCGGCCATGAGGACCGCTGCGAGGTACTGCTCGGCGCGTGCCGCCGTGATCTTCCCCGCGCTGTCGAAGAGCGCGGGCAGCGGCGGCGCGGGAGCGGGTGCGTCCTGGAGGTCGGTACCGGTGGCACCCGCGGTGGTGATCCCTGCCCACAGCCGGGCACCGCTGCTGAAGGTGATCACGAGTCCGGTAGGGCGGCCGGGATCGGTCCACCGGTCCACGGCGGTGATGTCGGGGCCCTTGGCCAGGATCTCCGTGCACAGCTCCTGTACCTCGTCGGGGCCCACTGCCGCCGCCTCTCCGGTTGTCGTATGCGTGTGATCAGCCTAGGCAGGGGGTCTGACATCGCGCCTTCGCGCGGCCGCGGGGCGGGCGAGGGCCGCGGGGCGTACGGCCGCCGCGCCGAATCGGTTGCGTGCCTGGTCAGCGGCGGTTTCGAGCAGGCGGGCCTTGTGGTCGGCCGGGTCGAAGGTGAGCTGGTGGTGTGCGCCGTCGGCGGGGGCGAGGGCTTCGGCGCGGAGCGCGAAGCCGCGCACCCGGGCCCGCTGGAGGGCGAGGGTCTCGTAGAGGTCGTAGGCGGTGCGGGCGAGGTGCACGGTGTGGGAGGTGGCCTCGGGCAGGGTGCGGGTGCGGTGGGTGCTGGTGTGGTCGGCGTAGCGGACGGTCAGTGCGAGGCGCCGGGCGACCTGGGCTTCGCCGCGCATCCGGAAGCCGAGCTGTTCGGCGAGGTGCAGCATGGCCTGGCGGTGGCGGTCAGGGTCGAGTTCGTCGCTGGGGAAGTCGACGCCGGCCGAGCAGGACTGCTCCGGCTGCTCGCGCAGGACGGGGCGCGGATCGATGCCGTGGGCGCGCTCGTGCAGGAGGCGGCCGGCGGCGGTGCCGAGGATTTTCTGGACGGTCAGCAGCGGGGTGTCGGCGAGCTGGCCGATGGTGGTGATCCCGTAGCGGATGAGGGTCTGGGCGGTGGCGGGGCCTGCCCCGTAGAGGGCCGCGATGGGGCGGGGCCGCAGGAAGGCGCCGGTGGCGGTGTCACTGGCATCGATGCAGGTGAGGGCGCCGAGGGCGGTGGCGTCGGCGGCCATCGCGGCGATCATGCGGGAGCGGCCGCCGCCGATCGTGAGGTTGAGACCGAGCAGGGCCAGGGCGCGCAGTCGTACGAGGTGGGCGAGTTCGTGGGGGGTGCGGCCGAAGAATCGCACGGCGCTGCCGATCTCGATGTCGGCGGCATCGGGCTGCAGGGCCTGGACGGTGGGGGTGATGGTCTCCAGTAGCTCGAGGAGCTGGGGGTAGAGCTCCGCGCCGGGATGGTGGGGCAGGTGCGTGTGGATGCGCAGGACGTAGGGATGGTGCATGGTCCTCACCCGGCCGAACCGGGGCTGGCGTACGCCTTGAGGTTCGCGGTGCGCTCGCCGGCGGGCACCAGGTCGGCCCATGCCTGGAGCTGTGCGCCGTTGGGCAGATGGAGGACTCGCGCGGGCGGGGAGCCTGCGGCGGGTGCGGCCGGTGCGCCGAGGAGTTGGTGGACGGCGTCGGGCCCGTGGTCGCGGCGGGCGGCGGCGAGGGCTTCGAGGTCCCAGGCCCGCTCTCCGACGACGGTCGCACGGGTGCCGCGCCGCTGGACTTTGCCGCGCACCAGGACCAGGGAGCTGTGGAACACGGTGTGGGCGACCGTGTCGTGGGCCGAGTCGAAGAAGGCGACGTCGATCATGCCGCTGCCGTCGTCGAGGGACGCGAAGATCACGCGCTTGCCGCTCGGGATCGGGGGAGTTTGGGTAGCACCTCGCACGCCGGCGACGAGGACGGGCTGTCCGGGGCGCAGGGTGGGCAGGCGGCGGGCGCTGGTGACGGCGAGCTCGCGAAGGAGCTGGTGGTGGTGCTCCATGAGGTGGGTGGAGACGTCGATGCCAAGGACGTTGAGCTCGGCGGCCAGGCGCTCGCGGGAAGTCATCTCTGGCAGCCCGGAGGGCGGGGCGGTCGGCGAGGTGCCGTGGTCGAGGGGGAGCTGTCCGTCGTCGAGGGGGCGGTTGCGGGTCTGGCGGTGCAGTTCGGCGATCTGCAGCAGCAGGTCACGGCGGCTGGCGGCGCCGCGCAGCGTGTCCAGGGCGCCGATGTTGACCAGGTTCTCGGCGACCGGGCGGGCGGGGCGGGCGCGCTGCCACAGGTCCTGGACGCTCGCGTACGGCTGGCCGTCGACGATGCGCCGGGTCTGTTCGTCGGTGATGCCGCGGACCTCGGCGAGGGAGAGGCGTACCGCGAAGGTGCCGTCGTCGGCAGGTTCGACGCGGTGGGTGGCGGCGGAGCGGTTGATGTCGACGCCGTGCACCTGGATGCCGTGGCGGCGGGCGTCGGCGACGATGATCCGTTTGGGCCACATGCCCGGGTCGTGCTGGAGGACGCCCGCGTAGAGCGCGGCCGGGAAGTGCGCCTTCAAATAGGCTGATTGCAGGGCAGGCACGGCCAGCGCGACAGCATGCGCGCGGGCGAATCCGTAGGCGCCGAACGCCTTGAGCTTCTCCCAGACCTCCGTCACCACAGGCTCGTCGTAGCCGTGGGCCAGGGCCCGGCCGCGGAACCACTCCCCCACCTTCGGCAGCCGGTCGGCGTCGCCGAGGGCGCGGCGGGCGAGTTCGGCGAGCGCGTCGTCGACGCCGCACATGAGCGCGACGATCTTGATGATCTGCTCGTGCCAGATCAGGACGCCGTAGGTGTCGGCGAGGATCGGCGCCAGGTCGGGGTGCGGGTAGGCCGGCGGCTCTCCATGCCGGGCGGCGATGTACTGGGCGGGCATGCCGCCGGCGACGGGACCCGGACGGAAGAGGCTGACATCTGCGATGACGTCCTGTACATCGCGCGGTTGCAAACGGGACAGTAGATCCATTTGCCCAGGGCTGGCGAGGGTGCTGACGGCGACCGTCCGTGCGTCCTGGATGAGTTTGAAGGCGAAGTAGTCGTCGAGCGGAACCTGGTCGAGGTCGAGGTCCTGGCCGGTGGCGCGCTTGATTTCGGCGACGGCATGGGCCATCGCGGATTGCGTCCGGCTCCCGAGGACATCGAGTTTGATCAAACCGAGATCCTCGATATCGGTCTTGTCGGCCATCAACATCTCGTAGTTGCCGCCCGGGGTGGGCTGTACGGGCAGACGGGTGCGCAGCGTCGCGTCGGAGATCACGACGCCGCAGGGGTGCATGGCGATTCCGCGCGGCAGGGCGTCGAGTCCTTCGGCGAGTTCGAACAGCGGCCCGTAGCGATACGCCTGGGCGGCGAGGCTCTTGAGCTCGGGCAGTTCGGCGAGGGCGGCGCGGATGTCGCGGGCGCGGATGTGGGGGAATGCCTTGGCGATGCGGCCGACCTCGCCGGGGGCGATGCCGAGGGCGAGTCCGGTGTCGCGCAGGGCGTGGCGGGCCCGGTAGGTCTCGGGCATGGCGGTGACGCCGACGCGGTCGGTGCCGTACCGGGCGAAGATCGCGTCATAGACCTCAAGTCGCCGGTCTGCTTCGACGTCGAGGTCGATGTCGGGCAGGTCGGTGCGGCGCAGCGAGAGATAGCGGGCGAAGACGAGGTTGTGGTCGAGCGGGTTGGCCGCGGCGATGCCCAGCAGGTGGTTCGTCATCGAGCCGGCGCCCGAGCCTCGGGCGGCTACCCGGATGCCCAGTTGGCGTACGTCGTCGACGACTTGGGCCACCGTGAGGTGATACGTGTCGTAGTGGAGCCGGCCGATGATGTCGAGCTCGTGGTCCAGTCTGGCGCGGACTTCCGGGGAGCGGTCGAGACCGCGGCGGATCATGCCGGCCTCGCAGCGTTCGCGCAGCAGTCGGGCGGCGTCCGCCGCGTCGGCGGCGCCGACGGCTTCGGGTTCGGGCAGGTGCGGGCGGCCCAGACCGAGGTCGGCGCGTGGGTCGAGGGCGCACCGCTGCGCGGTGGCCGCGGTGTCGGCGAGCAGCCGGCGGCCACGGCGGGGGTCCGCGCCGGCGGCGAGCGCGATGCGGTCGGCGGCCGCGGCCATCTGCCGGGCGTCCTTGAGCCAACGCTGGCCGGAGTCGAGGTGGCGGCGGTCGATGGGGCGCAGCAGGCGGGCGCTGTCGAGGACGTCGGCGAGCCGGTGCTGGTCGGGATGCGCGTATCGGACGGCGTTGGTGAGGACGGCCGGAATGCCGAGCTCATCGGCGAGGCCCAGAGTGCGGGCGGCCAGCCTGAGCGAGCCCGGCCCGGTCCCCTGCAGTCCGTGCCAGACGGCGGCCAGCCGCAGGTCGGAACAGAAGAGCTCGCGCCACGGGCGCAGCAGCTGCTCTGCGAGGTCGGGGCGACCGGCGGACAGGGCTTGGGCGGGTTCGGACGCGGGGCCGAGCAGGGCGGTCAGTCCGTCGCCGGCGTGATCGCGCAGCAGGTCCCAGGTCGCCACCGGGTAGCCGTCGGTCGGTGCGGCGTGCGCGGCGGACAGCAGGCGGCACAGTCGTGTCCAGCCGGCACGGCTGTGCGCGAGGAGCTGGACGCGCAGGAGCGGCTCGCGGACGTAGGCGCCGCCGCGGGCCGGGGTGCGGCGGCGCTCGGTGCGGGCCGCAGTCAGCGGGGCGACGGCCAGGTCGACGCCGAGGACGGGCCGGATGGCGTGCTGCTCACAGGCCTTGGCGAAGCGGACGAAGCCGGTGACCGTGTCACGGTCGGTCAGCGCGAGGACCTGCATGCCGCGCTCGGCGGCGGCCTGGACGAGGGCGGCCGGGGACGAGGCGCCGTACCGGGGCGAATAACCGGAGGCGACGTGCAGGTGGGCAAAGCCCTCCATGGCGTCCTCCGATCGTGCCTTGTCCCACTGGTGTGCTCGCACCCCTCCCGGTTTTCGAACATTCGTACGATGACTGTAACGCGTGAGTCCGCTGAGCGGGCAAGGGGGAGGTCGGGCATTCACCCGCCAGGGGTAGCCGCGCTCACCGTCCGCCGAGGACGTGGCCCGCCGATCCTCCTCGCCGGGGTACTGCGCGCAGGCAGGAATGCCGGGCCTGCCCGGAGGCGGGCAGGCCCGGCCGGCCCTCGGCGGGCCGTGAGCTGGAGGGTGGAGTGGGGTGGGATCCTCTTACGGGCGCGTCGGCGTCAGGTAGGCCAGCACAGCCGTGTAGGGGTCGAGATGGAGCGGCGACCGGCTGGACAAGGGCGCTGCGCTCTCGGTCGCCATCAGTGCCTGCGCGACGGCACGCGGCTCGGGGACCAGATCAGCGGGCAGTAGCCGGCGGACCTCCCCGAACCCGGTGACCGACCAGCCTCGGTCGCTGAACCAGAACAGCAGCACGGAGTCCGTCGCGAACGTACGCAGAGCGGCCTCACCGCCGACGGCGAAGTGCGCTCCGAGGACTCCTTGTTCGTCGAAGTCGAGTTCGTAGCCGTCGGGGGCACTGGTCCTGATGACGGTGAAGCCGGCGTCGGCCACGGCAGCGACGACTTGTTGCACGTAGGCGTCCTGGGGGCCCTCGGCGCACCAGGTCTGGACAGCCGGCTGCGCAGGTGCGTGCGCGGCGGTCCACTCCAGGATCTCGCGGCGGGACACTTCCGGGCCGGTGCGGGCCTGGAGCCGGCGAAGGAAAGTCGCGGCGAACAGGTCCGCGGGAAGCGGGCGCAGGCCCGTGCCCCGGCATCCGCCGCAGATGCACACGTGGCCGCCGTCCGGCCGGTAGGCGGGAACGTGCGCCTCGTGCTCCGGGTCCAGGGCGGTCAGCCAGCCATTGCCGTGGCAGGCTCCGCAGGAGGCGCGGCTGGTCGGCGCGGCACCGCCGAGTGCGTGCGCGAGGACTGCGCGGGCCAGGTCCTCGCGGCCCGGGGCACTCTCGCAGGTGAAGTACCCGGTGGTGGCCGGTGTGCCCCAGGGGCGGGGGAAGGGGATGTCCTCGATGTGCAGGCCGTCGACGGTGTGGACGGTCACCTGCCGGCGCGACGGTGACATCGCCGCCTTCCGCACCCGGTAAGTGACGTCGTCCTGCTGGGGGCGTGAGCCGTACGGACGCCGGAGCAGATGGCGGAGCGGACCGGTGAGCGCGGGGATGCCGGCGCACAGGTAGTCGGGTGCGCTTCCCTTCTTCAGCGCGTCACGCAGCTGGTCGAGCGGGAAGTACCGGAGCGCCGGAGGGATGTCCGGCAGGACCTCGGCCGGGGCGGGGGCGCCTGCCAGCCGGTAGAGGTCCTCGCACAGCGCTACCGCGTCTTCCATGGTGGGCCAGTCGGCGTGGTCCGCGGCGGCCAGGTGTCCTCGAAGGCGGTCGCGCCAGGACACGGCGATGTCGTCTGCTTCGGCGAGCTCCCGCAGCGTCTTGCGTGCCTGGTCGGGGTGAAGTTGACGGCTGCGTGCGGCTTCCAGGGCCTTCCCGTACGGGAGGCGGGTGCCAGGAGCGTGCTGGATCTGTCGGGCCCGCTGCTGTGCGGTGGTCCGGTTCTTTGGCATGGCTGGTTCCTCGGCCGCAGCGCGCGGGCGCCCACATCGTGCTGCGGCTGGGAGTTCGAAGGACACCACCATGACGCAGCACGGGGTCCGGAAACCCTTGCCGTCAGCGAAGCCGCGCGGATGTGGACGAGCGGCGGACGGCCGTGGCGGTACGTGTCTGGCCAGGAGGCCATCGTAGGAGCCTCGCACCCGCTGCGCGGTCCAATGCGCCGTATTCATCCCTGGGTGCTCGACCGAAACGCCGATGTCCGGCGGTGGGACTTCGATCCCCTCCACTCGTGGCCAGGAAGGCCGTGGAGCTGCGGAGGCGCGGTGCCGCTACGCGACGAGCGCGGCGGGCTCGCCCAGGTGGGCTGCCGCCGTCCGCCACGCCGTGGTCACCGCGGTCCTGGCTCGCGCCGTCCGTACGGCGCGGTCGCCGGTCAGCACCAGTGGCGCACCTACATGGACGTGCAGGTCGGGTCGGCGCAGGGGGGCGGTGGCAAGACCTGCGAGCTGCTTTACGGCGCCGCCCGAGGTGACCCGGCGGGCGCCGGCCTGACCCACGGGAACAACGGGAGCCCCGGTGCTCTCGACAAGCCGGGCCAGGCCGCTGCGGAAGGACCCGGGCGCCGCTTCGGCCGCGTCCCTGCGGCGCGGCAGCCCGCCCTCGGCGTAGATAAGGACCAGCCGTCCCCGGTCCAGGGCGTCGACGGCCAGGTCCAGCGCGTTCGCGGCGCGCCGGTCGCGGCGGACGACGGGGATGTGGCCCTCGCGTGCAAGCGCGCGGCCGAGCAGCGGGACGTGCCACAGGCCGGCGGCCGCCATGATGACCGGCTCGACACCGAGACGCCGCAGGGCCGCAACGACGATGGCGGGATCGGCGAGGGAGGTGTGGTTCGCAGCGAGGATGCTGCCCGGCGCCAGGTGGGCGTCCGTGTCGGTGGTCACCGACAGGCGGCCGACGGCGGGCACCAGAAGGTCTGCGATGCGGCTGAGCATGAGCGGTCTCCCGGCTCGACGATGTTGATCTTCATCGTCGGCGGTGGGCCCGGCCCAGTCCTGAGTCGGCGTACTCATCTTCGGGCTGGATGCCTGCCCCGTTGTGCGCACCCCCGTGGAGCAAGGCGGTGGCGCGTTCTCCCGCACCCAGGTGGTGCTCCTGATTCCCGCGGGCGTAGGGCTAGGGAACGTGGGTGAACTCTGCCCACTCGGGAAGCCGCGTCGGCGCGTGGAGGGCGGCGTCGATCAGGAGCGGGTTGCCGATCGAGACGCGCACGGCCCGGAGTGCCATCTTGTATCGGCCTGCGATGACATCCCCCACCCATGAGGCGAGGCCGGCTTCGGTGACGCCCTCGTCCACCGGCACGTGGGCGGTGCCGCGCTCCTCGGGCAGAGGCTCCAGCACCACGCACACCCGGGCCTGGGCGCCGTAGTCCCCTGTTGGCGCCGCCGCCGCGATCCAGGCGTCCGAGACCCGCAGCGGTGCGCCGAGGATCTGTCCGTGCGGACCGAAGCAACTCAGCTCGTTGCCTTGGACGTGCAGCGCCACCGGCAAGGGCAGGTTCGTGATGTCGTCCTGGGTGTCGGCCGCGAAGACCAGGACCGCGTTGTCGGTGTCCGTGGCGGACCGCTCCGCTGGCACGACAGCAGTCGTGAAGTGGATTCCCATGCGGGGACCCTATCGACGGCCGCTGACAGGCGGGGGCCCTGCAGCTCTTCCCGGCCCCTTACTCGACCTTGCATGGTGCGGCGAGCGTGAAGGGACAGGGCCGGTCTATCCGCTCGTCCGCGCCAGCCAGCGGTCCGCGGCCGCCGCCCGGCCGGAGGTCACATTTCGTGGGGAAGCATCAAGGTCATGACGGGCTCGCCCGTATCACCGGGCTCGGTGATGGCGAGGAGCCGGTCGACGCCGGTGGATGCCTGCGTGGTGGGCATGTCCTCGGCAGGCACCACGAAGCACACCTCGTTCGCGGGCGCCCTCGCCACGGCCCTCGCCACCGCCGACAGCACCGTGCGCAGCCGCTCGTCCTCACCGCCGTCGGTGCCGGCCACGAATTCTCCTTGGGCGCCGGCGGTGATGAGCAGCGGAACCTCGAAGCCGGCGTCGGAGGCCAGCTTGGGCGGGATTTCGATGAGGGCGCCGTCCTCGATGAACTCTGCCCGTGTGTAGGAAGCGACCACCGGTCCGTACTGGTCATCCATGTCCCACGTCCCTGGTCTCGGCTCCGGCATTTCTGCGTCTCCTTGAGCTTGCCGCCTTCGGGTCTGTGATCGCTGTCCCTCGGACGGGTGATCGGTGCGTCCGATCCCCTGATGGCTGGGCGGCACGGCAGGGCCAGCGGCACGAACGGCCCACCGCAGACGGTCGCGATGGGGCAGGATGCCGCTCGATGACAGCGCTGATGGACAACCTGTGCGGCACGACCTTCGTGGTGATCGACTTCGAAGCGCTCACCCCGACGGGCCGGCCCGCGGAACCAACCGAGGTCGCAGCCCTCGCTCTGGTCGTCCGAGACGGACATCTTGTCGAGGACGGCCGCTTCGAGTCCTTGATCCAGCCGCCTTCGGATGTGCCGATCACTTCCCGGGACCTGGCACACGGGATGAGCGAAGCCGCCCTGCGGCGGGCCCCCGTACCGGCCGTGGTGCTCGCCGGGCTCGACCAGAAACTGACCGCACCGCCATACCGGCTCGTGGCCCAGCATGCTTCGACCGAGGCCGGACTGATCGCCCGCCAGCGCCAGCACTGCCCCGTGCTGAGTTCCACCCCGTTCCTGGACACCCTCAAGATGGCCAAGCAGGTCCTCCGCGGCATGTCGTCGTACGGGCTGGACGCGCTGCTGCGCTACTACGGCATCTCGCAACCAGCCGGCCGTCACCGGGCGATGCCCGATGTAGAGGTCACCGCCGACGTGTTCCGACGGCTGCTCTGCGACGGCGCTCTCGCCGGTCACTGGTCCACACTGCTCGACCTCGATGCCTCTGCCGGGCTCCGGCCCAAGCCGGAGACCTGCATCGACGCCTCAGCGCAGGACGGCCTCTTCGACGTCCGGAACGCGTAACCGCAGCTTCCTCGCCGCCGTCTCTGTACCCGCTGCGCCAGGGCGGGTGGCGGCAGTGGGCTCTTGTCGGCGCGCGGTGCGGCGACCGGCGACGCAGCCTGGTGGCGTGGAGTTCCCTGTGGCGGTGGCCCTCGCCCAGGCCGTGCCGGAGCTGCCGGCTGGCCGGGGTTGGTGGTTTGAGCCGAAACTGGATGGTCACAGAACGATCTTGTGGTGCGAGGCGGGCCGGGTGCGGCTGCAGTCCCGTTCCGGGCGGGACGTGACCGGCGCCTGGACAGATCTGGCGCGCGCCGCTCGCCGGCTGCCGGCCGGCACGGTCCTGGACGGCGAGGCGGTCGTCTACATAGCGGGGCAGGTCGACTTCAGCGCGGCGCAGGCTCGCGCTGCCTCGTCCCCCGCCCGCGCCGCCCAGCTGGCGGCGCGGTGGCCGGCGTCGTTCGCCGCGTGGGACATCCTGGCGCACGCCGAGCTCGGGGATATCCGGTCCCGCCCGTACGTCGAGCGGCGGGCGCTCCTGCTCGATGTTCTGGAGGGCGTGGGCCCCCCGCTGCAGGCCGTGCCGGCCACTGACGATCGCGACACCGCTCTGGTCTGGTACGAGGCGCTTCGCGCCCAGGGCGTGGAGGGCCTGGTCGCCAAGCACGCCACCTCGACGTACCGGGCAGCGAGGATCTGGCGGAAGGTACGCCATGCCGACACCCTCGACGTCGCTGTCGTCGGTTTCACCGGTCCGCGGTCGCGGCCCCGGGCCTTGGCGGTGCGGCTGCCGAACGGGCGGACTGTCCTGTCCCAGACCGTGAGCGCGCCGGTCGGGCACGAGGTCGTGGCGCGGATGGCCGACGTGGGTCCCGGGCGCCCCGCGCGCACCGAGTCCGGGGTGGCGTTCGAGGCAGTGGAGACGGGGCTCGTCGCCGAGGTCCTGGCCGGGACCACGCGGCATGGGGTGGTGACGGTGACCCGGCTGCGGTGACGTCTCGCCCTCGCACCTCGTGGTGCGCCCCCGCTGGGATCCGGCCCCCGCGGGGGATCACGCTGCCGAGTTTTCCAGCCAGGCGATCCAGGCACCGTCGGGCGCCCGGCCCAGGTGGAGGGTCGGCGCGTGGCCGGCCGCGTGGGCGCAGATCCGGCCGTAGGTCCCATGGCGGGCGGGACAGAGCCGAGCCACTTCCTCGGCGGTGAGGACCGAAAGGTCCTCCGGGAGGTGCTGCCCTGCGGCGGTGGCGCGGGCCTGCGCGCCGCGCCGGCGCTCGACCTCGTCCAGGTGCGAGGCGGTCAGGCGTAGCCAGCGCAGGTCGGAGTCTTCCTGGTCGCCGCCGGGGGTGTAGACGCACTGCCGGGCTCCGTACTCGTCGAGCTCGTCGACGAGGACCATGCCGAGCGACTCCAGCAGGCGGCGCGAGCGGGCATTGGACGCCTGCGTGACGGCGACGACCGGGCCGCCGTCGGGCACCGCTGCTGTCCACCAGCCGACGATGGCGCCGACCGCCTCGCGTCCCAGCCCGCCGCCCCAGGCGGAGGGGAGCAGTTGGTAGGAGACCTCGGCCCGGTCTTCGCACCGCGGGTCGGCGCCGATGCCTGCCAGTCCGACCGCCTGGCCGTCGGCGACTCGGACGATGGCCCAGGCGCCGGGCGTCTGCGGGTATGCGGCCTGTCGGGCGGCGACGCGCTCGGGCGAGGCGGGGCCGCCCAGGTAGGTGCGCACCCTCTCGTCGGTCAGCAGCTCGCGTACGACGTCGGCGTCCTCCGGAGTGACCGGTCGAAGGAGCAGCCGTTCAGTGCGCAGCTCAGCGGGCCAGACGCTGTCCAGGGCGATGCCGACGGGCTTCATTCGCTCAGCTTCGCAGACGGGGACGCCGCCCGTGCGCGGCCGGAAGCGGCCTCAGCTCCGGCCGCTCGGCGGTGGTGTCGAGCTCCCTGGTCCTCCAGGTACGCGGCCGGCTTTCCGCTCATCGGCGGTCGCGGACCGGGCCTGGTCGTGCCGTGCGCTGCGTTCACGCTGAAGAGCGAGGCGGAGGTGGTGCAGGGTGACGACGGGCAGCAGACCGCCCAGGCGCGCCGCGGCCCGCAGGTGCTCCACGGCCGTCTCCAGATCGGTGGCGGCCTCGGCCCGGCTGACGAGGTCTTCCGGAAGGTGACCGGCCACATATGCGAGTTGGTCGGCGAGCTCGGTGATTCCTGGGTCGTCGGGCACGGCACAGCCCCACTTCGCCGTGGCCTCCGCCAGTTCCTCGACTGCTCGGGAATGGGCGTGCGAGCAGCGGGCGGTCACCTCGTTCATAAGGCCATCGTCTCCGGGTCCGCCTCATGACGTGGGAAGTTGACCGAATTCGCTGCGAGGGCGGCCGCAGCCGGCGCTGCGGCGTACGGCGAGGTGGCAAGGTAGCGCCCTGCGCGGCTGGCCGGTCCGCCGATACCTCGCTCTCAGTGGCCCCGGACGCCGATAGCGTGGTGGCGCAACGGACGGCACAGAGCAAGGCGGGTTGAAGTATGAGGCACGGCCGGAGCCGTCTGTCGTCACTGGACCGAGTTGAGTTGCGGCGCCTGGACATTGACCTGCCGGCGGTCGTCGAGGCGAAGACGCAGCTCGTGCGTACCGGGACGGGGAAGTGGCATGTGCCGGTGCCGGAGGGTAAGACGTGGGGGCACTGCCAGCATGCGGCCAGGCTGTCGGGACGAGCTCCCGAGCAGGTCGTGGTCCTGGAGGCGCTGGCCGAGCTGTGCTCCGGCTGCGTCAACGCCGTGGAACTGCCGGACGGGACCGAGGAGTTGTGGCGGGCGCTGGAGGAGATCCTGCGGGCCGATGCCCGTGCCAGCTCGCTGGCCGGCGCGAGCGGACCGCACACCTGGCCGTCTTACGCCAAGGCGCTGGAGCGGGCGGCCCGGCACGACGATGCCGCGGTCCGTGCCCTCCTCAAGCCGGTGCTCGATCATGCCGAGCTCGGCGCCCAGGGGTGGCGGGCGCTGCGGGCGTGGACGGCCGTGGTCGAGCGGTCGGACGAGGCGTTGGCCGCGTACCGTGCGGCCGCTCCGCCGGCGGCGGCCACCACCTCGGTGACCGCGGCCTGCGACGCGGTCGCGGCCGACCGGACGGTGCACGAGGAGTCCCGGGCCCTGGGCGCAGTGCTCGGAACCGGTTACGGATATGGGTACGGGCGGCCGTCGCTGGAACTGTGGACGATGGTTCGCGCGGCCTGGACGATGGCGCGCGAGCAGGGCCAGGATGCGGGCGGCGCGCTCGACTACGCCTCGGCCGTGGTGGCCCGGGAGTGGGGCAAGGCCCGGGTGCGGGATGTGACCGCGCTGCCGCTGCCGGCGCTGACCTGCGCGGCGGGGCACCCCTCGCCGGCCGCCTGGGCCGAGGCCGAGTTCCACCACCAGTGGCACTCCTTTGTGCAGCGCTGGTGCGCCCGTCTGGAGGCCGAGCTCGCCGGGGCGTCGCAGGGATCGGACAAGCAGCAGTTGCTGCTGGTGTGCGGTTGGCCGCTGACCGGGTCGCACGATCGTGACCTTGCCTTTCTGGCCCAGTACGAGCAGATCGGGCCGCGCGTGCCGTGGGGGGCGGGGCAGCGCTACAACCCCTACGGCGAGAACCTGCCCGCGGACGCGGTGGTCGTGGCGGTGCCCGCGTTCGCCGCCGAGCGTGCGCTCGAGCACGCCACGGGTCAGCGGGGGCGTCTGATCACCGGTGAGCCGCTCGCCGAGGGCGGCCTCACGCCGGACGGGCCGACTCCTGCGGTGCTGGGCGCGGCCCGTGCGCTGCTGCGGACCGCCTTTCCCTTGCTGACCGAGGACGTCGCGGAGGACGGCCGGCGCCCTCGGCCGTCCGAGCGGGTGCGTGAGGCCCGTGCGCTGCTGCGCGGGCGGCGCAGCTCCGAGCCGCCGGTGCACTGGGCGCCGCAGCGGGAGGAGGACTCCCGGTGGCGGTGGAAGGAGTCGTTCGAGCTGGGGCAGTGGATCTGGGTTCCGGACGACACCGCCGCCGGTCCGGCCAGCCAACAGCTGCGGGAGCTGACCGAGCCGTATCCGCCGCGCGGCGTCATGCGGCTCATCGTCGAGACCGGCGCCCGCGGCGACACTGCGGTGCACGTCTTGTACGGGGCCGTCGGCGGCTGGGACTCGCGTCGGCGCGTGCTCACCTTCACCGGGCGCGACACCGAGCACCAGTTGAGCGTTCCCGTGCACCGGATCGTGGGCCTGACCGGTGACCGCGACCGGCGCTCGCACGATGGCCCGCTGTGGGAGGAGTACACGCCTCCCTCTCCTCACCAGTTCCGCTACTGGTGATCCGGCTCTCGCGCGGCGAACGTCAGCAGCCGTACTGGTCCAGGATCTTGCGGGCGGTCGTGTCGGCGGGGGCAAGGTGCTGGAGGCCGCCGTCGACGGCGTGGTCCAGGCGCAGCACGGGCAGGCCCTCGGCGATGGGGTCGATGACCATCCGGCCGGGGTGATCGTCGGCGAAGGTGGTCTGCGTGCGGTCGAGGTTGTACGGCGTGGTGTGTAGGCAGTGTCCTGGGCCGCCGAGCTCGCGCTCGTAGCGGTCGTACGCCCGAGGGAACAGCGATCGTGCCCAGTCGGGCGCCGAGCCCATGACGGCCAGCAGGACGATGCTGGCGAGGATGCTCTGCCACAGGTACAGGCCGAACCGGGCGAGCAGCTTGTGGGCGATCGCGTAGAGCGCGAGCGAGAGCAGGGTGGCACCGGCGAAGACCACGGTCAGGGCGAGGTGCTGGTGGCGGTGCCACAGCTTGGAGTACAGGGCCAGGTAGAAGCCGGCGAAGACGAGGACGAGCGCGGCGCTGGCCGCAAGGATCGCGGCGGGCGGCCGGTAGTCGGGCCGTCCGTCCCAGGTGCGGGGCGGGTCGAGCCGGCGCAGGAACGCAGGTAGCTGGCTGCGCTCCGGGCGTCCGGCCGCGTCCGCGGGGTGGTTCAACGTGCTGGTCCTGTCGTTCGTTGATTGCGTGGCCGCCGACCGGGCGGCCACGCTCATGGTGGTGTTCAGCTGGCTCGTGAGTCTGCCGTACCGCCTCTTCCCGGCGCGAGGAGCATCGCCGCGCGGTCGCGGCGGGCGAGGCGGCGGTGCCATCGGCGGGCGGGTGGGAGGGCGTCGGCGCAGGCCCGTTCCAGGACCGTGAGGAAGGCCTCGGGGTGCTGGGTGGGTAGCCGGTGGCTGCCGCCGGGGACCACGTGGAGGTGGGAGGTGGGGATCTGCGCCGCGAGCCGCAGGGCGTGGATGGGCGGGATGGTCTGGTCGTTCTCGCCGACGAGGATGTGCACCGGAATCCGGGCGAGGGCTTCGAGCTGCTCGGCGACGTCGTGTCTCATGAGGGCCTTGAACCAGCGAGCGGCGTGGTCGATCGGGGGTTGGGGGTAGGGGCGGGGCCGCACGAGTTCGCGGATGCGGTGGGCCGGCACCGGGGCGTGGATGCAGAGGGCGGCCATGGCATGGCGGGTCATCCCGATCACGCGTTTCAGCGGAGGGTTGGGGGCGGTGGCAAGGTCGAGGCCGCCGGAGGTGGTCGCGGCGAGCAGGGCGGCGGTGACTTTGTCGCCGACGAGGTGCGGGTGCTGGGCGGCGAGCGCGAGGACGGCCATGCCGCCCATGGAGTGCCCGGCCAGCAGGACGGGCAGCGTGCCGGGGGCGGTGGCGGCGATGACGGCCTTGAGGTCGTCGGCGAGGAGCGGGATGGACGGCAGGGCTCGGCCGCCGGTGGAGTTGCCGTGCCCGCGCTGGTCGTAGCGGACGATGCGGGTGCGTGGGCGCGGAAGGTGGCGCACGTGCTCGTTGAAGACGGAGGCCGCCGCCTGCCATCCGTGGACCAGGACGAGCACGAGGTCGGGATCACTGGGCCCGTCGACGTAGAGGGCGAGGCGGGCTCCGTCCGGTCGCTGGAGCTCGGCGGTGGGGGTGGGCAGCTTTGCCACGGTCAACTCCGTTCGGGCAGCGGAAGGGTGATGTCGATGACGCCGGCACTGGCGGTGGGGATGGTGACGTTGCGGCGGTGCAGGATGCGCAGGGCGCGACGGTTGGAGGCGCCGAACATCGCGGTGACGGTGCGGCAGTCGGGGTTGGCGGCGGCCGCGGCGAGCGCCTGGTCGGTGAGCCAGGTCCCCAGGCCCTGGCCTTGCCAGGGATCGCCGACCAGGACGGCGAGTTCGTAGACGCCGGCGGTGCGGGTCCTGAGCAGGTGTGTGACGGCGGCCGCTGTCTCGGGGGCCTCGGGGCTTTCGTGCAGGGTGGTGAGCCAGCTGTCGCCCGCGGCGGGGTGGACGAGCCGCGCGAACTCCGATGCCTTCAACTCGCGGCGTGGCGTGGCGTATCGGGCGAACCGGCTGTCGAGGGAGCAGGCGTGATGGAGGGCGTTCACCAGGTCGAGGTCGCCCAGGTGGGCGCGGCGGGTGGTGAACGGTGGCTCGGGCTTCGTGGTGGGTTCGCTGGGGGCCGGCGTGATGGTGCTCGGCGTGGACAATCCGCTGCTCCTTCGTCTCGTCGGGGGCGCGCCGGGACGGAGGCGGGCCGAAGCAGGGAAAGGGTGCGGTGCGGGGCCTGTGGACAGAGCCCGTCGGCCGCTACTGGCGGGTTACCTACCTCTGGCCGGAGTTGGGCTTTCCGCGCTGTTTGCGCGCTATGGCGCGGCGGGTCGCCCGGCTCGGCTTCGGGGGCGGCTCGTCCCAGGTGTCATCGGGCACGACGACTTCCGTGGAGGTCAGGACGGTCTCCCATCGGATGCCGGGGGCGCCGGGGCGTTCGCCCCGCGGGGCGCTGCTCGGTCCGGTCATGTCTGGCTCCTCGTCCTGGTCGAAGGTCGCGGGTGGCTCGGGCGGGCTCGGCGCTCGGCGCGGCGGAGGTATTCGGCGGACTTGCAGGGCCGGCAGGGCTTCTGGCCGGCCCGCAGGTGACGGCGGTAGGCGGCGGGGGTGCCGCAGGGCTTGAGCGCGATCTTGTGTCCGCGGCCGCGCCAGCCGGCGGGCGGGTGGCCGGCAGCGGCGCGCTCGGCGCTGGTCTCGCCGCCCCAGGTGCCCCACTCCCGGTTGTCGCGGGCCTGCGTGCGGCAGTGGGCGGCGAGCGGGCAGCCGGCGCACAGCTTTCGGGCCGCAGCGGCCTGGGCGTCGTCGTGGAAGATCTCCGGGTCGGCGTCGGCGCAGGGTGTGGCCGCCTCCGGGCGGGCGAGGACCGGGCTGCTCATGCGTCTGCTCCGGCGGCGAGGGAGGCGGCCAACAGGCGCAGCAGTACATCGCGCTGGGCGTAGAGCGCGTCGAGTTCGGGGTCGGTGATGGTCGAAGCGGTCTTGCGGGCGGGCCGGCTCCAGCCGGCCGGGGGTGCGGGCCGGGGGTGTTCCGGGTGCTCGGCGTGGGTGGACGTCATGGGCGGGGCTGCTCTCGTTCGTACGCGTCGGGCCGATAGAAGGGCGGAGTGGTCAGGTGGGTCCGGCGCGGGGGCGGCTCCTGCCGTCCAGGAGCGCGCGGCGGGTGAGCTGGTATCCGGAGGAGGCGTTCTCCCGGGTGGTGACCGGCGCCTCGTTGGGACGCAGGGCCGGTGCGGGGGCCCCGACTTGGGCGAGCGCCTGCCGATAGCCGTCGCACCCGTCCTGCCGAGTCCGGAGCGGCGCCTGGTCGGCGGCGGGCACTGCGGGCGGGCTCTTCAGCAGGGCACGGGCCCGCTGGTAGCCGTCGCTTCCGTCTTCTCGGGTGCGGACCGGGCTCCGGGGCGTTCCGGCGGGGGCGGGCGCGAGCGCGGCACGCGCGCGGTGGAATCCGGGCGAGGCGTTCTCGCGGGTGCGGATCTCTCCGCGCGGCGTGGGGGCGGCCGGTTCGGGGGCCGGGGCGGGGGCCGCCATGGGGGTGCGGGCGCCGACCGGGAGGACGCGGATCTGCCGTACGGCTTCGGTGCCGACCGCGGTGTTGGCCTGGCGGATGAGCTGCGCGCTGATCAGGCGGGCCTGGGTGGCCCAGGCACTGGTGGCGGGGACGAGGTCGAGCCGGCCGGTGCTCTGGTCGAAGGCCGCCGGCCGCAGGTTGTCGGCGATCTCCGGAGTGACGATCGTGGGCCACTGGTCCATCACGGACCCGCCGGCCGCGGGGGTCTCCCAGCCGCGCTCGGTGACGAGCTGAGCCAGGGCGCCGCCGAGGCCCAGGGGGTCGCGGCCGTTGCGGCGGGCGACCGGGCGCCGCTTGGGGGCCCGCTTCGCCGACGTGGTGGCGCCGCGCTCCTTGGCGGCCTGCTTCGCGGCGGCCAGGGCGACGCGCGCCAGGTCCACGCCGGTGGGCTCGTCGGTGCTCATGCGGGCCTCCAGCCGTGCACGACTGTGCGGCCGAGGCGGGCAAGGCGCTGGACCTGGTCGACCAGGGCCGAGCTGTACAGGCGGCGGGTGTAGGTCTCGCCGCAGCTGGTCAGGGTGGCGCGGACGAGGGCGGGGTCCTTGAGCGCGGCGGCGCGCAGTTCGATGACCTCGTCGCGGGTGAGCTGTTCGAGGGCGACCAGGCCGTCGTCGCCGACGGCGAGTTCACGCTCGTCAACCGCCGGGGCGGCGGGCTGCTGCAGTTGGGCGAAGGCCGCGTCGACCTCGCGGGCCACGGCGCGGCTGGCGGGCCTGCGGCAGTCGTCCTGCCACCACTCGGCGTGCCGGTCGTGTTCGGCGGGGCGTGAGTCGCGCCAGTGGTCGACGATCGCGGTGCGCTTGGCGGGGGTGTCGTACAGCAGGTGCGCGCCCTTGAGGCGGCTGGCGAGGAATCCGGAGGGGCGGTGGACGCGGCGGGCGGGGGCTGCGAGCCCGACGACGGCGATGACCTCCGCCGTGCTCCATCCGGCGTCGGCGACGTGCCGCACGATCCAGGCGATCCTCGGGACGGCAGCGCGGTGGAGCCAGCCGACCTGCTGGATGAGCTCGGCGGCGAGCTGGTAGCGGCGGCCGGTCTGGTTCAGCTTCCGGCGGGTGGGCTTCTTGGGGGCGGGGGACTTGTGCTGCCCGCTGGCGAGCTTGCTCTCAGAGGGAGAGTTGAGATCACCCGCAGTAGAAGAACTAGAAGTACTACCCACCATTGGGGTGCAAGACGGGGTTCCCGAAGACGCTTTGAGGGCGCGGCGGTTAGCACCCTTTGTCCGCTTCTTGCGGCGGGGCGGGCGGGCGGCGGCGTGGAGCTCCTGGAGCAGCGGGATCTTGTCCTGGGAGAAGCCCCGCACGGAACGGATGAGGGTGTCCGAGGGGCCGGTGCGCAGCCCTGCGGCGTCGTCGAAAGCCTGGGGGATGGTGCGCTCGAACTCGCTGGCCCGTCCGCCGCAGCCGGCTACGCGGGTGCCCCTGGCGCGGTAGGTGAGCAGGCCGCTCTCCCGCAGCATGGCGAGGTGGTACTTGACGGTGCGCTCGGAGAGCTTCAGCCACTGGACCAGGTTGCCGACGCTGGGGCGGCACTCGGTGAGGTGGGCGATCGCCTTGGCCATGCGCCAGGTGGTGATGCCGAACTTCTTCGGTCCGTGGGAGCCGGCGGAGGCGTACGGGCTGTACTTGTAGAACCAGTACACGGCTTCGAGCCATGCCTCGCCGCTCGGCGCGATGCGGCCGCCGGTCGTGGACATCCACTGACCGGCCAAGGGCACGCGGTGGCCGGCGACGTCGTGCTCCGCGGCGGGCGCCGTGGGCGCCGGCCGGGGTGGTGCAACGATCGTGGGCACAGGGGTTCCTGGGATTTCGGGTGCGCGAAGTAGGCCCGCGGCAGTTCGGGCCTGAAGGACAGGTGGGGCGCGCGGCGGCGCGCCGGGTTCAGCAGTCGAGCGAGAACGTCATCTGGACGGGTTCGGCCGTCTCGTCCGGTTCAGTGGGCCGGGCAGGTGCTGCGGGCTTCGCGGGGGCGGGTGTGCCGGGGGCAGCGGAGTTGCGGACCCGGATCCGGGCCGGGGTGCGGCACACGATGCGCGGGGCGGCCGGGTTCGCGGCCTCCTCAGCGACCAGGTTCTGCAGTCGCTTGACGTTTCGGGGAGAGAGGCCGGTGGCGTGGCGGACCTTGCGGTACGAGGCGCCGCGGGTGAGCATCTCGATGGCGATGAGCTCGGCGCGGGCGCGGTCGACGTTGTAGACCGGCCAGGGCCGCGCCGGCAGCACGGTGACCTTCTCGGTCGCCTCCGCCGTTGCTGCCACTTCTTCCTGCAGGTCGGCGTCCTCGTCCACTTAGGCACCGCCCTTGGCCGAGACGAGGTCCGCCTCGACGACAACCCGCTTCGTGTGGCCGGTGGCCGGCCAGCAGGTCACGAGGGTCAACTTCGCCTTGGTGGGAGTGGAGTTCGGGTGGCCGGGCACCTGCGCGATGACGTCCACGTCGGTCGGAGCGACGGTGTGTACGCGGGTGACGGTGTAGACGTAGGTGATGCGGTGCGCGGTGGTCACCTGGATCTCGGCGCCGGTGGTGATGCGGTCGATGTCGCGGAAGGCGGGGTCGGCGACGCCGGAACGGTGGCCGGCCAACGCGAAGTTCCCGATCTGGCCCGGCTGTTCGGTGTCCGGGAAGTGGCCGACGCCCGCGCGCAGCTGCGTCTCGCCGACCCCGTCGTAGACGGGCTGGGCCCAGTCCTTGCCGAGGGCGGGGATGCGCAGGACTTCGGCGATGCGGCCGCCGGGGCCCGTTCCGTTCGTGCCGCCCACCGCGTGCGAGCCCTGGGCGGCCGGGTTGGCGGCGCTCCAGTCGGACAGGGTGCGGCTCGCGGCGTCGCGGGAGGCGCCGGTGCTGTCGGCGACCTTCGCCTTCCCGTTGTCGGGTGCGGCGGAGGAGGTCAGCGGGTCCGGCGTCTGCACGGCGTTGGACTTCGCGGCGGCCGGGGTGGGGTCGCCGGAGTCGTGGCCGGTCTGCGTCCACAGCAGAGCGGCGACGCCCAGACCCGCGGCCGCCGCAGCCGCGGCGAGCACGAGACGGCGCCGGCCGAAACGGGCGGGGCCGGACTCGCGGGAGTTGATGGCGTCGTCGGACTCGGAGGTGCTGTTCGTGCGGGGCATGAGTGTTTCCTGCGAGTGAGAGCGGCGCGGGCCGGGCGGCGGGGTGGTGCTCAGCTGGGGGCTGGTCACCACCCCACCGCCGCCGGATCCGCGGTGGACGCGGGGCGCAGCGGCGGTCAGGCGCCGGTCTGCGGCAGGACCGGGATGGTGACCGGGCGCGGCTTCGGCTTCGGCTGCTCGGGGATCTTGGTGTCCGTAACCGCGACATCGGCCGTCTTGCCGTCGGTGACGGTGGCCTTCTGGTCGGCGGCGAGCTGGTAGCCCTCGACGGCCTTGACCTCGTGCACGGTGTAGGTGCCGGGTGCGAGGTCCTTGGCCTGCCAGGTCCCCTTGGCGTCGGTCTTGCCGGTGGCAACGGTCTTGCCCGTGCTGTCCTTGACGGCGAACTCGACGCCCGCGAGGGCCTTCTTGGTGTCGGCCGCGGTCTTGGTGACGACCAGGGCGCCCTTGGGGCTGTCGGTCTTCAGGTGCACCTCGGCCTCGGCGCTGGAGGCGCCGCCGGCGAGCAGCAGCCGCTGCGCCTTGGCGTTGTTCGGCGTCAGTGCGCGCAGCTGGGTGGCGGGCAGCGTCTTGGCCTGGGCCTTGAAATCGACGGTGCCGTCCTTGGCCGGGGTGATGGTCGCGGTGGCGGTGCCGTCGGCGTTGGTCGTGATGCTCGCCGCTCCCGCGGCCGCGCCGGAGACGTCGAGGTCGAGCTTGATGCCGGGCACCTTGTGACCGGAGGCGGAGGTGACGTCGAGGGTGACGGACGTCTTCACCCCGGGCTTGAGCGGGCCGTCGATCGGCTTGACGTTGACCTTGTACGGGCCGGCGAACATCGCGGCCTCGTTGAGGTAACCGGTGGCCCACTTCTTCGCCGACTGCGAGACGTTGGAGTAGCCGAGGCGCTCCAGGGCGCGCTTGCCGTCGGGCAGCGCGTACGTCGTGCCGGCCTCGAGGTAGGTGTAGACGACGGCGTCGACCGCGGCGGCCTGCTCGTCGTTCTTGGTCTGCCCGTACTTGCCGAGCACGTAGGCGGCGCGGGCGAGGTCCTCGGCGGAGGCGCTCTTGCCGGTGGCCTTGGAGGTCCAGGCGGTGACGGGCTTGGCGGGCCCGTATCCGCCGGCCGCGTCGGGGCCAGCGAGCTCGGGATCCGCGCAGTAGGCGAGGCCGTCGACGCCGGCGACGGTGTAGCCGCCGATGTGGGAGGTGTCCGGCTTACCGGCACTATCCGGAATCAGGTACCCAGGTCCCCACTTGTCCGCCGCGACCGCGTGTGGCGCGAGCAGAATGCCCGTGCCCAGCGCAACCGCCGTGCCATACACGACATGACGCTGAATTCGGAAGCGGGCATGCGAGCGGGGGCGTGTTGATGCGACACTCATCCAGATCTCCGTTCGGGGACTACCAACCGGACCCGGCCATTAACGGTTCCTAGGCCACTTCGTGACCGGGTCCGGTGGACCCGTCCCTCGCAGGACGGGTAGTTCAGTGGTGAATAAACAGGGCATAAGATCAACCTGTGACGCGATGCCCCACTCACCAGGTGCGATACAGAAACGTACGGTAGATTCGTGTATCGATCAAGCCGGTTGCTGTCAGCCGGCTGCCGTTATGGTGCAGTGATCGTCGCCGAAGTCGTCTAGACCACCACCCCGCCAGGAGTTCATGTGCCCCGTCAGTTCGATGGCAGCAAGGTGCGCGCTGTCAGACGGCGTAAAGAGCTCAGCCAGAAGCAGCTGGGTGCGAACGAGGGCGTGGGTGTCAGCGGCCCGACCGTCGCCCGGTGGGAGAGCGGCGACGAGATTCCCAAGGGTGAGAAGTACCCGGGTATCGCCAAGGCGCTCGGTCAGCCTCTCGATGAGCTCTTCCCTCATGACGGCCCTGCGGACCTGCAGCTCCTGCGCTGCGACGCCAGCCTCAGCGTGGCCCAGGCCGCAGCGGTCCTTGGGACCAGCCGCGTCCCCATCAGCAACGCGGAATCCGGCAGACGCCGGCTCCAGGACGCTTACGTGGGCCCGCTCGCGGACGCGTACGGGGTGACCAGGGAAGAACTGCTGGCCGCACAGGACGTCTCGTTCGGCCTTCGCACTGCACGACCGTCTGCACCATCGAACGAGCAGCCGTCCCTGCCCCGCACAGTCGCGGAGAAGATCAACTACCTCCTGCAGTACGGGTACGAGGGCCAGACGGCTCCGTCCGACGAACAGATCGCGCAGGCCGTCAACGAGCACGTACGCGCGCAAGGCCGCATGGGAAGCACCACAGCCGAAGACATCGCCGCGCTCCGCGAGGGTGCCACGACGGACGTCTCGGATTCGGTGCGTGCCGGCCTGGCTCACGCTCTCCAGGTCGATGCCGCCCTCTTCCGGGACGACGAGGAGTTGAGCCCCACGGTCCGCGAGTTCCTCGCAGCCGTCCGCTTCTTCCGGTCGATCCAGGAAGGTCAGATCCTCGGCCTTGCCGCCCGCGGCAACCACACGGGCCTGTCAGCCGAAACGATGACCAAGATCAACGAGATCGTCGGCGAGCTGAAGGGCAAGTTGCCGAACGTGGAAGACGGGTCCTGAAGCTGGCCGTCGGCGCCAAGCAGGAGGTCGTGCGCAGCGGGCAGGGCCACAGGACATCGGCGGAGTCGTCGCGCCACGCGCTGTGAAGGCAGGACCCGCCGCTCCAGGAACACATATTGGCGCCCTTCAGCAGGGCGGTGGGCAGAGGGCGGACCAGAAGGGCGAGCTGTTCATCCGGGCGCCGGCCTGCACCAGACGTCCGATCCGGTCGTCGGCCCCTCGGATGCGGCCCCGAAACACAGACCCCCGGCCCTATGCCTCCTCGCGGGGAGACATAGGGCCGGGGAGCTGGGCGGGCGGCCAGGCACTGAGGCCCTGGCGCACCGTACGGCTACGCGGCTGCGGCGAGGTCCACGCCGAGCAGGTTCGAGAGATCGGTAACCGTCTGCTGGGGGTCCTTGTTGTGCACCCCTGCGAAGCCGAGCTGCTCCGCCGCCTGGACGTACGCCTCGGTGTCGTCGACGAAGACGCACTGGTCGGCGGGCATGTCCATGAGCTTGAGCGCGATCTCGAAGAGCTCCGGGTCGGGCTTGCGCATCTGGTAGTGCTCGGAGATCACCACGGCGTCGTAGAGCTTCTCCAACTCGTATCCGTCGTACAGATCCCAGGGGGCGAGCCCCACGGAGTTGGACAGGATGCCCACCTTGATCCCGGCGCGCCTCGCCGCGGCGGCCGCGTTGATCAGCAGCGGCTCAGGACGCAGGCCACCGAAGATCCTGCCCATCAGGTTGTCGGGAGAGACACCCAGCTTCTTGCCCGCGAACTCGTTCCACTCGGTCTGGCTGACCGCTCCGCGCTCGAGATCGCTGGTGATCCGGACGCCCTCGCCGTCCTGGTAGAGGGCGTTGATGCAGGCACCCTTGGGGAGCCCTTCGCGCTGCTCGAAGGCGAGCACCACAGGCAGCAGCGGGGTGGTGAGCACGCCTCCGAAGTCGAGGACGAGGCCGGTGCGGTGAGACATGCAGGAACTCCATTACTGAGAATTTGGGCGCCGTCCGTACTGGACAGCGTCCGGCCCGGCTTACGCGTGGCGGCGACAGCGCCTGCGCTTCGCATGCCAGGGTCGGCGGTACCTACGGGGCGGGATCGACGCCACCCACAGTCTGGCCCAAGGTACCAGCCGTCATTTTGAGGACGCGGGTAGCCCCGTCCGCGCTTGATGGCTCGACTGGGTATCTCGGGCGCTTTCGCATTATGTATTCCTCCCGTCTCCGTGTGTGTGGTGTCTGGATGCGGCTGCCGAATTGGAAACCGCAGTGTGATGTGGATTTATGGCTTACCGCGGACCGCTCATGTCTTCAGTTCTGCGGACTGCTGGAGAATTCTTTGAGCATCGGCCGGGGCTATGTGGGCGTATATTTTGCTCACCCGTTTGAGCCAGGCTGCTTCGCTATTCGTGTCGACGAAAGGTTTCTCCTGCAGCTGCCCTGTTGCGTACTGGCCGGCCTTTGAGGAGGAGACGGCCCGGATCGCGGCCGCGATCCAGTACGCCTCGGCGGCCGGCTCGGGGTCCTCGTGCGACTCGGTCGCGTCCTCCGCAGCCCACAGCAGTGCTTCCGGAGCGTAGTACCGGAGCTTTTCGCAGGCATCGGCGATGTCCTGGGTCCATCGGTCCAGGCGTACGTCGCTGGGGACACGCAGGTGGATCAGCTCCCCCAGGCGTGACCCCGGCGGGTAGAGGCTCGTTCCGGGGAAGGTCTTCACCAGGTCGAACCAGAGCGGGTGCAGCAGGTAGAGGGTTTTCATGGTTTTCCAGCGAGCAGCGGCCGCGCTGGTTGTGGGGATACTCGCTCCTGCCGCCACGATCAGGAACAGCAAATTCATCCACATTGCCGTGAGGTCGACGAGCTTCTCCATCAAGGACTGGCTCAGCGGGAACAGCACGGCCGCCCACACAATGAAGATTCGGGCGATGGTGTGGACGAGTCCCATCCACATCGAGATTCCCATCAAACGGAGACCGATGCGCATGCTCGTCGTCTCCGCTTGCCGCGATGCGCGTGACCACTGAAATCCGCAGACGGCAGTAGTGACCAGCGGGAAGAAATAGAAAACGGTCATGTATACCGCGGCGCCCCATTCCCCGGCATGGTCGCTGAGGAAGTCATCGCTCTGCCTGGGGCGGTCCACCACGGTGAAGAACAGGATGGTGAGGAGAGTCACGCCGACGGCGCCCGCTGGGTAGGAAGCGCGCGCGATCCAGCGCGAGACTGCGACATGCCGGGGCACCACCGCCTCGGAGCTCTTGCCGTAGCTGGTCGCGACGTACGTCAGGGACGCGATGATTGCCGCGGTGCTGGCGAAGTGCCTCATCAGGGCGCTCAGGTCGACCACGGGAATGCGGTCCACGGCCAGCATCACGGCCGGCGTGTACAGCCACAGGGCTACGGCGAATCCTGCGTAGCCACCCCAGAGGGCGCGGCGGTGCGCGTCTCCGTACCGGACCGCCGGAAAACGCCAGACGGCGATGATGGTCATCACGGCCGCAGTCAGGTATCTGAAAGAGTCGAGCATGCCGTCCGTCATTCCTGGTGAGAGCCGCGGCGCGGCGGCGCAACGGGGTGGGACAGCGAGGACTCCAGGAGGCTGGTCATGTCGTCCCCGGCGAACTGGTGCCTGCGGGCCAGCCGCTTGATCAGGGATGCCGACAGCTCGGCCTGCTTCTCCTCGGGACTGTCGAAGTTGACGCGCCCTTGGACCAGGGCCGAGGGGAAGCGGCGAAGGACTTCCTCCCGGATGTGTTCAGGGACGTACCGCTCGATCTCTTCAGGGGTCAGGGTCGTCCCGTGGTCCAGCCACTCGTGTGCGAGTTCGTGAAGGATGATGTGATTTGTCTGGTTGCGGCTGGATCGGCGCCGGTAGAGCACGATCGTGAACTCCGGCGCCTTGACCCGAAGGCCGCACGCGGTGCCCAGCCCTCCGTCAGGATCGTCGAAGGGCACCAGCCGAATCTGGCGCTTCAGCACGTGCTCCATGTTCCGCACCAGCGCCTCGACGCTGAACGGGGTGGGGACAGGCAGATCGGCGAGCAGCCTCTCGCATTCCTTCACGAGAGCGCGCTGCGACGGGTCCCTACGCCAGCGCAGCAGTCCATTTGTGAAGTGCAGGGGGTGTCTGTCACCCGGCACTCTGCGCAATCCGGAGCTCCAGCTCCGGGCGGTCGACTGCCGTGGAACCCACCTCTTCATCACGTTCGTCCTCCTCGCCCCTGCCCCGTTTCACTTCCGGGGGCGCCTGCCAACCCGTACCCAAACACGCGTTCTATTTGCATGTCGAACCAGTTGACGCCGCATGCGTCATCCGGCCGGGCGATACCCCTCTGGATCCGTCGCTCTAAGTGACGAAAGATCAACAACCCTGCGCAATGGCTCAACTGCGTAGCGCGTGGGGCGGAGCCCACTATGTCCCGCCGATTCGCCCAAATGCAAGCAAGAATTCCGGTTACTAGCGGCAAGTCCGGTTGGACCGCCGATTCCGGCATCCCGGGTTCAGGAATCGCCGCCATTGCCTAAGAGGGCGTCATTCGTCCCTGATAGGAAGTCACAAAGACCGTTGCCGCAGCTCACAGGTGGTGCATCCGATGCTCTAGCCTGTCCCAGCAACGCATTCCATCCATCCGCGAAAGAGGCATCAGTGCGCACTGCCGCCCCGGCAATGTCCGGCGATCCCGGATTGTCGCAAGATGTCGATCTCCGCTATTCTCAGGCGCGTCTGTCCCAAAATCGACATATTGCGCAGCGTAAATGTGACGCGCGACGGAACCTCAGTTCCGGCCGTCTCTTGTGCCGGGCTCGGACCATCCAAGTGCTTACAGTGAGTCACGATCGCGGCATGAGTCGACCAAAAGAACCGGAACGGTGGAGCGGATGGCTCACCGCCGGGACTCGAAGCAGCTGATCCTGCTCGTCCCGCGACGTGCACGTCACAGATCTACCCCCCGTTGGTCATCTTCGGGCCCCCAGTGGTCCAGCCGCACCCACGGTGCGTGCAAGGGGAACCTAACTTCCGGACATCGCAGCGTCAACTATAGTTGAACCACATCGAGAGAGAGCAGCGCACAGTGCCCCATGCAGGCGAGAGAGCGGACAGGGAGACGCCGCCGCCAACGGCTTCGGTTCCCGCACCCGGCCCCGGGGCGTCCTTCGCCGACCGACTGAACTACCTGTTCGACCGGGTCAGGCCGCCGGGTGCGGACGAGTACAGCAACGCCCATGCTGCCCGGGAGATCTCCTCGTACGGCGAGGAGAACATCACCGGCGCGTACATCTCACTGCTCCGCAAAGGGCAGCGGAACCCGACCATCAAGCTGGTGCCGCTGTTCGCCCGGTTCTTCGGCGTGGAGGCGGGATTCTTCGTCGAGGACGAAGTCACGCTCAGGGTCACCAAACAGTTCGAGCTGCTGCGCAGATTGAGCCAGGCCAATGTGAAAGAGATCGCACTGCGGTCCATCGGCCTGTCCCCGCAGAGCCTCGACGAGGTGCTGAAGAAGATCGAGGCCGTGCGGGAGCGGGACGGGCTGCCCTCCGACCCGGAACATGATCTTCCCTGACCAGCGGATACGCTCGGCTCTCAGCGGCTCTTGAGAGGAACACGCATGTGGCACAGCCGTCGTGCGCGCCGGCCCGTCGACCACGTTGGGGAAGTCGAGCAGCGCTGTCGCGCGTTCGTTGAGGAACTGGATCTTCCCGCCGTCGACAGCGTCCTCGGCCTGTTGCCGTTCGTGGAGCAGAAGATCGGGCGGGAGGTCCAGCTGGTCCCGTTCACGCCGGACCTTTCGGACCTGGAGTCGCTGGACCCCTCCGCGCCATGTGGCATGTGGATCGTCACCGACACGACGGACTATTTGTTCTACGACGAGGGCGTCAGCCCTGCGTACACCGAGATCGTCGCCGGTCACGAGATCGCTCACATGCTCAAGCACGGCAAGAAGAGCAAGTCTTTGGACATCTCCGGCTTCGGTGGTGTGTTCACCGACATCGACCTGGCCACCGTCCGACTGGTTCTCGGCCGGACTGAGTACGTGGAGCCGGACGAGTTCGAAGCGGAGCTGATCGGCTCCCTCCTGCAGGAACATGTCCGCCGCTCGCGTGCCGCAGCCGCCCGCGGCTCTGCCGATGACGACCCCATAGCCCGTACGCTGCTGCGCTGACCAGAACTGAGCACCGTGAAAGACATACTCCACCCCCTGTGCCTGGTGATCGCCGGCACCGGGTTCCTCTTCCTGCTCCGCGACCTGGGCAAGCGCCCGCGCAACCCCGCAGTGATCGCCCTCGCGTTCACCTACGGGTTCTCGGCCCTCAGCTACTTCGTCTCGATCACCTGGGTCTGGGTGCGCATCGACAGCACCTTCGGCGTCACGAACATTGCCGTGCCTCTGGCCCAGAGCTGCGTGATCCTCGTGTTCGCGCTCCAGGCTGCCGTCCTCGCCTACTGGTCCCGGCCCGCTGAAGAGGCCCGGCGCCGGAGCCGTCATCTGCTCCTCGCAGCCGTCGGCGTGATCATCGGGATGGCAGTGCTCTTCGCCCTGCTGACACCCACCGCTCAGCGGCCCACCGACTTCTCGAACTACTACGCGCACGATCACTTCTTCCAGGCCTACATGACGCTCTACATCGGCGCGTACACCGTGGCCGAGGTCTACCTGGTGCGGTCCTGCTGGAAGTACGCGCGCTCCGCGAACAACCGCTCGATCGCCACCGGCCTGCGCCTCGTCGCGGTCGGCGCGGCCATCACCTTCGGCTACTGCGCGATCCGCATCGCAGGCGTCGTCGGCGGGATCTTCGACTTCAGCGTCAAGGGCCTCGACCCCTACGCCTGGCTCTGCGGCGACGTGGGCGCCACCCTCACGCAGATCGGCTACTTCCTGCCGACCCTGTCCCGGCGCATCGGCAACACCAGGACCTGGGCGAACACGCACCTGTCGTACCGGCGCCTGCGGAAACTGTGGACCGCCCTGGCGGAGGCCCATCCTAAGATCACCCTGCTCCAGCCGGACCCCCAGCACGACGCGCTCCTGCACGGGCGCAGCGCACACTTCCCGCTGCTGCGGCGCCGCGTCGAGATCCGCCACGGCCAGAAGCTGCTGCGCCGCTACCTCGACCCCACCGCACGCAGCGAGTCCGAAGCCCGCCGCGCCGGCGAAGGACTGGACGGCGCCACGCTGGCGGCGGCAGTCACCGCGGACCAGATCCACGCTGCCCTCGTCCGCTTCTACGCAGATGCCCCGGTCGACGCTCCCACCGAATACGCCGACGTGCACCTGCCCCTGCCCACGGCCGCGGAGGAACTGCTCCACCTCGAGCGAGTCGCCGACTTCTTCACCCCGCCTCTCCCACGGGCACACACCGCCGACCTCTCCAGCACCACTTCAGGAGCCCGCACGTGATCCTCCGCCGCACCGTCCTCGCCGCCACGACTGCCCTCGCCACCACCACCGCCATGATGTCCTCAGCCAGTGCGCACCCCGGTCTCGGTAGAAGACCACGCAGCACGACCCCGCTGTGGCAGACGTCCGCCGGCGACCAGCTGGCCGCTCTTCGCGAGCGCCGGATCACCAGCCGCAGCCTGCTGGAGCAGCACCTCGAACACATCGCCAAGGCGAACCCGAAGCTGAACGCCATCGTCACCCTCGACGCCGCCGGGGCCCGCGCGGCCGCCGACAAGGCGGACCAGCACCTCGCCACGACCGGCAAGCCGCTCGGTCCGCTCCACGGCCTGCCGATGACGGTGAAGGACGCCCTCGAGGTCAAGGGGATGCGCACCACGTGCGGGTCCCCCAGCCTGACCGACCACGTTCCCGACCGTGATGCCGACGTCATCGCGCTGCTGCGCAACGCCGGCGCGATCATCATCGGCCACACCAACGTGCCCACCATGTGCCAGGACATCCAGACGTCGAACCCGATCTTCGGCAAGACCGTGAACCCCTTCGACGCCGAGAAGACCGCCGGCGGCTCCTCCGGCGGCCCGGCTGCCGCAGTCGCCGCCGGTTTCACCAGCCTCGAAGTCGGCTCCGACCTCGCCGGCTCGCTGCGCCTTCCCGCCGCGTACTGCGGTGTCTACGCGCTGCGGACCTCCCGCGGCGCCAGCCCGATCGTGCCCACCCGCGGCCACATCCCCCGCCTGCCCGGCTGGAACACCAGCAGCGACATGATCACGCTCGGCCCGATCGCCCGGAGCGTCGAGGACCTCGGCCTCCTCCTGGACGTCATCGCCGCGCCCTCACCCGCCGACCGCGCCGGCTGGAAGATCGACCTGCCGGCCCCGGCCAAGACCAAGCTCCGCCACTACAAGGTCGGCATCTGGGCCGACGACGCGTACTGCCGTGTCGACGCCGACACCCGCGCCCTCCTCGACCAGGTCGCCAAGCTCGTCCGCGGGCTCGGCGCCACCGTCGACGACTCCACCAGGCCCGTCGACTTCGCCGAAAGCGACAAGCTGTTCCAACGCCTCATGTACGCCACAGCCTCGGCCACCGCCACCGATGCCGCGTTCTCGGCCGACGTCGCAGCGGCCGAGAAGATCCCGGCAGACGACCCGAGCGGCCTGTTCCTGCACTCCCGCACCATGCGCCACCGCGACTGGTGCGTCGCCGATGAAGCACGCCAGAAACTCCGCGCGACCTGGGACAGCTACTTCGACGAGCACGACATCCTCATCACCCCCGCCGCGCCCACGGCCGCCGTGCCCGACCAGACCAGCACGCCGGCACCGCAGCGGTACATCACCGTCGACGGCAAGAAGCGCTCGTTCTACGACCAGACCGGCTGGCTCAACTTGACCGGCCCGGTCGGCCTGCCCTCCTTGGTGCTCCCCGCTGGCAAGACCGAGGCCGGGCTGCCGCTGGCCATCCAGATCATCGGCCCGTACCTGGGAGACCGCACCGTCCTCGAAGCGGCCAAACAACTCGCCTCCCGACTTCCCGAACCCATCCGGCCATCAGCGTTCTCCGTGTGAGTTCCAGGAAGGTCAGCCGTGTCACGCACCGGGACGCAGAAACTCGCGTGCCCCGCGCAGCACGGTGTTCAGTTGCCGCTGGGTCGCCTGGCTGCGGAGGCGAACATCGATGGCTCCCGGAAGGGCACTGTCCGCCCGCAAGCTCGCGGGGAGACGTGCGGGGTCAAGCCCGTCGCGTTCGGCGATGAGGACGCCGAGTTCGTGACGGCTCAGGGCATCGGCCCCGGCAAGGTGGTGGATGCCGGCCGCGTCACTCAGTGCCAGCTCCAGGAGTGCGGCGGCCAGGTCGGTGACGTGTACCGGACAGCGGACGTCGTCGGTGTACAGGGCTCCGTCGACGGCGCCGGAGGCGAGATCGTGAACGAGGCGTTCGTGCTCGGACCGCCCGTAACCGATGATCAGCGACGTGCGGGCAACGACGGCCTCCGGATACACGGCCAGGACCCCGGTCTCCGCTGCGGCTTTGGCTGCGCCGTACGGGGTGACGGGGTCGGGAAGTGCGGTCTCCTTGTAGTCGACTGAGGCGCCGGAGAACACGGCGTCCGAGGACACCTGAACCATGCGGGCTCCCCGTCTGGCCGCCAGCATCGCGAGCTGGATGGGGCCCGTAGCGGTGACCACCCAGTCGGCACCGCCGCTCGAAGCGTTGATGATCAGGCGCGGATCCGTCTCGTCCACGACCGCCTCCAGGCGCCCGACGTTCCGTAGATCAAGGTGATGCCACGCGGCCCGGGAGGCGTCGCCGGGCGCGGTCGCGTACGTCGCGGCCGAGGAGTACCCGGCCGCTCGCGCCTGCTGGAGCAGCTCGGCTCCCAGGAAACCGCTGCCGCCGATAATCAGAAGCGTCATGGATGGCAACGGTAGATCGCACTGGGTGGTCGCCCCAACTCCGATCGGGACGACCACCGCGGTAGAGGTCTCCGTATTTGCCGGGGTGTCAGCCGAGCCCGGCCAGGTGGTCGAATTGGCCAGCCTTGGCACCGAGGATGGCTGCCTCGAGCTCCTTCTCGGTGAACACCAGCGGCAGTCCATCAGGGTTGAGCGAGTCGCCGATCAGGATCCACCTCCCCTGGCGCGCGAACCTGATGCAGTTGCCCCCTCCGCCGCTGTCGAATGTCGACACCTGCCACTCGACTTCGCTCAGATCCAAGGTGGACGGATCAGGCTTTTCTACGGTCACTACAGCTCCTTAATCATCTTCTTGAGCAACACGCGGGTGTCATCCGGGTCGAGCGCCCGCTGCCAGAGGCTGTCGAAGGCCCCTGTATACGCATCCGTGTACAGCGCTTCATCGAAATATCCCGAGCTGACCATGTTTTCCAACCACACGACGGAGCGGGCCGGTTCGGGGAAGTGCATGAGGACGAAGGCTCCTGATGTGCCAGGGTGGCAGTCCACGGACTCGGGCAGAACGCGGATAGTGTTCCTGGGCTTCTCGGACTCAAGGAGCAAGCGGTCGAGCTGGCCCTTGAGGATCACCTTGTCCTTGACGGTCTTGCGCAGCCCTTCCTCGTCGAGTAGCGCGCGGAATTGACGCAGCGCCCCGTCGGCGATGCGGCTCTGGCGGTCCAGGCGGATGTCCACGAGGCCTTTGATCTCGGCAGGACGCAGGCCTTCACGCATCGCGGAGATGACGTACTCGGCGTATTCACGGGTCTGGAGGAGTCCCGGGACGACCTTGGGCTCGTAGTTGTCCTCGCCCCAGGCGCGTCGCTCCAGGGTGAGGAAGCCCTCGAAGCGCATCGGGCCGAGCAGGTCGGCATTTCGGCGCCACAGCGCGGGCCGGGGACTGTTCGGCGTCGTGTCGGCCTGCAGGAAGGCCATCACCTCGCGGCGCTCGGCTGGCTCGGCCTCAAGACAGTCCAGGATCGCTTCCGCGAGCTCCGGGCTGACTCGCTTTCGTCGGCCCAGTTCGAGCCTGCTCACCGCGGTGCCGTCCAAGGTGAAGGGCGGGTTATGCCGCCCGAGAAGTTCAGCGACGTCGCCCTGCGTCAGATCCCGCCGCTCACGCAACTGGCGGAAGAGGACGCCGACTTCACGGAGCATCAGCGACCCGGGGGCCTCGTTCCCATGCGACATGGTGGCCAGTGTGACGGCTCGACGCGATCCCGACAACCAATCTCTTCAGCAATTTGCTCAACCATGTTGCTTGGGGTCGGCCGTTGAGCCATCCTGGCCAGGGTCACGATCCGTGTCGGCGCCGTCGCTACTCATGACATGTGCCGTCGGCTGCGCGGGCCGCTGCTGGTTCCACCGCTGTCCGAGGAGGGCTGCCAAGGATGCCCCGCCCCACGTTGTTCCGCGAGTTGCTCCAAGAGCGCCAATGGGACAACTGGTGCGTCTTTGCCTATCACTTGGAGCGGGCCTCCCGTGACCTTGCCCTGAAGGACGGCTCTCCCCGCCTCTTGGGGTTCTCGATCGCCCGACGTACGTTCGACCGGTGGATGCGCGGCGAAATGGCAGGCGTGCCGCAGCGGGGCACCCGGGTATTGGAATACCTTCTGGGGTTCCCCTTCGACGCTCTGTCGGGCCCGCCCCGCGACGCCTCCGGCAGGGCTGGCAGCGAGGGCGATCGCGACCAGCCAGAGGCAGAACACCGTGGGGTCGGTCTCGCCGCACCTCAGTCCCGACGAGCGAGTCAGTACGACTCGGCGACGCCGGCGGTAGACAAACGTCCTGGAGGTTGACGTGCATACGACGCGAATGACGCTGTTCCGTCAGCTGGTTCAGGAGCGTGGCTGGACCACGGTCGAGACGTTCAGCACCCACTTCACGAATGCGAGGAGGGAGCTGGCCGAACAGACGGGAAGGGATCGCCTCGCGGACGTCACCGTCGCCCGCCGCACCTTCGACCGGTGGATGGCCGGTGAGCTGAGGGGTATGCCTCAGCGGGACACCCGGATCATCCTGGAGCACCTCTTCCAGGTGCCTGTCGCGCTTCTGTTCGGCCCCCCGGACGGCGCGGATGAGGAAGTTGCCGCCGATTCCAGCCCGGCGGGTCCCACGCGCTCCGCGGCCACAGCCCTTCGCCCCGCAGGGGCCTTCGACGACCCGCTGGCTGTGCTCACGCAGACGGAGTTGTTAACGCAATCCAGTGTAGATGCGGCTGTATTGGATCATTTCGGTGCAGAAATCCAAGGGATTGTCGACCGATACGAGACTCATGGCCCACAAGTACTGGCTGGTGAGGCACGTGTCCTGCGGGGTGCCCTCGGCGCCCTGCTGGGTGGCCGTCAGCAGCTTCCCTCGGTGCACGCCGAGCTGTTCAGACTCACCGGCCGGGCGGCGGGCCTCTTGGCGTACATGGCCGTCAATGCCGGGGCCGAGCCAGCCGTCGCGGAGGCCTACTGCGTGCAGGCCGAAACTCTCGCCGAGCACGTGGGAGACACGCCGCTGCAGATGTGGGCCGCTGGCACCCGGTCCCTGAGCCTGTACTACCAGCAGCGTTACGCCGAGGCCGACGCCGCCGCGGCCGCCGGGATCGACCTGGCGCCCCAGAACGGGCAGGCCATCCGGCTCCTGGTCAACGGACGAGCGCGGGCTCTGGCCCGGCTCGGCGACCGACGGGGCGCGGAGCGAGCCATCGGCAGAGCGCTGGACCTTTCCGAACAGCAGTCCTCCCTGCCCGCCGGGATCACCTCGTGTATCTCCTTCGCGCCCTACAGCCTGGCCCGGACCCTGGCCAACGAGATCACCGCGCGCTTGTCCCTCGACGATACGGGCGAGGTGCTGTCCTGCGCTGAACAGATCGACGGCCTGATCGAGGAGTCCGACTCCGAGTGGAGCCGGTCACTGGTCCGGCTCGATGTCGCCGCGGCGCTTCTGCAGCACAAGCAGCCGGAGGTGGAGCACGCCATGGCTCTGGGGCGGCGCGCGCTCCACGCCGGCACCACCGCCCCCATCACGTCCGTGTGGCAGCGGGCGAACGAGCTGTACGAGAAGGCAGGGCGCTGGCATGGCGAGCCCGATGTAGGTGACTATGCCGAGGAACTTCGGACCTGGCGCTCACGCCCCCAGGCCAGATCGATCGTCAGCGGCTCGGGCGTGGAGCTCGCGCAGCAGCAGTGAGGAGAACCGTGACGCCCGAACTGGACGTCTTCCCCGGAGCGTTTCCACACCGTCCGCCCCCGGACCTCGACCGCCCCGATCTCCTCGTCGATCACGATTGGCAAGCATTCACCGCCGTCGAGCAGATGACGAACCACTGGGCACGCCCGGGTTGGTCGGACGGATTCCGCGCCTACTACTGGATGCTGACGTTCCCCGAAGCCGACGACCTGATGACCCGCGCGAGGCACTGCCAGGACGCGCTCGCGCACTTGGGCATGGACCCCGTCCCCAGGGACGGATTGCATGTGACCTTGACCCGCATCGGCAGCACCGACCAGGTGTCCAATGATCAGGTGCGTCTCCTTGGCGATCTGGTGGAAGAGCTGCCGTTGACGTCGTTCCAGCTCGCTGCCCACCCCATGGCGGGATCTCGAGGGGCGGTCCGCTTCACTCTCGCCCCGTGGTCGCCGCTGATCCGGCTGCATACCGCCCTCAGCGAGGCAGGCCAACGTTCTGGCGTTCCCGGCGGCAAGCCCACCATCGCTTTCCGGCCCCACCTGGGCGTGCAGTACAGCAACCGGGAGCGCCCCGCTGGACCCGTGATCGATAGCGTGGCCCGCCTGCGCACCCTTGAACCGGTCTACCTGGAGATCAGCAGCGTGGAACTCGTCGAACTCTGGCGCACCACCGGTCCCGTGCCGACCTACAAGTGGCGCGTCGTGCGCAGCGTTCCCCTACGCCCGCGCTTGGAACTGCCCGCCCCGTCCGGCCGCCAGCAGGGGTGACAGGAAACCAGGGAGGGATGAAGTGCAAACGGTGAGGATGACGCTGTTTCGTCAGCTGGTTCAGGAGAGGGGCTGGACCACCATCGAAACCTTCAGCACCCACTTCGCCTGCACGGGGCGAGAGCTGGCCGCACAGTCCGGCAATGCCCGGCTCGCGGACGTCACCGTGGCCCGCCGGACCTTCGACCGGTGGATGGCCGGCGAACTCAAGGGCCTGCCGCAGCGGGACACCCGGACCATCTTGGAACACCTCTTCCAGCAGCCCGTCACGCTACTGTTCGGCACCCTCGACGCAGGCGGCGCGGACGGCACCGCCGAAGCAGCTGGCAGTTCCCCGGATCCCCAGGGCCCCCTCGGGTCGGAACCGGCGCAAGGGGGAATCCTCACCCCAAGCCCGTTCCTCCCGCAGGAAGGCGCAGACGTGGACCGACGCCAGCTGCTCCTGGCCGGCAGCTCAGCAGCGGCACTTCCTCTCCTTCCCGTTCCCGGGTACCTCGGGGGCACCACCCGTCCTCACCTCGACCGGATGACGCCCGACCAGACGGAAGCTGTCCTCCTGCATCTGCGCGAGATGTGGCACATGCTCGTCCAGAGCGACAACCTTCTGGGACCTCGACACGCGCTGGACGGCGTCCATCAGAACCTCGGTGTACTCGAAGAGCTTCTCGAGTACTCCGGGCCTCACCTGCGCGGCCAGGCGCTGGTCCTCGCTTCCCGCTATGCCGAGTCCGCTGCCTGGCTTCACGAGGACTGCGCCACCGACGCCGCGGGCACCGCGCAGGCCAAGCACTGGACGAACCAGGCCATGGCGTGGGCCGTCGAAGCCGGCGACGACGTGATGACCGCCTGGACCCTGTTCCGGCGTGCGCAGCAGGCCACCGCCAGCGGCCACGCCGCGCCGAGCATCAGCCTCTCCCGTGCCGTCCAGCGCTACGACCACGCCATCACCCCGCAGATGCGCGCCGCCGCCCTCCAGCAAGAAGCCCACGGCTACGCCCTTGCCGGGGACGAGGTGGCGTGCCACCGGCTCATTGATCGGGCCGAGATCTTCGCCGCACGACCCGAGGGCGCCGGAGACGGCCGCAGCGGGCACGGAGACTTCGCGACCCCGGCGTACCTGGAGGGACAGCGAGCGAACTGTTGGCTCCTGCTGGGGCGCCCCGACCGAGCCGTCCCGATCCTGTCCACCGCGCTGGCCTCCTTGCCGAAGATCTACCGCCGTGACCGCGGTCTGCTGCACGCTCGGCTCGCCACCGCCCATGCGCGCAACGGCGATGTGGATGAGGGCGTCGACCAGGCGCGTCAGGCGCTGGTGGTCGCCCGCAGCGGAGGCTCGACGCGAACCCTCCGTGAGACGATCTCTGCCGTTGACGCGATGCGCTCCTCCCCTGGCACTCCCGGGGTGGCCGAGCTGATCCGGGCCGTCGCGCAGAGCTGAGGGAGGGTCCATGCCCACGTCGGTGGAGCTGGCGGCGATGCGTCGCGCCATCATCATCTCCGCGAGCGGGCTGGGCGCCACCAGCCCGAACCCGGCCGTCGGCTGCGTGATCCTGGACGCCGAGGGCCGCACAGTGGGCGAGGGTTACCACCTGCGCAAAGGGGCCGCGCACGCCGAGGTCAACGCGCTCGCTGCCGCCGGCAGCCGGGCCGCGGGCGGCACGGCCGTCGTGACGCTGGAGCCCTGCAACCACGAAGGCCTCACGCCAGCCTGCCACCAGGCTCTCCTGGACGCCAAGATCGCGCGCGTGCTGATCGCCGTCATGGACCCCACCTCGCGGGGCGAGGGTGGCGCCGCGCGCCTGCGCCAGGCTGGAGTCGACGTCCACACGCATGTCCTGGAGACGGAAGCGCTGACGGTGCTCGGGCCCTGGCACGCCTCCCTGTCGGGCCAGCGCCCCGTCCTGCACCTGCTCATCCAGACGGACGCCGCGGGTTTCACCCTCGCTCCTGCTGCAGAAGCGCTCGGCGAGGTCGAGCGCCAGCGTCCCGCGCACGATCTGGTGATCTCGATTGACGGCTCGGCCGAAGAAGGCCGGGCAGCCAGCCATGGTCGCGCCTTCAGCGTGCCCGCCTCACCGGTACCCGACGAGCCAGGGGACGCGGTCGCCGCACTCACCGAGGCCGGGGCGCGCACGGTGCTGCTCGTCGGTCCCTCGGAACTGACCAAGCAGTTGCTCACCGCGGCAATGGTGGACCGCTTCACCCTCGTCCAGCCGGTGCCGGGGCCCTCTCAGGCCCCGCCGTCCGCCCCGGCGTTGTTCCCCGACGGCTTCGTCCTGTCTCAGGTCACTCGCGCCGGCGGTCAGCTCATCGTCTCCGCCGAGCGGCGCCCCACTCACGGCCGGCTGCATGACGGCGAACAGCCTGGCGCCGTCTAGGGTGCTGGTGCGAAAGCGGCGTTATCGGGCATTCGGTCTCGGAAGGCACCTGGGATGGTGCCCATGAGCCAGACCCGATGGGTCGCGTACACGGTGCCCTGCGGGTCGTTCAGCAGGATGTAGTGCCACTCCTCGACCCCGGCGTATCCGATCTCGGGCGGGAAACCCTGCCCCTCGCTCCACGTCAGGTAGTGGCGGCCGTCGATCCTCAGCACGCGACGCCCGTCGGGATCCTGGTCGCCGAGCATCAAGTAGCCCAAGCACGTCAGCCAGAAGTCGCACGAACTGCACACGCGGTACGCCTCCATCCGCGCGCCGACACCGCGAATCTGCTGGTTGGTCCCCTTGCACGGGCACAACTTGCATGCGAAGACTTCATGCCGCTCGGGTACTTGGGCCCGCCTCATCGGCGGAACGTAGGGGAGTTGCGCCCCCAGACGTGCTGGCACCTCATTCCCCGCTCGACGTCCTGGAGCGAGGGCCTGCGGGGTTGGCCGCAGGTGATGCACTCGCTGGGCCAGGGCATGGAGCGGGCGCCGGGGAACCGGACCTTCGGCGCGTAGCCCGCGGCGCGCATCGTCTCTTCGTCCTCGAGTTCCTCGGTGGTGTACGGGGCGGGCGCCTCGGGCGGAACCGGCGGGCTGCTCGCCGGAAAGGTGAGCGGCATGGCCTCGGTGGGCGGGGTGTGCCCTCCGAACAGCAGCCCCAGGCTTATCCAGCGCTTCTGCTCCGGCACTTCGTCCATGGCGGGTCCTGTCTCTCGCGGATCGGTCAGGTCTGTGTACCGGCACCCGCTCGCAGGCCGGGTCGGTCGCGCGTGGTGGTCTGCGCACGCGGGGAGCGATGCTGCGGCGCGGGACGGAAGTCCGGTGTTCATGGTTGGAGTTCCCTGACGGGTTCGCGGGGTGCCGTCTCCTGGACCTGAGCGCGGAGGCCGGCGTAGACGTCGTCGACGATGCGGAGCTCTGTCGCGGTGAGCGGATCTCCGAGGCAGCTGTAGTTCTGCTCCACCTGTTCCGCGGTGCTGAAGCCGACGACGACCACGCATTGATCGCCGCGCTGCAGGCACGAGCGAAGAGCAAGCCGCGTCAGGGTGCCGGGCGCGTCGCCGAAGTGACGATGCAGGTCGTGCAGTTGTTCATCGACGCGATCCCTGAGCGAAGACATCCGACCGGCACGTTGCGCAGAGACCGGTGCGGGCGACGCGGCTCCCCCCGCGCCGCTTCCCGCGAGTACGCCGTGGGCCAGGGGAGCCGCCAGCACCAGGCCGACTCCGTGCCGCGCCGTGAAGGTGAACAGGTCCTGCCCTTCGAGGGACACAGCGGGGGTGAACGCGTTGAACCGGGTCCAGACCACGTCCGGCTTTATCAGCCGGAACAGATACAAGAATCGCTCGGCCTGAGCGGCCCACTCCTCGGCGGAAGCCGCGTAGTGCGTGAACGGCCCGCGCATCCCGATCGCCCTGATCGCTCCCACTTCCCGGAGCGTGCGCATGGACTCAATGGCATTGCCCAGGTAGCGATCCCCGGGGCCGAAATCGAAGCTGTCCAGCGTATAGAGGTGGAGCTCCTCGGCGTACAGGTTCTCCAGGGTCTGCTCGAGCTGGTGATGAATGTGCCGGCCCGCGTACGCGTGCTCTGCACTGCCGCGTATCTGGCCGACCTTGCTGCTCAGTTGGAGGGGCAGGTCCGGGTTCTCGCGTACGAAGTGGCCGATGACCCGTTCAGAGTGCCCGTAGCCGTAGGAGTCGGAGGTGTCGAAGAAGGTTGCCTGCTGCGCGACGGCACGGTGCAGTCCGTTGAGGATTCGGCTGACCCTCGGCGATCCGTCCGGTGGGACGTTGCTGGTGGAGACGTCGCAGTGGAGCCCGAGCGGGTGGGTGATGATCCCGCGGCACAAGTGCCGGACTCCGAGATCGTGAGGGGTCACGCGGCGCTCCCCGCCAGGCAGAAGGCGGCAGTCACGACCTTGCCCTCGCTGGCGGGCTCGACGCCCCAGCCGGTGGCGAAGGCGGAGACCAGGTGCAGACCTCGGCCGCCCTCTGGCAGGTCCTCTACCCCGGCCGCGTCGCCCTGCAGGCCGGCCAGGAAATTGACGGGTGCGTTCGGAATGACAGTGGTGTCCCGTCCGCGGTCAGCGACGCCCACGGTGACGCCCTTCTCATAGAGGTCGAGGGTCAGGGATACAGGCCCGCCCGCGTGTCGGATTGCGTTGGTCAGCAGTTCGGTGGCGACGAGCACGGTGTCGTCGATCCATGTCTGACCGGCTCGGTCTTTGAGCAGCCTGCGGACCGTCACACGGGCCCAAGTCAGCGGTTCCTCCTCGGCGGCGAGCGCGAAGACGTGGTGGTCGACCAGGGGCCCCAAGGGCAGTTCCCGGATCAGATCGGCAGCTGTCGGCGGCACCTTCGTCTCCCTGCGTTTCGAGACGCCTTGTGGCGCGGGCCGGAAATCCGACCCATCACCAACCCTGGCCGACGGACTGTGGCACCGGTACGCCAAACCTTGGCCACGTTGTGGCCATCTCGCCTGGGCCGATCAACATCGTGGCGCCTGCGGGAGCCGAACCGCCCCGTCCGCTCGCATTGCGGAAAGGACAGCCTCCTCACGCCCGCTCGTCCCCCATGAGCGCTGGACCTGCCATAACGCGGCCCGACTCCTTCCCGGTGACGGAATCCCGATCAGCCGTCCGGGGGACGAGTTCAGCATTTTGGCCCTCTCGTGGCGTTCGATCGGATGCCCGGTCGAGACCGGTGGCAACCTCGACGGCGCTCACCGCAAGCACTTCACGCTCGACGCCGCAAATGCTCCTGAATCACCCCCGCAGACCACGCTCGCGGTCATTGCCCAGCACACTCCGGGCGCCTTGACGCCTCAAAATCGGTGCTCGGCCAAGGACGGAATGTGGATCAAATACCACAAATAGCCCGACTGTTAGAGCAGTTCACCCCGGCACTGTCAAGCAGTTCCGTGAAGGTGGCCACGAGATGGCCACGCGCCGCGTGCACCGCGAGAAGCCCTTAACAATGGGCGGGTTCCACCCCATTTACACCCGGCAGGAGAGCGACGAGAGCGCCAAGGCTGACCGCCGGGCGCCTCCGACATGGCCACGAGGTGGCCACGCTTTGGCGTACCGCTGCCGCGACAAGGCGATCACGCTTAGTTCCGGATGAGTTCCCCATCCGCATTCGCACCCCATCCCCTCCGGAGTTCCGATGATCCGCACCGTCTTGTCCCCTCGGCGCGTTCGACGTGCCGTGGTGGCTCCGTGCCTGTGGTGGGGGCCGCGCACGGCAGGCAAGCGACTTCCCCTGGAGGCCAGCTCGTTTGCCGTCAGCGCCGAGCGGGACGTCCATCTGGTACTGGGCGATGACGCGCTACTCCCTGTGGGGCAGACCGACGTCGATCAGCTCCTCGTTCGGTTCTCCTCCCACCTGCAGGACCTTGTCCGGGCGATCGGCACGGATTCGCAGACGTCTGCGGGACTCGGCCGGGCACGCCAACTGGCGAGGCCGCCCTGGCCGCCCGGCTATATGGAATCGCGGATCCACCTGGTGATGGCCGCCGAGAGCGTCCAAGAGCTGCTCGCCCATGTCCGCGCCGACAGTGCGGAGCCTCGGCGGCTCCGCAGTCGGGCACTGTCCGTCCACCCCATACCCCTCCCGCCCGCCGATGCCCGATGGGCCAGTCACCGTGAGGAAACGCATGTCTGAGCACCGCCGCCCGACTCGACTCCGCCGGCGGGAGTCCGGATCGGCACCGCTGAGCCAGGCTTCGCTGCGTGGGATCGCCTTGCGGCCGATGCTGGGAACCGGCATCGCGGCGACCGCCGCTTGGGCAGCGAATCAGGCCGCGCAGATCCCCCTCTCCGTGGCGGCGCCCAGTGCCGCCGCGGCCTGGCTCGGGCTCACCCTGTACGGCATTCGCCGTGCCGATGCCGCACTGAGAGACGTAGACGGTCACCTGGAGAACCTGGTGAGCGGCGTGGACGATCTGCGCACGGCGATCAAGGAAGCCGTGGAGCGGGTGGAGGGGGGTGTCGGCGCCGGTGCGGCGGCCGCACCGGAGTTCACGGGCTCGCTCAGCGCAGATCCCGTTTACGCCGCGGAACAGCTGCTGTTCCTCGCGCGGGCCGAGGTGGACCAGGCCATCGTCCGGGCGGCGCAGCTCCAGCAGCAGAACGCGGTAGGGGAGCGCGCCCAGACAGATCTGCTCCGGACTATCGCGCAACGGCAGAACGCGCTGGTCAGCCGGACTGTGGAGGCCCTCGATAAGGCAGAGAACAGCATCGAGGATCCCGACACGCTCAACAGCCTCTTCCGCATCGACAATCTGGTGACCCAGTTGCGCAGGTCGACGGACAACATTGCGATCCTGGGTGGGCAAGGTCTCGCGGGTCGAACACGCGAGCCCCTGCCGGTGATCACCGCTATGCGGCACGCACTGGAGGAGATCGAGTTTTACGACCGGGTTCGGATCGTCGGGCGCCCGTCCGACAAGCTCGCCTTCCCCGGGCACCTGGGCCTCAGCATCGTCCACCTCCTTGCCGAACTGCTGGAGAACGCGACCCGCTTCTCCGACTCCCGGACCGAGGTGCACCTTTCCGGGACAGAGCAGCAAGGCGGTCTGGTGATCGCCGTCCGGGACCGCGGCCTGTCTATGGGGCCTCCGCAACTACAACAACTGAACCAGCAGTTGGCCGCCCCGCACCTGGTAGACGTCCACGCCTACCTTCGAGCCGGACGCATCGGTCTGGTAGTCACCGGACAGCTCGCCCAACGCTGCGGGATCAACGTGCAATTGCAGGCGAACAATGATGGGCCCGGAGTGAGCGCCTTCGCGTTCATACCCAACACCGCCCTGATGACCGCCCCCCTGCCTGTGCACCAGCACGAGACCGCGCCGGCGGAGGCCTCAACGCCCCAGCACCTGCGCCCCGGCCTCGAAGTGCACCAGAGTCGTGCCGGAGCGGCTCATCCCGTGGTGGCTGCGCATCCGTTGGCGATGGAAGCGGACGAGCGCCGACATGCTGCCGAGGCCCCCACGGCGGGGCGCGCCCCCCTGCCGCGGCGCCCTGACACGGCCTCACCGAGAGACGCCCGGTCCGCCCCTGCACCGGTGGCCACCAGAGGCCCCACACCCGGACTCTTTGCGAACTTCCGCGCGGGGGCGCAGCAGGCGGCACCCCGCACCTTCCCCGGCGAGTGACCTCGCCCTCCCCCTCATCTGGAGAATCTCCATGTCACAGCACACCACCGAGTTGAGCGCTCTGGGCCAACTCCTGGCGGACTTCGTCAGCCGCGTCCCCGGCGTAGAGGTGGCCGTCCTCGTCACCTCCGACGGTCTCGCGAAGGAACGCGCAGGACTCTCGGACAAGGACGCGGACCGACTCGCCGCGGGGGTCAGCGGGCTCGCCTCCTTGTCGAGCGGGGTCTTCCACGGCGCGCCGGGCCAGGTGCAGCAGACGGCCATCGAGCATGACTCCGGCACGCTGTTCATCATGCGGGCGGACGGCCCGCACACCGTCCCGCACATGAGCGGTGCGCTGCTGGCGGTGCGGACCACCGCAACGGCCGACGTGGGCGCGGTCGGCTACGAGATGCGGCAGTGGATCGAGCAGATGTATGCGCATCTGCTCGACCCAGTCCGCAGCGCCCCGCTCGCTACCGGCCCCGCGGCAACCCGGCCGGCCCAGTGACGTGGCTGTCCCCGACCAGGGAACTGCCGTCCCTGCGAGCCGGCAGCGACTACGGCCCTACACGCTCACCGGCGGGCGCACCCGTCCCGCATACGAGCTGCAGCTGGACACGCTGCTGGCCGCCCGGCCGACGCCTGCCGAGGTCGACCTCGGGCCGGAGGGCGAGCGGATCCGGTGGCTGTGCGCGACTCCCCAGGCGGTCGCCGAGATCGCATTCCATCTGGGTCAGCCCGTACAGGTGGCCAAGATTCTCGCCGCCGATCTGCTCCACCTCCATGCCCTGGCCATCGCTGAGAGCGACGACGGCCCCGACCGAGAACTCCTGGAGAAGGTCCTTGTCGGTTTACGCGCCCTCTGAGCCGTCGCCTCCGCGCCTGCGCAAGGTCAAGATCGTGGTGTCCGGGGCCTTCGGCACCGGTAAGACGACCCTGGTCAGCGCGGTCACGGAGGTCCGGCCTCTGCTCACCGAAGCCGTCATGACCCAGGCCAGCGAGGGCATCGACGTCCTGGCGGGGGTGGAGTCCAAGACGACCACGACTGTGGCCATGGACTTCGGCAGGATCACCCTCCCCACCGGGGATCCGGAACACGGCATCGTGCTGATGCTCTTCGGCACCCCTGGACAGAACCGCTTCAGCAACATCTGGGACGACCTCTCCTACCGGGCGGCCGGCGCCGTTGTGCTGGTCGACACCCGCCGTTTGGAGGACGCCTTCGATGTCGTGGCCTACTTCGAGGCACAGAAGCTGCCCTTTCTCGTCGCGGTGAACCTCTTCGACCACGCCCCGCGCTACCTGCTCGACGAGGTCCGCGATGCCCTACGCCTGGAAGCCAGCGTCCCGGTCATCGCGTGTGACGTCCGCGACCGGCAGTCCGTTCTCGACGCCCTCACCGACCTCGTCCGCCACGCCCTGTTCCGCCTCCCCGCCTCCCCGATCGTCACCCCCGGAGCCCGCCCATGATCCCCGCACGCCACACCCCCGCCGCCGATGCCCGTTCCCAACTGCTGCAGCGCCTCGGCCTGGACCGCGTCGACCCGCAGCTGGACGCGATCGCAACCGAGCTGGCGGCCGCAGCCGGCGTTCCGTACGCCATCGTCAACGCGTTTGACCCGGCCACCGGCCGACAGGAATTCGTCGGGCTGTCCTCTCCCCCGAGCAACGGACTGCCGCAGGTGGAGCGATCGATGGCCCCGGACTGGGGCTACTGCCCCGAGGTCGCCCGCCGCACCACGGCCCTTGTCCTGCCCAACGTCTACGCCAAGCCGCGCTTCTCGGTGAACCCAGTCGTGGACCACCTCGGCATCGAGACCTACGCCGGAGCCCCCCTCATCCATGACCCCGACGGCACTGGCGGCGACGTCTTCGGCACCGTGTGCTTCGTCGGGCTGGAGGTCAAGGACCAGTCCACCGGCCAGGCCTCCCTCGCTCTGATCAAGCGGTACCGCGACCGCGTGCAGCGCCTCGTGTATGAGCGCGCCGGCATACGTCTTCCGTAGTCACCGCTTCGCCGCCGACACCCGGTCCGGGTGTCCCATGGGAGGGGAATCCAGTGTCCGACTCGTTCCTGACCGCTAGCCACCTGCAGCTCCGTCACGAGGTACGCACATTTGCGGAGACCGCCGTCGCGCCCCGCGTAGCCGACATGGAGACCAGCCACCGCATCGAGCACAAGCTGGCCGGGCAGATCGCCCGGCGCGGTTGGATCGGCGCCACAATCGGCTCGGAGTACGGCGGGATGGCCGTCGGCCACCTCGCCAAGACCGTCATCATCACGGAACTCTCCCGAATCAGCGCCGCGATGGGCGCGATGGTGCAGGCGTCTCAGCTCGGCACAGCGAAGATCATGCATTTCGGGACCGCCGAGCAGAGGCGCGTCTGGCTGCCGCAAATCGCCGCCGGAACGTGCCTGCCCACGATCGCGGTGACCGAGGAGGTCTCCGGAAGTCACGTACTCGGCATGCAGATGACCGCCGAGCGCGACGGCGACGACTACGTCCTCAACGGCGCCAAAATGTACGTCGGCAACTCCCACATCGGTCACCTCCACGGCGTCGTCGCCCGTACTGGTGAGGGCTCCCGGGGGCTGACCGCCTTCCTCGTCGAGTCCGACCGGACCGGACTGACATGCTCCCCGCACCAGGAGACCCTCGGCTTGCACGGCTTCTCCTTCGGCGAGCTGGTCTTCGACAACTGCCGCATTCCCGCCGCCAACCGGCTCGGCGCCGAGGGCGACGGCCGGGACGTCGCCTACTCCTCCAGCATCCTGTACGGCCGACCCAATCTGACCGCCGTGGCCTTGGGCATACACGAAGCGATCCTGGAGACCACCACGGCCTTCTGCCACGAGCGCATCCGCTACGGCAAGCCCCTGCACGAGTTGCCGACCGTCCGGGCCAAGCTCGGCCAGATCCAGTCGCGGCTGATGACAGCCCGGCTCACTGCCTACCACGCGGCGAGCCTCCTCGACCGCCACCGGCCCGAGGACGACGACCCCGAGAAGCGCACCGACCTCCCCTCGTGCGACGCCGAGTTGATGAATGCCAAGTACGTCAACACGGAATACGCGCTGGACTCCGCGCGCACCGCGATGGAGATCCACGCGGCCGCGGGACTGCACACCGACCGCCCCATGGAGCGATACCTGCGCGACGCGCACCACATCTACGCGCCCGCCGGTACCTCCGACATCCAGCTGCTGCGGCTGGCCGAGACCGCCCTGGGCCTGGCCAAGGGCGACTACTCCCGCCGCTTCACCGGACCGGAGCCCGCCGCACCCCACCCCGTGACGGCCGTGCCGGCCTGATCCCGCGCAGGACGCGCACCCCCTGCGTCCTGTCCCCCTTCTCTGGAGACTCCCGATGCCCCCGCACACAGTCGCCCCCAGCAGTTCCCTCAGTCTGTTCGACGAGCGCGTCCTGGCCGACCCCTACCCCACGTACGCGGCGCTGCGCGCCACGGGGCCAGCCGTCCACCTGGAGAAGCACGGGGTGTGGGCCGTGCCCGGCTACGCCGAGGTGCAGGCCGTCCTCCAGGACCCGGACACCTTCACCTCGATGGGCGGGGTGGCGCTCACGGAGCAGGCCAACACCGGGTTCCTCGCCGACTCGGTGGTGTCCCGCGACGGTGAGGAGCATGCCCGGCTGCGGCAGGTCCTGGCCCGGCGGATGGGCCCTCGGGCGATCTCCCAACTGCGCGAAGAGCTCTCCGCTCGTGCCCGGCGCCTGGTGGCGGAGCACACCGAGAGCGGCTCCTTCGATGCCGTCGGGCTGTCGAGGCAGATGGTGTGCGACACCATCGGACACCTGGTGGGGCTTGCCGAGCCCGAGCACACCACCCTGCTGGGCGGCACCTTCGATGTATTCGGCCCCGACAACGACCGCCTGAGCCAGGCCCTGCCAGAGGCTGCCGCGATGCGCGCCGCCCTGGAGCGGGCGATCAGCCGCGAAGCCGTCGACCCCAGATCCCTGGCGGGCGCCGCGTACGCGGCAGCAGACCGAGGCCGCCTCACCGAGGCGGAGGCCGTGCGGCTGGTCTGCGACTATGCGGCCGCCAGCGTGGACACCACCGTCCTCGGGCTGGCCGAGACGATCGCCCGGCTCGCCCTGGACCCGATCCAGTGGACCCGGCTGCGCAAGGACCCCAATCGGGCGGAGGCGGCCTTTCACGAGGCGCTGCGTCTGGACGCCCCGATACAAGGACGCGGCCGGATCGTGTCCCGCACGACCGACCTGGGCGGCGTGCGGATCGAGGCCGGTGAGCAGGTGTGGCTGCTCTACGGCTCCACCGGGCGGGATGAGCACAAGTGGACGCGGGCCGACGCCTACGACCTGGCCCGCCCGTTCGTCGACCGGCATCTGGCCCTGGGCGGCGGCGCGCATCAGTGCCCGGGTGTGTCGCTGGCCCTGATGCAGGCCCGCTGTCTGCTGCGGGCGCTCGCGCACCGGTGCACCCACCTGGAACTGGCCGGCGACCCGGTCCGCGCCGTCCACAACACCGTGCGCGGATACTCCAGCGTGCCGGTTGCGGTCGAGACCTCGCCGTACGCCGGGGACGCCACGGCGCCCCACGTCACCTTGAGGAGGCCGCGGTGAACTCCCGCGCCTCGGCCGCCTTACCGCGCGAGGTAGACCTCGCCGACCGCCTGCTGCTCCACAGCGGCGGCGCCTTCCCCACCGGTCACGGCCTCGATGCCGTCGTCGTGCCCGAACCCCTGGCCCGCGACGCCCTCGACACCCTCGGCCGCCACCCGCTCGACCCGGTGGGGGCCGTCGTCACCCTCACAGGCGGCTGGGCGTTCTTCGTCCCCTCGCTATCGGACGATCCCGGCTGGCCCGAGCCCGTCCGCTACCTGAGCGACGGCTCGACGATCAGGCTTCCGCCGTCGCCTGGCACCCTCGCGGCGCACGACGACGCCCGGTGGATCCGCTGGCGCCCCTGCGGGCGCGTGTTCACCGCTCCGCTGCTCCTTCAACTCGCCCTGCATGCCCTCGGCAGCCGGATCCTCATTTCCTGACCAGGAGCCTCCCGTGCACCCCCTCAGCCTTCCCACCGCCCCCGGCCGGCCCGCCACCGCAGGACGCCCGGCCCCGGACAGTCCGCTCTACATCGCCCCCCGCCAGGGCGAGTTCCTGTGCGATGTCACCGTGCTCTTCGACGAGCACGGGCACGTCTGCTACGAGGACGAACGTCCCGACGACCGCGACGTCGACAACATCCTGTGGGAGCGGTGGGGCGGAGTGGCCTCCGGTCCGGTGGCGATGGCCCACCACCACCCCGTCCGGCAGCGCGAAGTGATGGACGCCGCCTTGAAGTGCGCGGTTTGCAAGGGCGAGCCGGACCGTGATGACCGCGGGGTGCTGTGGCTGCTGCACGTGGACGACAGCACCCGGGCGACCCTGACGTTCCCCACCGACATCACGACCGCCACCCCCGCGGTGTGCGCCAAGGACGCCGTCCGCGCCCTGGAGGCGTGCCAGGTCCTGCAGCGGGGCTTCATCGCGGTGCGGGTGCGGGAGGCGGAGATCGTCGGGGTGCGCGGCACCGTGTACTCCCCCACCGCGTCGCCCCTGCTCGACCAGGACGTGCGGCTCGACGACGACCGCATCCACAGGGTCGTCGCCCGCCAGTTGTTGCGCCAGCTGCGCAACGCCGAACTCGACGAGACCACGCTGTCCACGGCCGGCCTGCCCGCGCGCACCGGCACAGGCCGGTGCCCGGTCGACGTTCCGGGGCCGGTGTGGGGATGACGACGATGCGGCACACCAGCAAGGTCGCGCTGTTCGACCTGGACGACACCCTCACCGATCACACGGCCGCGTTCGCGGCGTGGGCCGGCGAGTTTGCCCACTCCACGGGCATTCCGTTGTCCTGGCTGATGCGGGCGGAGACGTTGCACGCCGGCGCCCGCCACTCCTTCTTCGCCGACCTCAAGGACGCCTTCAAGCTCCGCCGGTCCATCGCCTCCTTGCACGCGGACTACCGGCTGCGTTCGGCCGAGCTCGTGCCGTACCGTCCCGAGGTCTGCTCCGCTCTCCAGCAGGTGGCCGATGACGGGTGGGCGCTGGGCGTGGTCACCAACGGGTCGCCCGACGCGCAACGCCTCAAGCTCGAAGTCGCCCGTCTTACGCCGTACTTCGGATCGGTGGTGATCTCCGGCGAGTACGGGGTGCGCAAGCCCGACCCCGCCCTGTTCCACGTGGCCCTGGACGAACTGCGGGCCCCGGACACCGGCGCGGGCGTCATGGTCGGCGACTCGCTGACCGCCGACGTCGCCGGTGGTCAGCTCGCTGGCCTGCAGACCGTGTGGATCTCCCACGGCCGCACGCTCCGCCTTGAAGACCCGGTGCCCACCCGCACCACGCTCGAGGTGGTGTCGGCCGCCGACGCGCTGCGCACCCTGGTGTCCGCGTTCGGCGCCGGCGTCCTGCCTCAGCCGGTGGCGGCGCCATGACCGGCAAGAACCTTGCCCGGATGGGCACCTTCGTCCTCGCCATCACGGTGATCATCCTCGCTGCCCAGCTCCCCGGACCGCACTGAGCCCCGTCCGGGCGACGGTGCACCTGCCCGCCGCCCGGACGGCACCACCTACGACCGCATCACAGCCCGCCCGCTGCGGGCATCGAGCCGCACCACACCACGTATCCACCACGGTCCCTCCTGCCCCGGCAGGCCGAGGACCCCTTTCGCAGAACGGACTTCCATGGCTGGGCGCATCGAGGACTACGCACTCGTCGGCGACTTGCAAACGGCCGCGTTGATCGGCCGGGACGGCACGATCGACTGGCTCTGCCTGCCCCGGATCGACTCCAGCGCCGTCTTCGCCGGGCTCCTCGGCACCTCCGACAACGGCTTCTGGCGCATCGGCCCGACGAGCGGGCCCGACGCGAGCCCGGCACGCGCCGACCGCCGCCACTACCGCGGCGACTCCCTGATCCTGGAGTCGGAGTGGGACACCCCGACCGGCACGCTCCGTGTCACCGACTTCATGCCCCCGCGCGTCGGCGCGCCGCGCCTGGTGCGGATTGTCGAGGCCGTCGAGGGCACCGTCACGGCCGCCTCCACCCTGTGCCTGCGCTTCAACTACGGCAAGGTCGTCCCCTGGGTCTACAAGACCACTGACGAGCGCACCCGCGCGGCCGCCGGCCCCGACGCCGTGTGGCTGGACACCGCGGCCGAAACCCACGGCGCAGCGCTCACCACCCGCTCCGATCTCACCCTGACCGCGGGCGAACGCGTCGCGTTCACGCTCACCTGGCAGCCCTCCTACGACCCGACGCCGCCCGACCGGCTCGACACCGAGCAGGCCCTGGAGGACACCGGGAAGTTCTGGAGCGACTGGGTCGCCCAGTGCACCTACAGCGGCCCGCACCGCGACGCCGTGATCCGTTCCTTGATCACGCTGAAGGCTCTGACGAACCCGGTGACCGGGGGCATCGTCGCGGCGCCGACGACATCCCTGCCCGAGGACCTCGGCGGCGTCAGGAACTGGGACTACCGCTACGTGTGGCTGCGGGACGCCGCGATCACCATGTCCAGCCTGCTGCGCGCCGGGTACCGCGACGAAGCGCGCGCGTGGCGGACCTGGCTGCTGCACGCGGTCGCCGGGGACCCCGAGAACCTCCAGATCATGTACGGCATCGCAGGCGAGCGCGAGCTGCCCGAGACCATGCTGAACTGGCTGGTCGGCTACGAGAACTCGCGCCCGGTCCGCACCGGCAACGAGGCCGCCGGACAGCGTCAACTCGACGTCTACGGCGAGGTGATCGAGGCCCTGTACCTGGCTGCGCAGCTCGGCCTGGAACGCGACGAGACCAGCAACCACCTGCTGGTCAAGCTCGTCCAGTCGGTCGATGCCCACTGGCGCGAGCCCGACAAGGGCATCTGGGAAGTCCGCGGCCCGGACCGGCACTTCGTGCACTCCAAGGTGATGGCCTGGGTGGCGGTCGACCGCACCATCAAGCTGATCGAGAGCGGCCACGCCGACGGCCCCGTGGACCAGTTGAAGGTCCTGCGCGCCACGATTCACCAGGACGTGTGCGCCCACGGCTTCGACCGCGAACGCAACACCTTCACGCAGTCCTACGGCAGCCGGGAACTGGATGCGGCGCTGCTGCTGATCCCCCAGGTGGGGTTCCTGCCCGCCGACGACCCGCGCGTCATCGGCACGATCGAGGCCATCCAGAGGGAGCTCTCCACCCCCGACGGGTTCCTCGTGCGGTATCCGACCGACGGACCCCACACCGGCGTGGACGGACTACCCGGCGACGAAGGGGCCTTCCTGGTCTGCTCGTTCTGGCTTGCCGACGCCCTCGCCATGATCGGCCGCGACGACGAGGCCCAGGATCTGTTCGAGCGTCTGCTCGACCTGCGCAGCGATCTCGGGCTGCTGGCCGAGGAGTGGGACCCGCATCGGCGGCGGCAGGTCGGCAACTACCCGCAGGCCTTCAGCCACATCGGGATCGTGGACGTGGCCCTCGCCCTGGAGCAGGGCAGCGCGCGGCGTGCGTGCGTACCGGGCGGTGCTGCGCGATGAACTTTCGCCGACCGCTCTTCGTGCACCAGCTGCTGCTGATAGCCGCCCACGCCGCCCAGTTCCTCCTCCCGCTCCCCGCGTGGCCGGGGGATGGGCAGCCGACCGCCACCTTCCGCGAGGACGGGACCGTGCGGGTTCCGCAGTGGCTCACCGGCCTGCGTCCGCCCGCGACGGCGGGAGATCCGGCATGAATCCTCTCCTGGTTACCGCGCCCCCTGCTCACCAGCGGCTCCTCCCCCGCAGCCCCCGTCCCGCACCCGACACGACGGGCCACTCCCTGGACCGGGCGGAAGAGGCGCGCGGGCTGCGCGCCCTGCGCCTGAGCATCCTGCGAACCCTCACCGACGGCATCGACCGTCCCACGGTCGCTCCGTACGTCCTGGTCAAGGACGGCCGCGATCCGGGCGACCGGCTCGCCGCGGCGCTCGCCCATGCCCACCAGGCAGGCTTCACCGTCGCCGATCCGCTGGTCGACGACGCCTGGCAGAGCGACCCGGCGGCCCGGCACACCTTGGCGCGCGGCTACGCGGCGCTGCGCCGCGGCGAGATCCACGGGCTGATCGCGGTCTCCCAAGTCGACATCTCGCCCAGCCCCTCCGTGTACGAGCACGAGCTGCACCGCCTCCGGGCGGCCGGCGGCTTCCTCCACCTCGCCCTCGACGAAACCCAACTCTGACCAGGAGGCACTCATGCCGAACGCCACCACCTTCCCCGCACCCCCGGCAGCCGGAGACGCGAGCCCGAACCCGCCCAAAGTGCCGCGCGGCAAACGCCTGGTCGGGGAGAAGGCGACCGCCTTCCACGCCTACGTCGTCTCCCTCTACCGCCGCGAGCCGCATCCGATGTCGATTCGCGCCATCTGCGAAGAGACCGGCCGCTCCTACGGCAACATCCACACCATCCTCAAGAACGCGAAGGTCGACATGCGTCCCCGCGGCTACCAGAGGCCGACCCGCCGTGAGGAACCCCGTGACGGCGAATGAGATCAGCGGGAACACGCAGGTCACCGGAGGCGTCGTCCAGGCCGGAACGGTCCACGGCAGCATCCACTTCCACCAGGTGCCGCCCGCGCTGCCCACTCCGTGGCAGGTCCGGCCCGTCCCGGCCACCTTCACCGACCGGGTCGAGGACTTGGCCGACCTCACCGGATGGATCCGCAGCCGGACGCCGTACGTCCGCGTCGTGACGGTGCACGGAGAGCCCGGAGTCGGCAAGAGCACCCTGGCCCAGCGGCTCCTGGAGGAGCTTCAGGAGGACTTCCCTGGCGGACAGCTCTACGTCGACCTGCACGGCTACGACGCCGCAGGACCGGTCCGTCTTGAGGAAGCCCTCGGCCGGCTGCTGCGCTCCCTGTACGGCGGGGCGCTGCCCTCCGGCGTCGAGGAGCGCGCCGCGTGGTGGCGCTCGGTGACGGCCGATCGAGCCGACCGGCCGGTCGCGGTGCTGGTGGACAACGCCAGCCATCCCGATCAGGTCCGCGCGCTGCTGCCCGGCGGGCGAGCGCACCTGGTCGTCGTCACCAGCCGCATGCAGCTCACCGACCTGGCCCGCGAGGGTGCCCGCCATCACCTTCTTCAGCCGTTCTCACCTGCAGCCGCCCAGGCGTATCTGGAGGCCGTCACCGGTCCACGGCGCGTCGCCGGCGACCGGCGGGCCGCCCACGCCATCACGTCCCTGGCCGCCGGGCTTCCCCTCTCTCTCGCCCTGGCCGGAGCGGTACTCGCCTCTCACCCGGGCCGCTCTCTGGCCGAGATGGCCACCGCCCTGTCCGGCAACCAGCAGCGGCTCCTCGCCGTGCCCCATCGCCTTACCCCTCTCGGAGTCGCCGTGACCAGCTCCCTCGAGCAGGCGTACTGGAGCCTGCCCCGCCCCCGTGCCCGTGTCCTGCGCTGCCTGGCCCACCTCTTCGCCCACGACATCGACGCTGCGGTGACCGCCGCCGTCTGCGACCTCGCCCCGGGACAGGCCACGCAGGAACTCGCCGCTCTCGCCGAGGACAACCTCTTAGTAGAGGTGCGCCACGATCCGGTGCGCGGCGTCGTATACGGCTTCCACGATGAGGTGCGCGCCTACGCCCGGCAGCGGGCCACCGCCGAGGCGACGGACGGTGAGATCGAGGGGCACCAGCGTCGGGGCCTCGACTACTACCTGGCTACCGTCACCGCGGCCGAGTACAAGCTGACACCCACGCACCGACGTCTCGCACGCACCTACCGCTTCCCGCCGGATCACCTGGTTGCCTTCCCGGACCCCGACGCGGCAGCGGCCTGGCTGCAAGCCCACCGCGACAACCTGATGCCCGCGGTCCGCGCCGCCGCCGAGGCACAACTGCACGACAGCTGCTGGCAGTTGGTCCACGCCATGTGGGCGTACTTCCGGCTTGTCCACGATCACGGGGCCTGGTTCGAGGCCCATGAACTCGGTCTGGCCGCGGCCCGAGCCTGCGGCGATCGGATCGCCGAGCGGGAAATCCTCAACACCTGGGGCGTCGGTCTGCGGGCGGACGACAAGTACGAGGCGGCCCACCAGCGGTTCGAACAGGTCCTGCAACTGTCGCGGACCGATGGCGACCGGCGGGCCGAGGCGCAGGCGCTGCACGAGGTCGGCGCCACCTACGTGGCCGCCGATCGCCACGATGCCGCCGTCCCTGCGCTGCGGGACAGCCTGGCCCTGCGTCGCTCCCTGGCCGCCGAGGCGACGGAACCCGAGAAGCGTCGTACGTACGCGCGCTCCGTGGCCCTGACGGAGGTCATGCTTGCCCAGGCGGACATCGGCCTGGGGGGCGCGGCCAACGCCGTCGCCCTGCTCACGACGGCGCACGCCACCCTGGTCGAGGTCGAGGATCCCTTCGACGCGGGCCGGGCCCTGGCCTGGCTCGGCCGGGCCCACGCCAAAGCCGGCGACTTCCCGGCAGCCCAGCGCGCGGGACAGCAGGCGGCGACGGTCTTCGCTTCGGCCCGCTCTCCTCGGTGGGCCGCCCACAGCCTTGAGCTGTGGGGGCAGACCCAGCAGGACGCGGGGCACCTTGAGGCCGCTCGTGGTCTGTTCACTCAGGCCCTGGAGATCTACGCACCGCTCAGCCCCCGCGACGCCGAGCGGGTCCGTCGTCTGCTGCACGAGTTGCCATGACGCCGCGGGGCCGCTGGCACCGCAATGGAGCCCACACCGTGCGCATCGCCCCGCCGCCTGCCCCTGGGGCCGGCCCAAGGCAGGCGCCGGCGCCCCGGGTGATCTCGTGCAGCCGGCCGGTCCGGCACACGGCGCCGAGTGCTGCTCAGACCCGTCTCAGAATCAGCAGGAGGGTGATGTGATGGCGCGGTCCAAGCCGGAGAACGGCCAGGAGCGGAACGCGGCGCTGGATGCCCTGCTCGACGAACTGCACTGGACCATCCGGGGGTTCGCCCGTCGGGTGCGTGAGCACTGCCAGGCTCTGGGGCTCTCCTATTCCGTCGATCCGAGCACGGTGGCCCGATGGTGCGCCAACAAGTCGACGCCGAGTGCACCGCTGGCGTCCGTCGCCTGCCGTGTGCTCTCCGAAGCCCGGCGCCAGCCGGTCTCGCCGGAGAGCCTGGGCTGGCCGGCGACCGAGGACCTCGCCACCGAGAGCTTGGAGTACGCGGACCTCGGGCACGCGATCCGGATGCTGTCCCGGCTCTGGACGACGGACGCGCTCCAGGACCGGAGTGTCATCAAGAAGATGTTCCAGCCGGGTGTGTTCGGTCCGGCATCCCGGGAGGCGCTGGTCATGCCCGCCGACGCCGACCTCACCGGGTACGGCTCGTACAAGGTCGCCCCGGGCGACATCCAGTTACTCGAAGAACAGACCGCACTGTACGGAGCGCTGGATGCCAAGCACGGCGGCGGGAAGTTCCGCAGCGTCTTCGCCGCCTTCCTGTCGACCCACAGCACCCCGCTGCTGGCGGGCTCCTTCTCGGCGCGGCTCGGGCGACGTCTGTACGGCAGCGTCGCGGACGCGGTGCTGGCGATGGCGAGCATGGCGTACGACGATCAGCTGCCCGGCATCGCCCAGCGCTACGACCTGCAGGCGATGCGGTTGGCCCAGGCGATCGGTGACCGGGCGCGGATCGCCCGGGTCCACATTCACCAGGCCCGGCTCGCCGCTGCTCAGGGGGATCGGCGGGACGTCCTCACGCACGCCCGCGGGGCGGTTTTGGCCTGCGACGGTGCTCCGGCGCTGGTTCAGGCGTACGCGGCCATCACCGAGGCTCGGGCCTGGGCCTTCAATGGCTTTCCCGGTCAGGCGCTGGAGGCGGTCGCGCGAGCACGCAACGGATTCGACCGGGCCAGGGCCTCCTCCCAGGTGGCGTGGCTGTCGTGGTTCGACCGTTACGAGCTCGAGGCGCAGGCGGCGTGGGCGCTCGCCGTGGCCGGCTTGGCCGAGACGGGTGAGGAGGCGCTCAAGGAGGCGGAGGGGATGCCGCAGTCCCGCACGCGGGACCAAGTGGAGCTCCTGATCACCGGTGCCGAACTGGCCCGCCTGCGGGGAGATTCCGCGGAACAAGCACAGAGGGTGAAGGCAGCGGTCGATGCCTCCCGGCACCTGGTCAGCAGGCGACTTCTCGCCAGGATCGCCCGGCTGACGGCGGGTGAGCCCCTCGACGACTTCTAGATCGGGACGCCGCCGGCGAACGAGAGCGCGCTCGCTGCCGTCAGCGAGCAGGCGGCCAGCGGAGCCGGGATCAGGCCTCCGGGAAGAGCTGCTGGTAGATCGGCTGCACGCGGAACGGCCCGTCGTGATGGGCCGAGGTCAAGGTGCCCGTGTGTTCGCGTCCGTCGGTGGTGTGCAGCGTGCCGGACAGCTGGTAGTCGGGGTGCACACCGTCGGCCCCAGGTGTGGCCACGAATGTCAGCTCCAGCTCGGCTCCGGGGGTGACGGGCACCGGCGTCTGGAACAACGGGAAGTAGATGGAGGCCCAGTTGGTCTTCATGCGCAGCGCGTCCAGGGGGACGTCGTCGGGCAGGCACCACAGCTGGAGCCAGGTCAGCACCCCGTCGATCCGGCCCTCGCGGGTGATGGTCATGCGCGTGGTCGTGCGCTGGCGGGCGCATAGATCCCCGTTGAAGTCGAGTTCCTCGACCGGGGCGCTGTCGGAGAGCAGGGCATCGGGTGAGGCATTCTCGATCCGAAGGCGGACGTCGAAGGGCCTTCCGTTCCAGTCGAAGATGGCTTGCAGGTACGTGAGCGCGGCAGCGGAGAACGCCAGCGGCTGCTTCGCGAACAGGTCGGCGAGGCAGACGGGCGCGGCCTGCGTCACCGCTCGGTGCGGCACGACCACTCCGCCGGCGACGAGGTGCCGGCGTTTCGCGTCGCCCAGAACGACCGCGGCGCCCTCCGCGCTCGCCAGGGAGCCGACGATCTCCGCAACGCAGATGTCGGCCTTGGGCGCGAAGTCGAGGGTGGTGGACTCGCCGCGCAGCAGCGTGACCTGGTCCTCCAGGCGGTAGGCGGTCAGATTCGCGGCGGCCTGCCGGAAGGCCTCGGGGATGACCTCCACGGCCACCACCTGCCGGGCCCCGGCCGCGACGGCTTCGCGGGCCCACACCACGTCCTGGCCGGTGCCCAGGTCAAGGATCCGCTTGCCCGGGGCCAGGTGGGCGAGCGACGTGCGGAACCGCTTGTTGCGCTCTTCGTCCGTGGTCATCGTGGAGTAGAGGTGCGGGTCGTAGATGGGGTACTCCCCGACGCTCGGCCACAGCGCGAGCCGATCGGCCCGCTCGGGTTCGGGATCCACCTGTACCCGTACGGGCACTCCGTTGACGACGAGCTCGTGGGTCTCGGTCATGCTTCACCTCTCGGATGCCTGATGCGGCCGCAGTTGGCGGTGCAGTGCTGAGTTCTCACGCTCCGGCGTGCGACCAGCTGATCTTGGTGTTGAGGTCGAGCGGCGGCCGGGGGCGGACGGCGCAGTCCGGCGGCCGGGTGCCGATGTACAGCCAGCCCAGGAGCTGCTCCATGTCGCCCAGGCCGAGGTGCTTGCGGACCAGCGGGTCTTCAACTGCCGAGCCCGTGCGCCAGATCGAGGCCCAGCCGCGGCCGTGCAGCAGCAGGGACAGCGTGGTGACCATGGCGGTGGTGGCGGCGAGTTGTTCCCACGCGGGCACCTTGGGGTGGTCGGGCAGCGGGCAGTGCACGACCGTCAGGAGCAGTGGGGCGCGCAGCGGCTTCGCGGCGGCGAGCGCGGCCCGCTCGGGTGGCGCCGCCTGGCCGAGGACGTCGCCGAGATGGCCGCGTTCGCTGCCGGTGATCGGCAGGAGCCGCCAGGGCCTGAGCCGCCCGTGATCAGGGGCGGTGGCCGCAGCCTGGACGAGGTGTTCCAGTTCGGTCCGGTCGGGGGCGGGCTCGATCAGATGGGCTGCGCTGTGCCGGTTGAGGACCGCTTCCAGGAGCGGGTTCGGCGGGATCATCCGGTGACCTCCCTGTGCTGCGAGGACGAGGGGGCGGCTGGCGGGGCGGGGGCCATCCGCGGGTCGCCGCGGGTGATGCTCTTGAGGGCGGGGGCGGTCGCCGCGGTGGTGAGGACGGCCATGACGACCAGGAGGGTGAACAGGTCCTCGGTGATGACGCCGACTTCGCGGCCGATGCCGAGCACGACGAGCTCGGTCAGGCCCCGGCAGTTCATGAGGGTGCCGACCGCGGCCGACCAGCGCCAGTCGGAGCCGGTCAGCCGGGCAGCGCCGGCCGCGCCGCCCCACTTGCCCAGGACGGCGACCCCCAGGATCGCCGCGCCCCACAGCCACCCTCCTGTGGGGAGGTGGGAGAGGTCGGTGTGCAGGCCGGTGTCCACGAAGTACAGCGGCAGCAGCAGCGGCAGGACGACCGCGCGGATGCGGGCGGCGGATCGTTCGACGGCCGCAAGGCCGCGCGGGGTGACGGCGCCGCACAGGAACGCGCCGAAGGCGGGATGGACGCCGATCCGGTCGGTGGCGTACGCGGACAGGCACAGTCCGGCGAACAGCAGCACCAGGACGAGGTCGTCGGAGGTTCGGCCGGCCCGTTCGAGCAGGGCGCGCATCGCGGGCCGGATCAGGGTGAGCACTGCAGTCAGGGCGAGGGTGAGGGCGAGAGTGGCCGCGGCAGACAGGACGGTGCCGGAGGTGCTCAAGGCGATGACTGCGGTGAGCAGGCACCAGGCGAGGGCGTCGCCCACGGCGGCGCAGGCCATCACGAAGGTGCCGAGCCGGGTGGTCTCCAGGCCGCGGTCGGCGAGGATCCGGGCGAGGACGGGGAACGCGGTGATGCTCAGGGCCACGGCGATGAACAGGGTGAAGGCCAGGTGGCCTGTGCCGGGCGGGCCCAAGTGCGGGTACATCGCGGTGGCGAGTGCGGCGCCGAGGGCCAGGGGTACGAGCAGGCTGCCGAGGCTGACGGCGATGACGGCGCGGCGGGCGGTGCGCAGGGAGTGCAGGTCGAGTTCGAGGCCGATGAGGAACAGGAAGGAGAGCAGGCCCAGGGTGCCGAGGGTGGAGGTGACCGGGAGCGCCGCGGCGGGCAGGAGGTGGTGCTGGAGGTCGGGGGCGAGCCATCCGAGCAGGGACGGCCCGAGGAGGATCCCGGCGAGGATCTCTCCGATGACGGGCGGCTGGCCGATCAGCCGGATGGCGCGGCCGCCGGCCTGGCAGGCGAGCACGACGGCGGGGACGGCTATCAGGACGGGCAGCATCGAGTCGGACACGAATGCTCCAGGGGTCAAGGCGGCCGGCCGTTCCGACGGCAGGGTGCGGCGTTGGGCGATCAGGCGCGGTTCAGCGGCAGGGTGGTGCAGCGCAAGGAGCCAGGGATGCGGGTGACCTCGGAGTAGTCGACGGTGAGGACCTCGATGCCGCGGGCGGCCAGCTGGGCGGCGATGCGGTCGCTGCCGGCGGCGACGACGACCGTGCTGGGGGCGAGAGCAAGGACGTTGGCCTGGACGGCGCGCGCCTCGGCGTCGGTGACGTCGATCAGGTCGAAGTGCTTCTCGAACCAGCGCAGTTGTACGGGCGGGAAGACGGCGCGGTGGATGAGCGCGGTGGCGGGGGCGACGATGGCGAAGTGATCGTCCAGGTGCACGATGCCGTCGACGTTGAACTCGACCGGCCGGACCTCCCGGTCCACGCCGCGGCGTGTGAGGGCTGTCTGCAGGGCCTTGGCGCCCTCGGTACTGGTTTCCTCGCCGAGGCCGACCAGGACACTGCCGTCGTGGAGCGCGACGTCGCCGCCCTCGATGGTGCCCGCCTCCAGGTGGACGAGGCACTCGGCGTCACCGGCGAGGCGGAGCAGGGCGTCGGCCTCGGGGCGGCGGTGCTCGGCGTTGAGGCGCGCCATGACCAGGAGGTGGTCGATGACGAAGGCGATGTCGCGGGGGTAGTGCTGGACCGCGCAGCCCGGCGCGTCTTCCAGGAGGAGCACTTCGGTGCCGCGGCCGCGGAGGACGCCGATCAGGTTGTCCTGCTGGACGCGGACCGTGGCCGGGGAGTAGCGGCTCCAGGTGCTGGTGGTCTTCTGGCGGGCGAGGACGGGGTGGACGACGGGGCCGTCGACGGCGCGGGTGGTGTCGCTGGCGTAGCGCATGGCGACGCGGGTCAGGGTGCCGAATTCGCTGGTGGCGTGCGGGGTGAGCACGGTGGGGTCTCCTGGGCCGGGGCGGGCATGAGGTGGAGCCGTACGCGGCGCAGGACGATCCCGGCAGGGCCCGGGAGGGCGCGCAGGTCACACCTGCGCGCCCTCCCGGGTGCGGGTCTCAGCCCACCGGGCTGTGCTGGGTGTCCGCCACCGCAGGCAGCCAGGGCACCGCGTTGTCCTTGAAGGACTGGTTGACCGGAACGAGGTCGGCCCCGCTGGTGTCGTCCAGGGCCGTGACGTTGATGCCGAGCTCGGGGATGTCGCTGTCGATCGCCGAGAGGCGGGCGCCGCAGTCGGGGCAGAAGCCGCGCTGGGCCTCATCCTTGAACGTCGTGAAGTAGGTCGGCTCGCCACCCTCGCCGGTCCAGGTGACCGCGTCCGCGGGCCAGCCAGCCCACCACATCACCGGGGCGCCGCCGAGCTTCTGGCAGTGCTCGCAGCTGCACAGGTGGGGGTAGACGGCCTTGCCCCGGACGGTGAAGCGGATCTTTCCGCACAGGCATCCGCCGGTGCGTTCCTGGGCCGCCTCGGCAACAGCAGGGGTGGCGTTCATCAGTTCATCTCCCGGGCACGGTGGGCGAGTTGAGCCCACCAGTGTGCCATTGCCTCCAGGATCTGCAGGAATCCGTCGACGGCCTGCGGGAGGTCGATGTGGAAGAGTTCACTCTCCCTGATGAACCTGGCCAGGCCCTCGATGTGGGCGGCCTCGACGCTCAGGCCATCGACCTGGGCCGCCTCGTGCTCGTCGTCGAGGTGGAGGTCGTAGTAGTAGTGCAGCTTCTTGAGGTCGCTGCCGCTCTTCTGGATGGTCAGCTCGCCGTACCGGTTGGTGATGTCGCGCAGGATCTCGGTCTCGGCGATGGCCACGGCCTCGGTGGCGTAGTAGGCGCCGGCGATCAGGCTGGGCATGTGGGAGCCGACCATCCACTGGTGCATGTCCACCAGCAGCGCGGTCTCCGGGGCGGGGACGTGGCCGTTGACGAGGAGTCCGAGGTCGGACAGCAGGGCGTTGGAGTAGAGCACGTAGTGCGCGGGGACCTTGCCGCGCTCGCCGCCCTCCTCCAGGTGGTTGCGGCGCAGCTCGTGCGCGAGCTCGGGGCAGAAGCCCTCCACGTTGGTGGCGGCCGCCTTGAGGTACTGGGCGTTGTAGCGCGCGAAGACGCTCAGCTCCTCGATGTACATCCGCGCCTGGGCCTCGGTGAGCTTGGCCGCGGCGACCTGGTCGGCGATCTTGCGGTAGATCCAGTCGACCATCGGGGCCAGGTGCCTGCTCACCAGGACGTCGCCGTTGGTGAACGTGCCCATCAGAGAGCCGTTGATGGCGCTGCGGGTCTCGGGGAACGCTTTGAGGTAGGCCTGGGCGAGGGAGTTCTCGGGGGTCATGCCACAGCCTTCCGGGTGGTCGAGTCGGTGGTGAGGTGGAGTCCGCCGCTGGCACCGAGGGCCGCGATCACGGAGTACAGCGCCTCGTGGTCGGGCAGCGTGAACGTGCGGCGCGCGTTGAGGTCGGCGACCATCTGGGCGGAGAGCAGCGTGGTGTCGCAGGGGACGGCGACGCCGCGCAGGTAGGCCTGCTGGGGGCCGGTGATGTGCAGCTCGTACGGTGCCGGGATGGCCACCCGGGCGCCTGGCCGGACCTGGTCGGCGTCGAATGCGGCGGCCGCGTTGGTGCGGGCCAGGTCGTCCTCCTGCGGCTCCCACCCGCCGTTGCTCCATAGTGCCGCCAGCCGGCTCTGGACGTGGCGGGTGACGTGGTCCTCCAGCCGCTCGCCGACGCTGGTCAGTGCGGCGCTGGCCCGTGCGGTCAGGCGCCGGGCCGCGGTGGTGGCGGCGTCCTGCGCGTGGTACATGGGCGACTGGACGCCGAAGGCGTCGTCGGGGTCCTCGCCCAGGATCTCCTCGAGCAGCTCCGGCAGCACGGAGATTCGCAGCAGCCGGTCCTCGGGGTAGGTGTAGAACGGCACGGCCACCGAGATCGAGAAGGTGTCCTGGCGGCCGACGTGGAAGACCCGCTTGGGCAGGAAGAGCGCGTCCCCGGGCTCCATGACGAAGCACTCGCCCTGCTCCAGCAGGTGCTGGTAGTCCCCGAAGGTGGGGTCCTGGCCGCCGGTGAGCTTGGCGTACAGCTCGGCCGACCAGCAGTAGAAGTGCTTGGTGCCCGGACCGAGGTGGCACAGGAACGCGTCTTCGCCGCCCTCGTGGATGCCGAACGCGGTCCCCGAGTAGTTCCCGGCGAATGCCACCTGCTCCGCGCCGCCGATCGGCACACCCCAGCCCTCGAACAGCGAGCGCAGGAACTGCGCCAGGTTCGCGGCCAGTTCGGGGTTGGTGGTCTCCAGGTTGTTGAGGACCAGGCTGAAGCGGTCGGCGCCGACGAGGGACTGCATCCACGGCACGAACGCGCCGTCGTCCCATGCGTCGGTGCTGAGCACGGTCTGGGCGAGGTCGTCGCGCCGCTGTTCGCCGACGTAGACGCGGGCCTTGGCCACCGAGGGGGTGTTCGCGGCGTGCGCGCGGCGCATCGCGGCCAGTCCGGCCAGCACCTGGTCGGGGTTGGCGGCGGCGGCCGGGATGAGGCTCTTGAACAGGTGCGGGGTGGTCCTGTTGCTGGTGCGTTCGGGGAACTGGGTGGTCCAGAAGTCCGGGGTGGGCGGCCAGACGTCGTTCACGGTCGTCTCCTGACGGTCGGGGCTGGAGGTGCAGCCGGTCGTTCTCGGGCCGTGGGGTGGGGCCTAGTCCAGGTAGTCCTCGCAACCGCCGGCGCGGACGGTGTCGAGGGTGAAGCAGTGGAATCCGCCGCCCGCGAGCCGCCGGTGGCGGTGGCGTACGGGAACGACGGTGAAGCCGCGGTCCTCCAGGACCCGGATCAGTTCGGGGTAGAGGGAGTTGACGACGACGGTGTGCTCGTCGACGGAGAGCACGTTCATGTCGATGTAGCGGCTGGCGATGTTGAAGCCGAAGTCGCTGTAGTCGGGGAACGCGGCCTCGTCCATGGCCGGCGGGTAGATGACGTCCCACGCCTGCATGGCCTTGGGCAGGTAGGAGAGGTACTTCGGCTCGCGCAGCAGCATCAGGCCGGGCCGAAGGGGCACCACCACGCTGTCGATGTGGCTGTCGGCGATGGCGTCGAGCAGGTGGAAGCGCAGGTGGGGCAGGGTCTGGCGGAGCCAGCGCAGGGCGAGCTGATGGTTGTAGTTGGCGGCGTTGACCAGGACGTCGCGGCCCAGGCGCATGCACTGGGCGCCGTCGAAGATGAGCTCCAGGCCGAGTCCGTCGAGCGGCAGAGCCGTGTCGGAGTCGGTGACTCGGGTGACGTCGATGCCCTGGCGGGTGAAGTAGCCGGTGTCCAGGGAGCCGCGGGCGAGGGCAGGCCGCGGCATGCTCTGCCAGCGGGCCCCGTCCTCGAAGTAGCGGTAGAGCACCGGCTTGAGCAGGTCGTTCTCGAAGATCCGGGCGCGCACGTGCGGAGCCGTCTCCACGATCATGTCCCCGAGGATGATCGTGTTGTCGCGCACGTTGAGGGCCGGGGTGGCCCGCGCGTCCCAGAAGGGCGAGCGGATGTCGATGTCCTTGCCCGGGGTCGCCGGGCGGTGCACGGTGACCCCGCCGGCGGCCAGGGCGTCGGCCAGGCCGGTGACGTCCTCGTTCAACTCGTCGACCAGCTGCTGCGGGATCTGCAGGAGGTCCTGCCCAGCGCCGCCGGGGACGGGGTCGGGGGTGACGTTGTCGTAGTAGAACAGCTGGAAGGAAGCGTCGACGTGGTGCGCGGTGTAGTGCTCGGCGCTCCCGACGATGACCTCTTGGAGCGGGCTCCACTCGTCGTAGCTGTTCAGGGGCAGGGTCTGGGGCATGGTGGGCCGACTCCTTGGCGGCGTGGGCGGCGCGGTCAGCAGGGGCCGTGCGCACAGCAGCGCGTCCGGCCGGTCGGGTTGGGCAGCGGGCCGGGTAGGCCGGCTCAGGCGGAGGCCTCGGCGGTGCGGGGCTGCGAGGCGGGCACGGCGGGTGCGTCCAGGCGGGCGATGATGTCCTCGATCACGCACGGCACCTCGGGGGTGGAGCGGCGGCGGAAGAAGTAGCCGCTGCACCAGGGCACTGTCTCCCAGTCCTCCAGCCGTGCGCTGAGGAGACGGTGGGCCTCGGGCAGGCGACGGAAGGGGATCTGCGGGCACCAGTGGTGCACCGGGTGGTACATGTCGTCGAGGTGGCCGCCCAGGAGGTGACGGGTGAGCCAGTGCGAGGACCAGCCGCGCGTCTGCCCCAGCACGTTCTTGTGGTCCTCGATGAGCCCGGCGTGGTTGCCCAGGTCGGTGATCCAGGTGACGACGGGGCGTACGAACACCAGCGGCACGAGCCAATACCAGAGGAACGCCCCGACCGCGTCGAACGGCCAGCAGGCCGCGATGGCCGCGCCCCACACCAGGGCCCGGCAGGCGAGCGCCCGCCACGACTCCTGCGGCGCCTTGGTGACCAGGGTGAGGACGGCCGTCTTGGGCAGGCGGAACACCGCGCTGCGGAGGATGACGCGCACGACGAACGCGCGGCGGGTCGGGGCGGGCCCGGCCCGGCGGATGTCGCCGGCCTGGTAGGACTGGAACATCGGATCGTCCGCAGAGCCGAGCTTGGCGTGGTGGATGCCGTGCGTGGCCTTGTACGGGGCGAAGCCCTCGCCGAGCAGCGCGGTCAGCGCGTACCCGATCATCCGGTTCGCCTTCCGCGTGGCCATCAGTTTGGAGTGCACGCACTCATGGGCCAGGTTGGACAGGTGGCGCTGGCGCACGCCGATGTAGCAGACGGCCACGACGGGCCCGATGAGGTGCCCGGCGAGCGCGCCGAGGACCGCAGCCGCGGCGACGGTCAGGATGTCCATGAGGACGTCGCGCATCCCGATCGTCGGGCGGCCACACAGCCCCTCCAGCTCGCTGATCAGCGGCCGGCCAAGGACTTGCTGCACGGAGCGCGAGGCGCCGGTGCCGTGCCGCGTACGGCCCGGTGATGCCGACAGCTCGGGCGTGCGCGCCGCTCGGCTGCTCATCCGATTCCTCCAGTCTCCTTCGAAGGGGTGGCGTGGTGCGGGGAGGTCGGCTCCGCCACGGGGCGGCGCCGACCTCCCCGCCGGCTCCTCCTGGTGCGGTGCGCCGCGCGGATGCGCCGTCAGGAGCGCCCGCGCGGGCTATGGGTCACCAGGAGGCAGCCGGTGATGGGGCCGGTCAGGCTGCCGCGTCCGGACGCTCGCCGGACTTCAGCGACGACGCGGCGTCCGGGCGCTGCCCGGACTTCAGGGAGCCGGCGTCGGGACGGACACCGACCTTGAGGGCGCTGGCGTCGGGACGGACGCCGACCTTCAGAGCAGAGTTCATGGCTCCTCCTTCGGGCACAGATGTGCCGTGGGTTCGATGCGATCGGGAGGGAATCAGCGTGCGGAAGGCCACGGGACATCCCGCACGCAGCGGCGTTCGGTCGTGCGTGCGCCCACACATGAGAGCTGACGGAGCTGGCTCGGCCCACGGCTGCGGACCGCGCCCTTCGCCAGAAACGGTCAAGGTGACCGCGGTGTTGACCGGGCGCCGTGACATCAAGCTAGGAGCGGGTGCGGACTTCGGCAACGAGTTCAGACGTTGCACCGGACGCGCGGTTGTTGCACCGCGCGCATGAGGGTGTCGCATGGGTGTTGCACGCCAGCAGCCGGTGACCTGCGCATGCAACACCCGTCGGACACTGGCGAAGGGCCAGCACCCAACACACCACGCGGTGCGCCCAGTTGGGCGCGCTCCTGTGGGGTTCTGCTCGCTCAGGCGGCCGACTAGCGTGCCGCTGCCGGCGACGCACCGCGCCCGGCCCTGACCGCGCCATAGGGCGCAGGTCCTCGTGTTGTTCTGCCTCAAGGAGTGCCGCGTGCCCGATGACCCGATAACCCTGAAGTCGGAGCTCCTCTTCGGCCTGCGCGACACCCTGCGCGCCGAGGGGTTCGTGGAGCTGACCACCCCGGTCGCCCGCCGGGCCGACCTGGGGCCGGGCCGGCGCGCGCCGGTCGACCTGGACGGCGGCCGCTACCTGCGGGCCATGATCGGACCGGCGCTGCGGATGAACCTGGAGTTCCATCCGAGGATCTTCGAGATCGGCCCCTGCTTCAGGCCCGAGACGCCCGATGCCCTGCACGGCAGCGAGTTCACCATGCTCGACCTGTACGCCGCGAACGAGGACTTCTCCTTCCTGCTGGAGCTGGCCGAGCAGCTGGTCGCGGCGCACCTGCCGTACAGGCCGGTGCGGGTCTCCGTCACCGACTACATCCGCGACGTGTTCGGCATTGACCTGCGGCACGAGCCGACCGGGGATCTGCCTCGGCGGATGGCCGCCCGCCTCGGTCTGGACGTCGACGCCCCGTTCAAGGACACACTCGGCACGTTCGTGGAGCGCGAGCTGGAGACCCAGAGCGCGGGCGCAGCGGTCTTCCTGGTCGACTACCCGCTCGGCGGCGACGAGCCGTGCGCTCGCCTCACCCCCGGCACCGTCGCCCAGCTCAACCGGTTCGAGCTCATCGTCGACGGCATCGAGGTCGTCCACGGCTACGAGGACGAGCCCGACGGGACTGCGTTCACCCAGCGGGCCAAGGAGGTTGACCTCTACGACGACGAGCAGCGCCTTGCCCGCGAAGCTGTCGACGCTGGCCGGGTTCCGGCCGCCAGTGTCGGACTGGGCATCGGCATCGAGCGGCTGTGCATGGCCGTGTCCGGGGTGAAGGACATCCGCCGATTCCAGCACTCCCCCATGTTCTGACCCTCGCCCCCAAGACCGTCCGAAGGGACCCGGGATGCCGCTCCAGCTCCGCTCGCTCGCCGGCGGGTTCGGCGCCGAGATCGACGTCGATCTCACTTCCTCAGCCGCCCGGGGTTCCTCGGTGGAGCTGACGCAGGCCCTGCACCGTCACCGGCTGCTGGTCTTCCCCGGCCAGCACCTCAACCACGCCGACCTCCTCGCGGCCGCCGCGCTCTTCGGCACGGTGGACACCGACGTCGACCGCACCTACGCCGTCCCCGGATTCCCGGGGATCACCACGATCAGCAACATCGTCGAGGACGGCGCCCATGTGGGCATCTACGACGGCGACGATGAAGAGGAGTGGCACGCGGACGGCAGCTTCAAGCCGAACCTGCCCCGGGCGACCCTCCTGTACTCCGTCATCACTCCGGAGGCCGGCGGCCAGACCCGGTTCGCCGATGCCACCCGCGCATACACGGACCTGCCCGCCGAGCTCCAGGAGGAAATCAAGGGGCTGCGGGCGGTGCACTCGATCCGGCATCTCGGTGACCTGCAGAACCAGGCAAGCGGCGGCCAGTCGTCCACCGCCACCGGCAGCCTGGCGGCCATGCCCGACGTCGAGCACCCCCTCGTCCGCACGCACCCGGTGACCGCGGCCCGCTCGCTGCTGCTCGGCAGCATGGTGATCAGCGGCATCGTGGACATGGACGCGGAAGCCAGCGCCCGCCTGGTTGCCGAGCTCCTGGAGCACACGACCAGTCCCCCGTATCTCCACACCCACCACTGGCGGCAGGGCGACCTCGTCATCTGGGACAACCAGGCCACCTTGCACACCGCCTCGCCCTGCGACAGCTCCCGCCACCACCGGCTGCTCTACCGCGCCACGATCCGCTGAGACGGCAGGCGCGGAAGACCGGACGGCTGGCCGACGTGCGGCGAGATCCCGTCGGTCGGAGGCCCGCCGCCGCTAAGGTGCGGACATGGCCGAGAAGGAGCATTCGCTCAGCGAAAACCGCGTCAACCGGATCGGCGCGGAGGTCCGCGGGGCATGCCCGGAGTTCGACGCTGAGGCCTTCGCGCGGGATGTCGTCGCTGACTTCCCGCGGCTCGGGCTGAAGGACCGGATCGCCCGCACCAGCAAGGGGCTCCACACCCACCTGCCGGTCGGCGGACTCCAGGCCGTCGACATCCTGCTGCGCTCGCTGCCGGCCACGCCGGAGAGCGCTGGCATCACCAACGACTTCGGCTTCTACATCTATGCCCCGCACAGCCACTTTGTCGGCGAGCACTGCCGCACCGGCGAGGACCTGGAGCAGGCGCTGGACGCGCTGCGGCGCTTCACGTCGTACTTCTCGGCCGAGGACGCCATGAGGTACTTCATCGCGGACTTCCCGACCGAGACGTTCAAGGTCATCGAGTCCTGGACCGAGGATCCGGATCACCGGGTTCGTCGCCTGGCCAGCGAGTCCACGCGCCCGCGCCTGCCGTGGTCGGTCCGCATCCCCGTGGACCTCGACGCCGGGATTCCGATCCTCGACCGGCTCTACGGCGATGCGAGCCGGTTCGTGACCCAGTCGGTGGCCAACCATCTCAGCGACGTCGCCGAGGACAACCTCCCCCTCGTCCTCGACACCCTCGGCCGGTGGCGAGCCGAAGGCCGTGCCAGCGCGAAGGGCTTCGACTTCATCGCGCGCCAGGCCCTGGGCACCCGGCTGAAGAAGGGCGACGCCGCCGCGTACGAGTTCCTCGGCTACCCGGCCGATCCGCCGGTCGAGCTCTCCCCCCTGCGCCTGGAGAGCAACCAGCTGCGCATCGGCGAGCGCCTGGTGTTCGCCGCGGACCTGACCGCGACGGGAGCGGCGAAGCTGCGGGTGAACTACGTGCTGTCCTCCCCCACCAAGACCGGCAAGCGCCGAGTGAAGGCGTACGTCCTGAAGACCACCGCGGTCCAGGCCGGGCAGACCATCGAGGTCAGCAAGCAGCACGCTCTGACGTCCACGTCGACCGTCACGCTCGTGCCCGGAACGTACACGCTCGAGATCCAGGTCAACGGCCGTCCTTCGGCCCCGGCGGAATTTCACGTCGCCGACGTCTGATCCGCGCGGGCGCCCGGGTGCGTCAGTCGCGTGCGGGTGGCTCGGTCCTTGGCGCGCCGAGGCCGGCCGTGTCATTCGCTGTCGACCAGCGTCGTGCATAGCGGAATCCCCAGGTGCCTGCCGCGAGGGCGCTCAGCCAGGTCCAAGGTTCGGGGCTCGCCCCGGCGACCGCGCAGAGGCCGACGGTGATCAGCCCGCCGGCGAGGGCGGGGATGAGAGCGAATCCGATGCGGTGCGCGGGGCCGACCGTGGCCATGCTGTCATCCTCCCCCGAGAAACCCTGACGGCATCGCGTTTCCGGCCATCAAGGTTCGGCTCCTGGAGCTGCCCGCCCGGAGGCCGGGGTCAGAGGTCGGTGAGGATGCGCGCCAGTTCGTCGACGAGCGCGATGAGTCGAGCGCGCTCGGATCCGTGGCGCCCCCGGCGGAACCCGCGTCGGCGGCCGCCGTAGGCGGCCTGTACCGCGCCGAGTTGCGCCCAGCGCCGTGCGCGTTCCCGGTCGAGCTCGGCGGCGCTGGTGAAGGCGTCGACGGTTCGGTGGATCCCCTTGGCCAGGTCGCCCTGCTCGGCGAGGACGACCGACCGGGACTTGGTCAGCGTGGCGCAGTCGTACGCCCGGTCACCTACCCAGCCCTTCGGGTCGGCGGCCAGCCAGGGCTCTCGCGTGCCCGCCAGGATGTTCCGCGCGTTCAGGTCGCCGTGGATGAGGGTGTCTGGCTGGTGGTGCGCGAGCTCGCGCACCGTCGCCGTCGCGGCCTGCACCGTCCGGGACGGCAGAGCGTCCGGAAATTCCCGGGCGTCCCGCAGCAGTTGCTCCTCCCATCCGGCGGCCCGGTCTTGGAGCCGGGGCAGTCCGGCGGGCGCGGGGACGGCGAGGCGAAGGCTGACACCCCCGGCGATCGCCGCCACCTCGTCGCCCTGCGCGGCCTGGGCCAACGTCGTGGGGTGTGCCCGCTCCAGGAGCATGGCGAACCGGTCGTCGTCCCGCTCGTGCAGCCGGACCGCTCCGCGCCCGCCCCAGGCCGAGAGCGCGTCCGGCTCGAACCGGTTCTCGGGATGAGGAAAGGACACCTTCAGCACCGCAGGCTCGGTCATCTTGCGCAGAACCGGGACGACGATCCCGACGCCCCCGTACAGCAGGTCACCGTCCGCCGTGCAGTCCCAGCGCTCGGCCACCTCCCGCACCGCGGCCGGGAGGGTGGAGAGCCATGCCGAGCCGGCCGCGCCTTCGCGGTCCACGGTGACCCGCACGAACGCCTCCGGAAGAACGATCACCAGCCAGCGCACCGCCCGGCCCGGGTACGCGGCGCCGTGCCGGTGCGCTGCTCCTGCCGGTCGGCCGGTCACCGCCGTGCCGGCCACTGTCGCTCCAGGAAGCCCCGGAGCTCCGGGGTGGTCGGCGGGAGCTCGTCCAGGGCGCGCACCCACTGGTGGCGATCGTGCTCGGACAAGGTGACCGAGCCCGGCTTCTCCGGCGTGCAGGCGAAGACCAACTGGCGGCTGGTGCGGCCGCGGGCGTTGGTGTAGTCGAAGTGGCCCGCGTAGCGGTCGATGGTGATGGTGAGGCCGGTCTCCTCCATGATCTCGCGCGGGAGGGCGTCGATGATCGACTCGCCTCTCTCAAGCCTGCCGGCCGGGGTCTCCCAGGTGCCGCCGAGGTAGTCGTCCGGGTTGCGGCGGACGACCAGGAGGCGCTCGTCGTGCACGATCAGGCCGCCGGCGACGAGGGTGTGGATTCCGTCGCGGTGGGCCTGGTCTTCGAGCTCGGCGGCAAGGCCGCGCAGGGCGGCGTAGCGGGCGAGCGGGCTCATGGGGCGCTCTCCGAGGCACCGTGGGTCAACGAAGGCGAGTGCCCGGCCTTCGGTGAGGGTCAGGGTGTCGGGGTCGCCGTCCCAGGTGCCGCGGAAGACGTAGGTGAGGTGCCCGTCGTCGGCGGTGTGGGTGAACAGGTGCGAGAGGCTCACTGCGGCTTCGTCGAGGCCGACCTCTTCGTGGACCTCGCGCACGATGGTGCCGCGCGGGCCGGCATCGGCGGCCTCTGGTTTGCCTCCGTTGGGTGACCACGTTTCCGGCCAGCAGGTTCCCGGGCTGTCGCCGCGCAGGTGCATCAGGAGATGCCCGCTTCCGTTGCCGACCAGGGCCAAGGTGCCGTATCCGTACGGCGGTTGGCGTGGCGTGATGAGCTCCAGGACGCGGTCGGTGTCCTGCCGTGTGGTGGGGTGCAGCGGGACGAGGTCGAAGTCGTTGCGCGGGATGAAGGCGAGCTTGCGGCCTTCGGTGAGAGTCAGCGTGTCGGGGTCGCCGTCCCAGACGCCGCGGAAGACGTGGCGGGGGTAGCCGTCGGTGTGGGTGGAGAACATGTGCGTCAGCCGGATGTTCTCCAGGCCAGTCTCCTCGCGCAGTTCCCGGCACGCGGTGGCGTGCGGGTCGAGGTCGCCGGGCTCGGCGCCGCCACTCATCGGCGCCCAGGTACCCGGCGCCCAGATGCCCGGCTTGTTGTCGCGCAGGTGCATCAGCACCTTGGTCGCGTGCGGGTCCGTGAGTACGACGAGGGCGCAGTACGGGTCCTCGTCCGCCGGGCGGTCCTGGCGCGGCAGGCCCAGGCTCGACAGAACCCGGGCGCGCAGGACGGGGTCGCCGAGTTCCGAGGGCGAGCACCATTGTGCCGCGCCGACCTCTTCGGGCTGCAGGGTCAGGGCGACCGGTCCGCGGGCGCGGAACAGGTAGCGGACGTCGTAGTGCACATGGGCGGGCTCGTTCCTGTCAGGCCGGGCCTCGATCAGGTGGACGTCGATGTGCACGGGGGTGCCGTCGCCGTACGCGTCCAGCTCGGTGACGCCGGTTTCTTCGGCGATCTCGCGCCGGACGGCCTGCCCGAGCGTGCGGTCGGAGTCCTTCGGGTGTCCCCCGGGCTGGATCCAGCGGCCGGAGGCGAGGTGGTGGATGAGCAGGACGTCGTCGGCGTCGTTGATGACGACGCCCGAGGTGGTGACGTGGCCGTCGAACTCCCGCCTGTCGGTCACATTCGCGCCGCCGGCGAGACGGTCCAGGAGGGGCTGGAGCATCGGCTGTTCGTCGGGGTGCCCGCGCAGGTAGCCGGTGACGAGGTCCTGGAGGTGCTGGGCGGGGATGGTCATGGCTCTCCTGGTGACCTCGTGCGCGGCGCAGCTCCGCAGGGGGCGCGGCAGGGGACGGCGCGTTCGAACGTAGCGGCCGATCGGCGGGCGCGGGCACGGATCGCGAGAACATCACCCGGGCGTGTGCCGGCCGCGTCGAAGGTCCGATGCTAGCCGCCGTAGCGGCCGTCCGGGGGCGTGACGCTCCGGGTGCTCACCCGGCTGCGAACCAGATCGAGCCACTCTCGCGGGCGCCGGATTCCAGGCCGGCCCGGAGAGTTCAAGAATCCTTTCTCCCAACATCACCCCAGGTCAGAACCCTCTCTTACGCGGGTGGCAGCTGACGGCAGGGGAGGCCGGGGATGACCGGATCACGGTGCTGGTGGCCGCGGATTGTCAGTGGCGTGGGCGAAGGTCCGTCCGCAGAGCACAGCCACACCACACCGAAGGAGACGGGTGCTGTCGACGCGTCATGCAAGCCGCCGCTCGGGCGACCGTCCCGCCGCCTTCCCCGTACGTGTGAATCGAACGAAGCGAGAGGAGCCGCCCACGCAGACGGCGCTTGCCGTCCGCGTCCCGGCGTCGAACCTTCACTCGACTCGTCGCCCGCGGCTGCCCGTAGCGGCCCTGTGATCAGGTCCGTTGTCCGGGTGCTCTACCCCGTTCCACCACCGAGGAGAAACCGTGAATCCCGTCCGCTTGGTCACCCTTCACCCTGTTCTCGAGAACCCTCCTGCTGCGGCCGCCGAGGCCCTCGCGCACCGGCGGCCCGTCGACGTCCGCCGCGTCCTGTTCGCCGCAGCATCACGACCGTCATCGGGGTGGGGGGCATGACCAACCCGACCACTCCGCCCCGGGCCCTGCTCACGTGGGCCAGCCGGGCACTCGGCGCCCGTCCCGCCGTCAAGGACGTCAGCCATCCGCGCGAGAACTCCCGCGTCTGGCGGCTCGACCTGCCCGGGGCACTCCGCTTCTACCTGAAGATCTCCCCCAAGGCCGTGATGTACGAGCGCGAGACGCTCGCACTCCGAAGTGCCGCACCAGCCCTCGGCGCCGGCGGCGCTCCGCAGCTGCGCGCCTCCAGCGCGGAGCATCTGGCACTGCTGCTGACCGCTGTCCCAGGACGGCCGCTCAAGCAGCTGGAGCTTTCGCCCGTGGAGGAAGCCCGCGCGCACCGGCACGGCGGCGCCCTGCTGGCTCGCCTCCACGCGGCCGGTGATCTGTCCGGCTCTCGACGGGCCGAGGCGGAGCAGGCACTGCAGACCGCGGCCGAAGGCGCCGAGGGGCACCTGTCTGCGGCCGGGGACCGGCTGACCGCGCCGGAGCACAAGCTCGTGCGCCAGATGGCCGAGGAGCTGCGGACCTTGCCGCCGCTGCCGCTCGCGTACATCCACGGCGACGCGTGGGAACGCAACCTCATGTGGTCGACCTCCCGGCAGCAGGCCGGATGGATCGACTTCGAGCGCTCCCGGGCCGCGACCGCCGTGCAGGACTTCGTGCTGATGGCCTGCTCCACCTGGACCGACCGGCCCGACCTGCGGGCCGCGTGCCTCCAGGGCTACGGCCGCAACCTCACCCTCGAGGAGCAGCACGCCTTGAGATGCCTCGCAGCGATCGACGCGGTGAGCTGCCTGGTCTGGGGACCGAAGCTCGACGACCCCCACGTCACCGCACGCGGACGGCGCACCCTGGACCGCCTGATGGCGGGGGTGTTCGCATGACCGCACCGCACAACCCGACCGACTCCCCGACCGTCGAGGTAGCACGCGGTGGGGCGGCGTCGCTCCCGGCCGCGCGGACGGGAGCTCCGCAGCCCTCCGCGCCGCCCGAGCTCGACTACAACGGGCGCAAACACCGGCGGGCGATGGACGACGCCACCTTGTGGGACATGGCCCGCCGCATCCCCGCGGCCCTGATCCAGACGGCCCGTCTGGCCTGGAGCGTCGACCGGCGCATGGCCCTGACGATCGTCGTGTGCCAGCTGCTGTCCGGCATGGGCACGGCCGTGATGCTCACCGCCGTCGCGAAGGCCCTGCCGCAGCTGATGGTCGACGACCCCCGCCAGGGCCTGGCCCACGCGTGGCCGGCGCTGACCGTCGCCGTCGTCGCGATGGCCACCGGCGCGTCCATGTGGATCCTCGCGGACTGGGCGACCCGGCGCCTGAACCCGCAGATCGCCTCCGCTGCTGACCTGCAGCTCGTGGATCTCCACATGCGGGCCGAACTCGCCGCCTACGACGCGGAAGGGTTCGGCGACCGGAGCCAGGCGGCGGAGATCGGCGCGCTGCGCGCCGTCGACCTCGCCGACGACGCCAAGACCCTCACCAACGGGCTCATCCAGCTCGCCTCCGCGGCCGTGGTCCTCACCACCTTGCACCCTCTGCTTCTCGGTGTGCTGCTGCTGTCCGTCGTCCCCCGCGGACTCGGCGGCGTGATCGCCGCCCGGGTGGACTACCGCGTTCACGACCAGACGATCTCCGCCCGCAATGTCCGCGGGATGATGCGCTGGTGGCTGACGACGGCCGAACTCGCCGACGAGCTACGAGCCAACACCATGCGCGGCTACCTGCACTTCTGGTACCGATCCATGTGTGACCGGGTCGAGATGCGCGAAGTTGCCGGGGCACGCCCGTATCTGCGGATCACGCTGCTGGCCGCCTCGCTCGGCGGCCTGTTCACCCTCGGCATGTGGGCCTCACTCGCCGGCCTGGTCCTCGCCGGCGCCATGACCACCGCGATCGCCGGCACCGCGGTCGTCGCCTCACAGACCGCCGGCCGCGCCCTGAACTCGATCATCCGCTACTCGACGGTCATGTTCCACCACGGCCTCTACCTCTCCGACTACTACACCTTCATCGACGAGGTCCGCGCCATGACCACGGCCCGCGGCACCGCACAGGCCAAGGCTCCGCAGCAGATCCGTCTGGAAGGCGCTTCCTACACCTACCCGAGCAAAGAGACCGCGGCCGTCCAGCCGATCACCCTCACCCTGAACCGCGGCGAGGTGGTCGCCCTGGTCGGGGAGAACGGCGCCGGCAAGTCCACGCTGATTCGCATGCTCACCGGACTGACCGTCCCGACCGACGGGAAAGTGCTCTGGGACGGCACCGACCTCGCCGGCGCCGACGCGGAGTCGGTGTGGCGGCACGTGGGTCTCGTACCGCAGAAGAACGGCCATTGGCCGCTGGCCGCCCGGGAGAACATCACCCTCGGGCAGCCCCGCGAGCACGGCGACGAGCAGATCTGGGACGCGGCCGAGCGGGTCGGCATGACCAAGGCCCTGCGCGAACTCCCCGACGAACTTGAGACGTTGCTCGCCCGGTCGGTGTGGGGCGGACACGAGCTCTCCGGCGGTCAGTGGCAGAGATTGGCCTGTGCGAGGGCTATGTACAGGCAGCCGGCCGTCCTCGTCTTGGACGAGCCGACCAGCGAGATGGACGCCCGCGGGGAGCACCAGATTTTCCGGGAGCTGAGGGCCCTGGCTCCGGATCGGATCACTGTGGTCGTCACGCACCGGCTGGACAACGTGCGGATGGCCGACCGGGTCATCGTCCTTGACCAGGGCAGCATCCGTGAGCAGGGGTCCTTCGACGAACTCGTCGCCACCGAGGGGAGTTTGCTGGGCGAGCTGTACGCCCTCGCCCAGGACCGCTGACCGGCGGCCACTAACAGAGGTCACCGCGGGGTCGCGCGATCCGGCGCGGCCCCGCCACTCCCCGACATCAAGGAGCGTCATGCACAGCCCCGAGCCCGAAGCCGTCAACGCCCGCGCCTGGACCACGTACGGCAACCACCATCTCCAACGCGGTACCAAGGTCCCGGAAGTGGACCGCTTCTCTTGGGGATTCTGGCCAACCGGTCCCCGTGTCGAAGTCCTCGGCGACCTTACGGGCCTGCGGATCCTGGACCTGTGCTCCGGCCTGGGCAAGCACGCCGCCCACCTGGTGCGCGAGCACGGCGCCACGGTCGACGCCGTTGAAGCCTCCGCCAGCCAGCACGCTCGGGCCCTCGCCCGTTACGGCGATCTACCGGGGCTCTCCCTCATCCACGCCGACGCCGTGGCGCACCTGCAGACCGCCGAGCCGTACGACGTGATCTACTCCGTCCACGGCTTCGGCTACATCGACCCCCATCGCCTGCTGCCCGCCATCCGGCAGGCCCTGAAGCCCCGCGGGCTCCTCGCCTTCTCCGTCCTGCACACCAACTCCCAGGGTCGCGGACCCTCTTCGAGCGTCGTCCCGCGCGCGGAGATCCTGCCTCTCGCCGGCGGCGAGGACCAGACCGTCGAGATGTGGGTGCTCACGACGAAGCTGTGGGAGGACCTCTGCGTCGACAACGGCCTGCTCATCGACGACATCGTCGAACTCGACGCACCCGAGGACGACAACCCGGTGTCCGTCCGCCTCTACCGTGCGCGGAGCCGTGCCTCCGTCAGCAGCCGGCCGCGGACCACTCGCCCGCCGGAGCCCAACGCCGCGCTCGGGGTCGGCGCGATCCTGCACGGACCGCGCGGACTGCTGCTGGGTCGGCACCGTCGGGGCACTCTCGAACTCCCGGGCGGATCCGTGGAGCCAGGCGAATCCCTCGAAAGCGCGGTGGTGCGCGAGCTCCTCGAGGAGACCGGCTGCCGCGCCCGCGAGGAGGACGTCGTCCTGCTCGGCGTCCTGGTCGACCAGGTCGGCCCCGTCGTGCGAACCACAGTGCCCTCGATCGTGACCCGCTGGGACGGTGATCCGGCGACGCAGCCGAACGAGAGCGTGGGCGACTGGCGCTGGCACCGCCTCGACCACCTCCCGAACGGTCTCTTTATCCCGAGTGCGCAGTGCCTCACCGCTTGGCAGCCCGATCTCGCCATCAACCACCCGGTCGCCCGTTTCTACCCGTTCGCTGGCACTGCCGGGCCGTCCAGGACGGCGCTGGGGTGACGGAGTGCCACCTGACGGCTGTGGGTGTTACGTGGGACGGGCCGCGAGGTAGCGATCGATCCCGTCCCGGATGTACGGGGGGATCGTGAGGGCGGCGAGGTGCTCAGGGTCGACGAACCGGAGCTCGACTCCTTCGGACAGCGGCAGTGCGGACGCGTCACCGTCCCAAGACGCAGCGAAGAAGGTGATGAGCTGGCCCGATCCGTGCTCATCGAGGACTTCGAAGAGCTGGGTGAGTTCATCGACATGAAGTCCGGCTTCCTCATCGAGTTCCCGCGCGATCGCGTGCGCCGGCTCCTCTCCCGGGTCGCAGCCGCCGCCCAGCAAACTCCAGTAGTCGGGCCAGGCGATATGCGGCAGGTTGTCCCGCCGGTGGAGGAGGAGCTCTCCCCGTCGGTTGGCGATGATCGCAACCGCCCCACGAGGCACGGACGGCTCGTCGGATGCGGTGTTGGCCCGGTGCATCCGGACAACGTAGTGGAGACGCGATTCGCCTTGTTGCAGGCGCAGTTCACGGTGAACCACCTCGACCCTCTGAGGTACCCGAAGCCGGTGGGTGGGAACAACGCAATGGGAGACGCAACGCCGTCACTGGACGGAGCTTGTCTTTCAGTCTGCAGTCCGCTGCTGGGGGGGGTGCCCGCTGTCCATGGATGGTGACTCTGCGCTCAAGCGGGCCCGCCTGGCCCGAAACCTCACCCAAGAAGAGGTTGCCGACCTCCTCAACGAGATCACGGGAGGGTCTTCGGACGGCAGCGTCGTCAGCGCCTGGGAGTTGGGGCGAAAGCGGACAGGCATGAGGAATCGCCGGGCCCTGAGCCAGTTGTTCCGAGAGCCGCCCGAGGTGCTCTTCGCACACCAGGACGGCCGTGATGCGATCAGCGTTCTCGAGGCGACGGGCACCGATGTCGTTGTCCGGGTGCTCACCCGGTACACCGACCTCCTTGAGGCGATGCTCGATGTGGTCATGAATGCTCGGGAGTACCTGGTGGTCACCGGATCGCGTAGTCGTGAGAAGACGTACCTTGCAGCCATCGAGACAGCTGTGGCGCAACGGCCTGACCTCGTGCACTACCGCGTCCTCTACGGTCCGCCGCGCCATGCCGCGTTGTCCGAGCATCTGGTGCGGTTACTGGAGCTGCGTGATCCGGCCGAGCGCCGCAATGGGGTCAAGACGCTGCACATCGGCATTGTCGAACCTCTGCAGGCGATGGAGCGCTACTTCGTGGCCTCGGAGACCGCCGCGGTGGTCCCGCTGCCCTCATTCCACGGAGCCGAGGGCTTCGACTGCGGGATCTTGCTGGGACGTGAAGCCGCGGTCGGACTGGTGCAGCATGGGCGGGAGGCTTGCGCGTCGGCGCGCCCGGTGGAGACCTTGGAGGCCGTATACGCCCTGCCCGTCCGGCATGGCGGAGCGCCACGGCAAGGAGACACGTGAGGAACGATCTGGTGGTCCAGGCCGCCCAGCGATCACAGTCCGTCATCGCGCTCGCTCAGGAGCTGATCCGGCACCCCAGTCGTGGCGGAATCGACGACTACGCGCCCGTACTGGCCGTTCTGGAGAACTGGCTTTCCGAGCGGGGCCTGCCGCACCGGCGTCTGCACGACGAGCAAGGCCAACTCGTCGGCCTTCTGGTGGAGATCGCGGGCGTGCGCCCCGGCTCCTGGTGGACGCTCGACGCCTGTGTCGACACGGCTTCCTTCGGTGATGAGAGCGCGTGGACGTTCCCGCCCACCGCCGGCGACGTGGTGGCGGGCTGGCTCAGGGGACGTGGCGCGGCCGATTCCAAGCTGGCCGCGGCCGCCTTCGTGCACATCGCCGCAGACCTGCAGGCGCGCGCGGACAACCTGAGTGGGGGCCTTGCGGTGCTCCTCGACGTCGATGAGCACACCGGAACCTTCGGCGGCGCCCGTGCCTATCTCGCCGACCCCGATGCGGCCCGCCCCGCCGGGGTGCTGATCGGCTACCCCGGCATGGAGGAAGTCGTGGTCGGCGGCCGCGGACTGTGGCGCGCGACGGTCACGGTGTACGCCCCCTCGGGGCACTCGGGGTCCAGCCGCACCGTCCTGGGCGCGGTGTCGCGTGCCGCCCGTCTGGTCCAGCTGCTTGACTCCGCTGATCTGCCGGGCGTTCCTCAGCAAGGCGCGGGCTTTCCGCTCGCGCCGAAGTTGTCGGTCACGGCCATCCACGGCGGGCAGGGCTTTTCCGTGTCGCCGGATCGGTGCGAGCTGAACGTCGACGTACGGACGACGCCCGCCTTCGACGGCGAGGATGCCGCGACCGTGGTGCGCAAGGCCGTTGACGAGCTCGACGCCGAACTCCCGGGACCGCTGCCTACCCGTGTTGAGGAGATCGCCTGCTGGCCGCCCTTCCGCCTCGAGGAGCACGAACAGCCCGCGGCCGCGCTGCTGGACGCCGCGGCCTCGATCGGAATCTCCGTCCGGGCGAAAACGGCCGGTCCGTCGAACATCGGCAATCTCCTGGCCGGGGCTGGGCCCGGGGGAATTCCGGCCACCGCTGGCTTCGGGGTTCCGTACACCGGGCTGCACGGCACCGACGAGCGGGCTCACCTCGCCGAGCTTCCGCAGGTGTACGCCGTCTACCACCAGGCCGTGCTGAACCTCCTGGGCGCCGGCTGATCGCCGAACTGCCCAGTGTGAAACCAGTTTTGTTCCAGGTCCGAACCCAGTAAGTCCCCAGTGCGCGATCTGTCGGCGCACGGCGCGTCGCGCTGTCATGGAGAGGTCGAAGAGGCCGCACGGGAGCCGGCACCGCCCCGTGCGGCCGACAGGCCACGGCGCAGCGCCACCAGGTCAGCGCCCCCACCCCCCTGGGGCAGGGGCCCGGTCAGGCGGCATGCGCCACCTCGAACGGCCGCCTGCTCGCCCCGTCGGGGACGGGCGTTGGCGCGGCCGCTGTTGGATGGAGGGCCGCCTTGTCCGTGATCCAGCAGGTCCCGTCGGTCGCGACGGTCTCCCGGTTCCTTCTCGGGCACCGGCTGGAGCAGCTGCGCTCGTCTCGTCGTCTGACCCTCCACGAGGTCGCCAGCAGCCTGTACCTCAGCGACTCGAAGCTGTGCCGCATCGAGCGGGGCGAGCATCGCGCCACCCTCACCGAGATCGAGAGCCTTGCCGACCACTACGGAGCGTGCGGCAGGACCCGGGCCACGATGCTCCGGTGGGGCGCGCTGTCCCAGGGGCGCGGCCTCTACCACTCCTTCGCCGACGTCGCCGATGCCCGGGTCCGGGACTATCTGGATGTGGAGGCCGCCGGACTGCAGGCGGTGTTCGCCCCGCGGGTGATCCCGTCGGTGCTGCGGACCCGGCGCTACGCAGTCGAACTGCTCGGTGCGATGCGGGCCGAGGAGGTGGAGCGGCGGCTGTGGCTGCTGGCTCTGCGCCAGCAGCGCCTGTGGGAGAACGGCCGGGGGCCGGTGCGGGTACTGCTCGCGGAGACGGTGCTGGATCTCGGCTTGGGCGGCCCCGCGGTGATGGATGAGCAGACGCGGCGCCTGTGTGGCGTTCCCGTCCAGGTGCGGGTGCTGCCGACGCAGCAGGCCGCGAGGGTGTCGAGCGGGGCCTTCTCCTTGGTGGACCTGGGCGAGGAGCAGGTCACGCTTGCGGGCCGCGAGCGGGAGGACGGCCGGCCGCGCCTGCACCCGGACCGTCAGGGGCGGGCGGCCGCGCGGTTCGAGGAACTGTGGCGGGCCGGCGTCGACCTCGGAGGCCTGGCCACGGTGGCGGCGCCGGTGTCCCGGGTCGCGTAGTTCGTGGGCGCGGCGGCGGGATGTTCCGGGCGGTCATGTGGTGTGGGCGGTCAGGATGGTGCGTTCGTCGTCGGCCCGTACGGGGGCGATCTGCCAGGGAAGCCATCCGGGGGTGATCGCAAGGAGTCCGGGCCGGGTGGGCAAGGTCAGCGGCCGCCCCCAAGGTAGGCCGGGCAGGCCGACGTTGGCCGCGCCGGCGCGTGGGTCGTGCAGGATCAGGGCGCCGGAGGGATCCTCCTGGTCTGCTGCGCGCGCGGCGATGACCAGGAGGGCGCACCAGGTTCCCGGGCTGTGGCGCAGGCCCGCGTGGAAGCCGCCTTCCCAGCGTTCGGTGCGCCAGGTCCAGGCGAGGTCACGGCCGGGGTGGGCGTCGGGCAGTGCCTCGGGCAGGCGTGCGGGCTCCGTGGTGACGCGGGTGAGGTCGGCGCCGGTCAGGACCGTGGTGTGGATCACGGTGGGCCACAAACTGCTGATCGACATGCGGGTCTCCACTTCGGGCGGCGCGAGGGGCGGTCAATTTCCGTGCTTGAAGCCGATGTTGAAGGCGATCACGATGCGTTCGCTGTCGCCCTGGTACGGGGTGACCCAGTGCCGCAGCCAGGCGGGGAAGGCGACGAGCAGGCCCCGGGCGGGGACAAGGGTGTGCAGGGGGTTGCGTTCGGGTTCCCGGGCCGTGGCGGCGGGCCTCGGGTCGACGAACTGCAGCAGCCCGGTGCCGGGCAGCATGCGGCCGGTGGAGACGTAATAGACGCCAGACCAGGCGGCGTCGTGGTGGCTGTGCAGGTGGTGGATGCCTTCGGGGCGGTACACCACGGCCCACGCCTCGGCGACCATGGCGACATCCTGGCCGGCCGCGTCGCATCCGGCGCCGACGTGCTGATTGAGGGCGTCGGCGGCGTCCAGGATCCAGCCGCGGAACTGGTCGATCGCCGGGTGGTCCCAGCGCAGGACGTCGGAGGTGGTCTTGTCCGCGTCGCGCACGCCCACGGTCGAGTTGGGGGTGGTGCGGGTGCGTTCCAGGATCAGGGTGCGCAGGGCGTCGTTGCAGGTGGGGTCGGGATTGATGGTGCGGGTGTAGAGGGGGGTGTCCCAGAAGGCTCCGCTCGGCGGGGTGGTCATGGGGTTGCCTCCAGGATGCGGTCGGCCAGGGCGTGTCCGTGGTCGGTCAGGCACGGGCGTGCCTCGTCGAGGAGGTGGCGGCAGCCGGTGCGGTAGGTGTCGAGGTGCGCCAGGCGTTGGTCTCGGACCGGCCCGGGGACGCGGAGCAGGGGCCACAGCCGGGTCAGTCCGTGCAGGACGTGGGCGGCGCCGAGGAGTTCGGCGGGGCTGCGGCCGCTGGTGCCCGAGGGCAGGGTGATGCGGCGGGTGCAGCCGGGGTGCTGGAGCGGGACGAGTTCCTCGCACAGGTACAGCCACTGGTGGAACATCTCGTGCAGGACCTGTTCGGCCAGCACGTAACCTCGGTCGAAGGCTTCGGTGGCGAGGAGGATGTGCTGCGGCCAGGCGAAGCAGGAGGCGCTGATGCTCGTGCGGCCGTCCGGCATGGGCAGGTAGGTGAGCGGCAGGGCCCGCAGCAGCGGATCCCAGGGCGGGACGAGCTCGGCGAGGAGATCCACCGTCGCGTCGACGGCGGCCAGCTGCCGGGTGGTGAGGGTGCCGGAGGGCAGGGGGCGGGGGAGGTCGAGGGCGCGGATGCGCAGCGCCTCGTCCGGGGCGAGAACGGCGGCGAGCTCGGCAGGCGCGGGGGCCGGCTGAGGGCCGTCGCGCCGGTGGAGACGGGCGCACGCGGCGGCGGTGATCAGACGCTTCGGGTCGTGGCCGGGGTCGAGGAAGGGCCAGCCTCCGCAGTGGGCGGGGACGAACGGGCGGGTGTCGGTGGAAGTGTCCATGAGCGCTCCGTGAGGTAGTCGCGCAGGTCGCCGGACTTGATGCGGATCTCGGGCAGGCGGTGCAGTTGGGCGCGCGCGGCGCTCGCCGCGGCGCTTCCGGCGACAGCGGACACCGTGTCGAGGAACGTGGGCACGGTGCGGTCACCGAACCAGCGGAGGGCAAGGTCGTCGATGACCGCGGTCGCCTCCGTGTCCTCCAGCACGCCGGCGTGGGCCAGGTGGTGGGCGAGGGCGCGCAGGTCGACGAGCGCTTCGCTCAGGGGCCGGTAGTCGGGGGCGGGAGCGTGCAGGAGCGCGACTTCGTCGTCGGGGGCCCCGGTGGCGAGCAGGTGCTCGAAGACGCGCCCGTAGCCGGTCATGCCGAGCAGGTGGAGCTCGGCGGCGCGCAGCGCGCCGATGGAGCCGAGCCCGGTCACCTGCCATCCGGCGCCGAGCGCGTCGAGGAGTTCGCGGTGCCCGACGGCGGGCACGTCGTCGTAGCGGCCGTCGACCAGGGCGATGGTGGCGGGGGGCTGGCTCTCGATGAGGCGGGCGATGCTTCCGCGCCGGGCCGGTGGATGACGGCGTACGCCGGCCTGGTGCAGGAGGCCTTCGGGCAGGCGGTGCGCGGTGGGGCCGACGAACAGGTCGACCCTGCGGGGCGTGGTCCGGGTCATCGTGGCTCCCGGGCGTGGGCGGCGAGGCGGGGGCCGAAGCGGCGGGTGTAGGGGGTGAAGTGTTCCGCGCCGACGACCAGGACGCGTACGACGTGGAACGGGTCGGCCAGCGGCGCGAAGGAGTGCACGCCGACCGGGCCGAGGCCCGCCTTCGCGATGGCCTCGAGCAGGCCCGTCAGCAGTACCCCGGGTTGGTCGGTGGACGGGGCGGTCTGTCGGGCGGGGAATGTGGTGGCGGGTTCGGGGCTCGCGTAGCGGGCCAGCAGCTGCCCCCGGAAGGCGGCCCGCTCGTCGGGGGTCATGGCGGCGAAGGCGGCGTAGCTGTCGGTCAGGTCGTCCCGGGCGCCCTGGATGTAGGTGAGGCGGGACTGGGCGGCTTCCGACAGGGCGCGGACGGCGGCGATCTCCGGCCAGGGGTGGAAGCCGTATCCGCCGTTGCAGTACAGCGGATGCGCCCGGTCGGGGTCGTCGATCAGGGCGGTCATGTAGTGCCCGCCGTACGCGGGTAGCCAGCGCAGCCACACCTTGAGGCCCGCGGCCCGGATCTGCTCGTACAGCTGGGCGGGCCCGGCGGGCAGGGTGTTCGGGGTGATCAGGGCGGAGGTGTCGTTGATCCGCATCAGTGAGGTGACGTCGCGCTCCAGGACCTCGCACAGACCGTGCAGGACCGCCTCGGTGTGGCTGTTGCCGGAGGCGAGCCCGGTGGTCGTGGAGCCGAACAGGCCGGTGTACGCCTGCGGCGGGCAGGGGGTGAGGACCAGTTCGGCGGGCGCCGTGAACTCCCGTATCCCGTCGGCGGACGGCACGGTGATCCACGGCAGTGGCCGGTCGACGTCCACGTCCTGGTCCGGGCGCGGGCACCATGCGCCGAGCTTCACGCCGTCCTCCTCGGCGAGGGTGCGGGCCGTGGCCCACCGCAGCGGCGTCGTGTCCGCGCACGCCTCGGCGACGGCCTGCTCGATGGCTTCCAGGAGCGCGCCCGCCCGTGCCTCTGCCGGGTAGCGGCCCTTGCCGGCGGTCACCACGACCAGGGCGGCTTCGGGGCGCACCGCGGAGAAGACCGGGATTCCGATGCGGTCCAGCCCGGTCGTCTCGGCGACCCGGGTCACGCCCAGGCGCTGCGCCACCGGCCAGGCCCGGATGCAGGTCTCGGCCGCGTCCGTCTCGCGCACGCTGCTGCTCAGCACCGTCATGACCCCACCTCCGCCGCGGCGGTCGTCCACGTGGGCAGGGCCGGGTGCGGACGCAGGACAACCTCGGCGAACCAGGGGTGTGCGGCCATCGGACGGTCATCGAGGCCGAGGGCGAGGAAGCCGGTGCCGCTGCGCCGCCCGGTCTGCAGACACGGCAGAGGGTAGTCGGCCTCCACATGGCCGACGAACATCCGCTCCAGTGCGGGCAGTTCCTCGGCGACGAGCTGCGGCCCGCAGGCCACCCCGTCGTACGTGTCGTGTCCGAAGCGGGGGTGGCCGATGTCGAAGTCGTCGATGACCGCAACGCCCTCGTGGATGGCGGCGAGTTCGGCCCGCAGCGGCCATCGCGGACCCCAGTGCGCGTCCAGGAACAGCAGCGGGCGGCGAAGTCCGGCCAGCAGGGCCGGCAGCAGGGTCGCGGAGTCTCCGTGCCGGACATCGGCGTTGCGCCAGGTGGCCAGGCGGGCCCGGGTGAAGGCCGCCCGCCCGGGGTCCAGGTCGCAGGTGCGTACGGGGAGTTGGGGGTAGGCGCGGGCGAAGTATTCGGTGGTGTCGCCGAGGTGGCAGCCGCTTTCCACGATGCCGTCGCAGCCGTACGCGGTCATCAGGTGGTGGACCTGGCAGGCGGTGGTGATGTCGAAGCCCAGCGGTCCGCCGCCGCCCGCGAGCCGGTCGAGCCCTCCGGCCCGCGGCGTCCGGTAGAAGGCGCCGAGGAGGTGCTGCAGGGAGGCGCTGTCCAGGAGACAGGACAGTGAGGCGAGCGAGGTGCCTGACGCGGGCATGAGCGCACCTTCCGACTTCCGGGGCAGACCGGGGGTGGGCGGGCACTCCCGAGCATCACGCCGAGCGGGCGCCACCGGGAGCCCTGGCCGCAGATGCGCAATTGCACGCCCGCCCGTTAAACCATCCCAATTCACTTCGAAACATGTCTTGTTGCCTCTGGGCGGCGGCACGGGAGGGCGCCTACGGTCACGTCATCCACCCCACTTGGGACCGGGAGGCAGGCATGGACGAACCCGTAACGACCCGCTACACCACCCCCGCCGAGAAGGCGAACATCGCCGGCATCGAGCTCAACGCAGACGACGTCACGCACGTCATGAGCCTGGTGGACAAGGGCCTGGTCGGCGCGGCGGCGATGCACGAGGGGGCCGTCCAGGAGGACATGGCCCTGAGCGCGAAGGTCACCGTCGAACTGACGCGCGGCGGGATCGCGGGCGCCGACGGCAGCGCCGAGGAACTGACCGGCACGGAGGAGATCACCGGGACGATCCGCGCCCGCAAGGTCTTCCTCGACCCGGACAAGGCCCCGCAGGTCGACGCCTGAGCGCTCGGCTGCCGCCCGCCCTCCTATGGGGCCGGGCGGCAGCCGGGTCACGACGATTCGGGAGATGTGCGTGAAGGACTTCCTTGCACTCCAGCAGTCCCTGTGGGACCAGTGGGCCCCGCACTACAACGCCGAGCACCAGGAACGCGACCCCGCACCCGCCGCTGACTTCCTCGCCGGTCTGGCCGCCGACGGGTCCGCGCTGGAGCTCGCCGTGGGCACCGGCCGGATCGCCCTGCCGCTCGCCGAGCGCGGCGTGAAGGTCACCGGCATCGACGCCTCCCCCGCCATGATCGACGAGCTGCTGCGCCACCGCGGCCAGCTCCCCGTCCAGACGTACGTCGGGGACATGGCCGACGTCGACACCAGCGGCCAGCAGTTCGGCCTGGTCTACGTCGCCTTCTCCAGCTTCTTCTTCCTGATGACCCAGGCCCGTCAGGCGGCCTGCCTCTCCGGCGTCGCCCGGACCCTGGCGCCGGGCGGCCACTTCGTCCTCGAGGCGACGATCCCCCGCGCCCCAGGCCTCCTCGCCGGCCGCCAGCAGATCGGCATCCGGGAGCTTCGCGACACCCACCTGAGCCTGTCCGCGACCACCCACGACCCGATCGAGCAGATCATCCACTTCCAGGAAATCCGCTTCGACCACGACGGGATGCGCCTGCTGCCGGTCATCATGCGCTACGTCCACCTCTCCGAACTCGACCTCCTCGCCGCGGCCACCGGGCTCACCCTCGCCCACCGGTACGGCGACTGGCACCGCGCGCCTGTGACCGCCTCTTCCACCCAGCACATCTCCGTCTACACCCGGGCCGGGGAAGGCGGCGACGCCTCATGACCACCCCCACCGTGTCCACAGCGGTCGCGGAACCCTGGCAGGTGCGGGGCGCCCGCCAGGAGCTGTGGCCGACCCCGGTCTACCAGCGGGCCACGGCGATCGATGCGGACGTCGATGCGCTGGCCGAGCTGATCCTGGAACGCGAGCAGGGCGACTCCTCGCTCTCCCTGGGGGTGACATGCGCCCGCAAGTCGGCGCCCGACGTGCTCTCCTGGCCGCTGCCGGCCGTCACCGCCCTCAACGGGTGGATCCGCGATGCCGCCCTCGCCGTCACCGGTGCCGGGCCCGACACCGCCTTCACCGCCACCGCCTGGGCGGTCCGCTACTGGTCCGGTGGCTTCCACGAGTTCCACGCCCACCACGACAGCGCGGTCTCCGGCGTCTACTACCTGCGCACCGCCACCGACCCCACCGGCGCCCTCGAACTCCTCGACCCCCGCCCCGCCCACCTGGCCACCGCCCCCGCACACGCCGTCGCGCCGTACGCGGTCGTCCCGTACCCGGGCCTGCTGATCGCGTTCCCCTCCTGGCTCCGGCACGGCGTCGCCCCGCACCACTCCCCCACCCCGCGCCTGTGCATCGCCTTCAATATCCGTGTGGAGGAGCGATGACCGCGCTCGTCACGAGGGCCGCTCCGGGCGCGGAGGGCACGCTCGAGGAGCGATGGGCAACGCCGGTCTGGCTCGGCACCGTCCGTCCGTCCCTCGACCACGAGCGGCTTAGGGATGAGATGCGCCGGACGCAGCACGGCTGCCGCGATCTTGAGGCCGACGACGTCCTGGACGCGGACCGGGCCCGCGCCGCCTTCGCCGCGCTCGCCCAGCCCCTGTTCACGCCCGACCGTCCCGAAACAGTGCAGCTGTCCGTACAGATCTGGGCCGCCGATCACCGCGTGCCTCTCGCGTACGGCAGCGGCCTGTGGTCGGCCTGGTGCTACCTGGCCGTCGCCGGCGAAGACGCGACGGGGCGTTCCGGTGCGGTGTGCCTGCACGACCCGCGGGCGGGCTGCGACGCCGCGGCTGTCCCGGGCCTGCCCTGGGGCCGGGCCCTCACGCTGCAGTCCGAGCCGGGCCTGGCGGTTCTGGCGCCCGGTTGGCTCGCCCACTCGATCCTGCCGGTGAGCAGCGGTCACACCGTGGCCGTCCTCGTCGCCCGTCAGCTCGGCGGCCGCTCGTGAACGCACCGGCGTATTCGTTCACGCCGTGGTGGCCGCCGCCGGGACCGGTGTCTCCTGGGGCGGCGGGTCGCCGGGAAGTGTCCGGATGTCCGGGGAGAGCAGGGCGAAGCCGACCGCGGCCAGGACCAGGGCCGCGCTGCCGAGGGCGATCACGGCCGGGCCGAAGGCCGCGGCGAGCGGCCCGGCCACGGCGAGGCCGACCGGGGCGACGGCGAGGCAGCCCAGGAGGTCAATCGAGCTCACCCGCGAGATGGCGTCGTCCGGGACCTCCCGCTGCAGACAGGTCCGCCACATCACCATCGTCACGTCCCACATCACGCCATAGGCCACCATCCCGACCACAAGGACCGGCAGCGGCGCCCGGAACGCCAGGAGCAGCGCGGGCAGCGCGGCACCCGCCGTGCAGAGCGTGGCGACCAACATCGGACGGGCCGGGCGCAGCTTGGCGGCCCACCCTGCCCCGCCGAGCTGGCCCACCACCTGCGCGACCATCACCACCGACCACGCCCACGCGCCGCCCAGGTAGTGCACGGCGAGCATCGGCCCGAGCAGACCCGCCACCGAGTTGACCACCGCGATCACGACGGTCAGCTGGGCGGTCGTCACCCACAGCCACTCGTGCCGGGTGAACTCCCGCCATCCGTCGCGCAGGTCTCGCCAGGCCGAGACCTTGTAGCGCACCGGCCGGTCCGGCGTCGACCTCCCCAAGGCGGCGAACAGCACAGCGCAGACCGCGAAACTGGCCGCGTCCAAGGCGAGAGCGAAGGCCGGCCCGATCAGGCTCACCACCACCCCGGCGAGCATCATCCCGAGCAGCCTGGCGGTGTTCACCGACACCTTCAGCAGGGCGTTGGCCTCCTGCCGGTTCTGCTTGTCGTCGATCACGTCGACGACCACGCCCTCCAGCGCCGGGGAGAACAGCGCTCGCGTCACGCCCCCCAGTGCCGCGAACACGGCGATCAATGCGATCGGCCCCCCGGTCGCGAACATCACGGCCAGCAGGCCCCAGACGATCGCGGCGGCGCTCTCGGTCACACAGACGAGGCGGAACCGGGATCTGACCCGGTCCCCCAGGACTCCGCCCCACAGCACGAACACCAGCTGCGGCAGGGCCTGGCAGGCAAGGACCAGGGACAGCTGTCCCGGTGTGGCGCCCGGAAGAGCCAGGACACCGAAGGACAGTGCGATGGGACCGAAGGCGGAGCCGAGCACGGAGACGAACCGAGCGGACGCCAACAGCCGGAATCCCCGTTGGGACAGCAGTGCGAAGTTGAGGCCTGAGAGCACCCGCGGACCCTATCGGCGCCAGAAGGCGGCTCGCCCGGGAAGACCCGCAATTCAGCCGAACGGGACACGGCCCCTGGCTGCCCTCGGCCGGGTGCCGGCATCAGGTCGTCCGTACTCGCCCGCGGAGGGAGACTCTGGGCCTAGTCGAACAGACTGTCCTGTACTGGGCCTGACGGCAGGTAGTGCTCCTCCACGGGACGCGGGCGCTTCCCCACGAGGTCTTCGACTTGGCGAAGGGTCCCCCAGCGGCCGGCGGAAATCCCTTGCTGCAGGGCGCGGCGGCAGATCTCCGAGGTCGCCCACACCGCCCGCGTCACCGGCGCCCCTCGCTCCGGCAGGTCGATGCCCAGTGCCGAGGCGAGCGCCGCCTCCGAGGGCTCGGCCACCGCAGGGCATGCGATCTGCGCAAGCCGCATGGCGTCCCATAAGACCAAACTCGCCAGCCGGGGACAGGAAGCACGCTGCTCCCAGAACGTCGCGGCCTCCATCCGACCCAGCCGTGCCACGGCGACGTGGGGGTCCTCGGTGATCCGGCGATCGATCGAGGCCAGGGCCTCGCCCAGGGAGCCGGATCGAACCACGTCCCGGCTCTCTGCCCGGGTGTGGTCCGCTTCATCGGCTCCGGTCCCGACTTGAGCGTGGACGCGCCACAGCGGCAGCCAGTCCTCGGCTCGTACCGCGAGCGCGGCAGCCCCGCGGACCGCAAGCTCGCCGGTCTGACGGGAGAGTTCCAGGCCAACCACGACGAACGTACACGCGGTGTACTCGCGATCCATCCGCATGACGTCACCGTAGCCAGTGACCGGCCGGTACGTGTCGTGTCCAGACCTTCGCGGTCTCAAGGCTCCTGCCATGACACTGCCACGCTGCTCTCGGAGCGGCGATCTCCCTCGCGGATGCCCGCCTGCAGACGCCATACTCGGTCGCGGCTCTGTCACCGAACCCGGATCTCCCAGCGGCTCAAGCAGGACTTCATCCGCGCCGTGGCGGACGTCGACGCCTGCCGCCACGCGAGTCTCGACATACATCTGCCCCGCCTCCTTCATGTGGACCATGCGCTCACCACCGGCGGCAGGCGAACAGCGGCCCGTACACGGCCAGTGCGGCGTCGCCCTCCAGGAGCGGTCAGTCCAGGAGCTCCTCGACGATGCGGTGTTCGGCGAGGAGTTGCTCGGCCCGCTGGAGCAGGACGGTGTCGCCGAGCTCGGTCAGGTGAACCCCGTCGCTCCACAGGGCGCCCCGGTCGCCGGCCAGGTGCCGGGCGGCGACGGTGAACGGAGTCCACACGTCCAAATATCGCGCGCCGTGCGCGGCAGCGGCCTGGGCGGCGACCGCGTTGTAGCGGGCGAGTTCCGCGTTCATCGAAGTGACGGTGACGGGGTCGTCTATCGGCCCGAACGGGGTCTCGGAGACGACGACGATCCGGCGGGTGTAGCCGCTGAGCTGGTCGAGCATGCCGGTCAGGTGCCGGGTGTACTCCTCAAGGTCGACCGCCTCGTGGGTCCTGCGCTGGAAGCGGCGCCAGACATCGTTGATGCCGCAGCCGAGAAACACGAGGTCGTAGTCGGTGCCGGTGGTTGCCCTGTCGGCTTCGACAATGCCGGCGATGTCGCGGCTGGTGGCGCCGCCCTCACCGTGGTTGTGGACGTCGAAGGCGATGTGCGGCCAGGCAGCGCGCAGGGACAGGGTCAGACGGTGGACCCAGCCGCGTTGGGCCCAGCTTTCGACGGTGATCTTGGAGCCGACCTCGGGCAGGTTCGCCTGGGTGGTCATCTGCGCGTTGACGGCTTCCAGGTGCTCCATGATCGAGGTGCCGAAGAAGCCGACGGTCAGGGTTCGAGGGTCCTCGCGTGGCGCAGGAGCACCGTCGAAGGTGCGACGGGAGGTCTCCGGGGTCACCGAGGTGCTCGCTTGGCCATCGGGCTCCGTGCTCATCCGTGGGCGGCAATCTGCACCGTTGGTAGGTCAGGTTCTTCAACGAGACTACGTGGGCTTCGCGGCGCCACAGTGGCCACCGTGCTGAAACTACGCCCGCTCACCTCGCCCACGACCGCGCGCCCCACCCATGAGGCACAGTCCAGTTCGTGGGACTACTACCGCAGGGCCTGTTCGAACGTAGAGCGGTAAGTGCTCACGAAGGCGTGCTCGCGGCAGCTCCACTCGACGCGCGCGGCGATGACATCCTCGCTGGGGTGCAGTTCGGAGGGGCCAGGATCCCTCTTGAGCCAGAACTGGACGTTCCGGATCTGCCGCTCCAGGATGACGTCAACGAGGCCACGGCGCTCGAGGTCAGTGAGTTCGTATCCGTCGGCCAGCATCCGCACCTGCTGTGCCTGCTCGGTCACAGGTGGCGCTGCGCTCTTTGAGGCGATACACCAGGTCCAGCTCGCGTACCCAACGTCTTCGAGGGGATCACCGGGTGCCGCCATGTCGAAGTCGATGAAGGCGACTGGCCTGCCGTCCCGGAACACGGTGTTGTTCGGCCCAGGATCGTGATGGCACACGACCGGGCACGGTCCTGCGAGGCTGCTGCCACGAGTGGCCTCGTGCAGGGAGCGCAGTAGCACGCCGGCTGCAGCTACCTGGGCATCGGTCCACTTCTGGAACTTGGATGGAACGTGGCCCGGCACGTAGCTGAGCATGTCCCGTCCTGTGTCGTCGACCCCGAGGTAGCGGGGTGCGCCGTCAAATCCACAGTCCTCTAGGTGTGACAGCAGCCTCGCGACGAAGTCCGACGCTCTTGAGACAGGTCGCCGGACTGTGTCTCCAACACGGACGACGCCGTTGGTAATACGCCCTCCGCTCAGCGGCACCTCTCTGCCGGATCCGTCATGCACTGGTGGATCTCCCCTCTCTCGGCCCGACCCTACGCAGGCCAGACGTGCCTGTCCCGACTGCGGGACGTGGTGGCAACGCGCTTCCCACGAACTGCGACCGGATGCCATCTCACCGGATCGAACTGGTCGCGAGCGACTTGTTCATTTCGCCTCCCTAGACGAACGGCTGCGGGAGGCCGATCAGAAAGGGGTCACGGGGATGCCTCGGACTCCTCTGAATTGTCGTCCTCTAGGTGCTTCGGAGCCGCGCCGGTGACCTGGGCGTGCCACTCGGGCGGGACCGCGACCGCGGCTGCTCTGCCCCGGTAGGTCACCGCCACATGGTCCCCTCCGTGGGCGCGGTCGAGGAGCTCGGCTAGTCCACGGATCGCTTCCTGTGCGGTGATCGTGTCCGTCACGGTTCCGCCGGCCTGCGCGTGCCAGGCAGTCGGCACCAGCACAGCGGCCGGGTGGCCGTGCCGGGTGACCACATGGTGGCCCCCCTTCAGGCGTACCCGGGTCAGGACGGGGCTCCATTCCGACCGGGTGTTGTCGGCGCTGCTGCTGGTCGTCTCCATGGGCCGGAAGTGTACGGACTGCCAGGACTTCACGGACAGGCGAGGACTTCCCTAACTTCCATAACTTCCCGAACTTCAAGGTTTTGCGCTACGGTCGTTGTCGTCGGAGCAAACGCCCCGATGGCGTCATCTCCGCCTCACGCAGACGGAGTTCGCCATGCCCTGGACCGCATCAGGGCAGCTCAGAGCACCTCCACACGAGGCGCGAGGGGATCTCCTCTCCCGCCTCCGCCGAGGGCAGCGTCTCCAGCGCCGCCCACCGGCGAGCCCGATCACCCTCACGAACCGAGGAGCTCCACCGGATGAACACCACCAGCAAGCGCGCAAGCGTCGCGGCTGTCGCAGCCGTCGGCATGCTCGGACTGCTCTCGACCACCGCACGGGCCGACGGCGTCGATCCCGACAAGCCGGTCCGCACGTACACCGAGGAGCGCATCAACCCGGTGACCGGCGAGACGGAGACGGCCACCATCACCGAGTACCCGGACGTCATCAAGCGCGGCGACGGCCCCAGCCCGGACGCCCGGAGCCGCACCGCCTCGAACGACGCCGTCCCCGAGGACCAGCCCGGCGGGGTCAACCAGTCGGCCGCGCCGGCGGGCACTCTCCAGCCCGCTGCCGGCACCGGCGGCCTCTACCTCCGCGACGCCGGAGGAGCGATCAAGGGGCTCATGGGTGAGGGCGACCGCGCACGGATCATCGCCTGCCACCCCAGCGACCCCAACCTGGTCGAGGCCGAGCAGATCACCAGCGGACACAAGGGATGGGGCGTCTACCGCGGCTACGTGAAGATCTCCGCGACCGCGGCGCCGGGCCGCATCGCCTGCTGATCCTCCCGGCCCTTGGTCGTGGCCGGCCCGCCCTCGGGCGGGGCCCGGTCACGACACCGGCTGCCCGGCAATGCCACCAACGGCTGTTCGGAAGCGCACCGGAGCGCCGAGCTTCGTACCCGTCCCACGGAGATCCACAAGGAGAAGTACGTGCCCAACGACACTCAGACCCTCGCCAAGCGCCGCTCATACCTCGTCCGCTGGCTCATTGCCTCGGGCAAGGCCCTGCCGCCGATGAGCAGCGGCCCTGACCGTGCGGACGCCGACTACGCGCACGCTCTGCTGACCGAGGACGTCGCCGCCCTCGAGGCCGCGCTGCTCGAAGGCCTCCCGGACGACGAGCAGCGCCACGGCAGCTGACCTGCGGCGGCCGCCCGACCCAGCCACGGGGCCCGCCCTGACCCGATGAGCACGTCTGCTCGCGGCGCGCGCCTTTCAGCCCCGTCGTAGAAGCGGCCCTGGCCCGGTGTCTCCAGCACCCGGCCAGGGCCTCGCTGACAGAGCCCACACACCACGAACCGGCAAGGAGCTCAGCAGCATGCCCAACCGTACCCACGGCCGCGAGTTCGAACGCAGCCTCCAGCGGACCAAGGCCGCAGCGCGCGGCGCCGAGCAGGCACGCGCAGCCGCCTCCCTGATCACCCTCGGCACCGAGGGGACGATCAGCAACCCCTCGGTGAACGTCAACTCCTGCCTCGGAGGCGCCTGATGGCCATCCGACGAAGCAGTGACAGCAATACCAGCCGCTCCAGCAGCGGCAGTTCGTCCCCCAGGGGGTTCACGCCGGAGCAGAAGGCCGGGCAGCAGTCCCTCAATGACCGGCTGACCTGTGCCCGCTTGGAAGAGCGCCCCAAGGACGCACCGCCCGGCAGCTTCTGACCTGCACCACACCCGCATCCCACTGGCGGGCGCAACTCCGCCGTCCCGGCCCACGCCGGGGCGGCGTCCTGCATTGACGCCGCGGAGGCAAGGGCCCCGCCGGGCAACGCCGGCGCCGCGGCTCCAGTGGGCACGGTCGTTGACTCCGTCGTGCACCGCGAATCGGCCGCGAGGTCCCCACGATGGGTTTTACTCATCCGACGGCCGTCTGCCGACAGGCGTGGAGATAGTCCTCAAGCGGCTCCAGGCCGACCTCGAGTCGTCGAAGATCAACCTGCTCGGCCTCCCAGAGCGGCGCCGGGGCGAGCTCCCCCGCCTCATCCGCGTACAGCTGCGTGCCGAAGACCTGCGGGCGGCCCTGGGCGATGCGGACTCGATCCTGCAACAGCGCCGAGTGCCGCGGGTCTGCTTCGCCGGCCAGCACTGCCTCCGCCAGCAAGTCCCGGCACCTGAGCTGGAAGTCGGGTGCCGGATCGCTGTGCTGGGCGAACAGCCACACGGCCGTTGCGGCACGCTCACCGACTTCCGAGATGCCCGGCCACCCCCGCACCGCGAGGAGCTGCTCCAGCCAGATCCGGTTGTCCCGGTCGATCTCCTGCCATCGCTCCATCACCTCCGGCGTCCGCGACGCCGGAGGCAGCAGCCGCACCTCCTGGTCCAGCTCCATCCGACGCAGCAGCTCCGTCGCCAGCTCCTCATCCGGCGCGGCCGCGGTGCGCGGCCGCGCTACGGCGCCGATGACGTCGAAGAGATGGGCGCCGAGGACCTTGGTGTCCGTCGGGGTGTCCAGAACCTCGAGTGCGTCACGATCCACCCAGCGCACCGGGAGCGCGGGCGGGCCCTGCGGCTCGTAGGTCAGCGGCACGACGCCGACGAAGACGTGGTCGCGGTGCAGGTGCCGCCCGTCAGCTCGGCTGTCCGGGCCGGCCGCGATGTCCACGGTCCACCACGGGCCGGGGACGGCAGGGTGCGGGTACCCCTCCGGAAGTGGGGCCGGCAGGAGGCGCGGGCGATATCCGGACTCTTCGAGCGCCTTGCGCATCGCGGCGTCTTGGGGCGTCTCGGCCTGGTCCTCGAGGACATGGCCTCCCGGCCGGCGGTAGCTGCCGTGCCGGGGGTGCGCGATGACGCACATCCGCCACGAGGCCCCGAAGCGCGCGAAGAGAAACGTGCTCGCGGTCAGGTGCCGGGTTGAGTCCATGGCGAACCTCCAGGGTCGACGCGTCGGCCTGCCGAGGTCTTACCCCTGCGGCCTCTGTCCACAGCTTCTCGCTCGTACGGTCCGGTTCCTGATCACGGAACGGAAGGGCCCTATATGTCCGCAATAGCTTGGCTTCGGCTGTCCGACGACCGGCTAGTTCGAGCCGATCGTGTCGTCGCCGTCGACCTGTGGGGCCCGGGGCCCGAGAAAGCCGCTCAGGTGGAGGTCACGACCGCGGTTCTTGGGCAGCCGGCGCGGATCGTGGCCCAGCTCGCCGGCCCCGACGCGTCCTGGGTTCATGTCGCGACGTGTGCCGCCGTGCGCGGCGGCGAGTTGATCACGGGATTGCTCGGCGCGATCGCGGCGGCGGCTGCGCGGCCTTCGGGTATCGCGTTCGTCTATGGGCTGCGGCAGGGCGGGGAGCTGACGCGGTGGACGTATGGGGCGACGATTCCACTCACCGACCCCCGCGTTGCACCGTTTCATGAGGTTCACGACTCCGCTCCGGGGCGGTGGCTGGTGCGTCCGCTGCGAGGTGGGGCGCAGGAAGGTTCCTGAGCCCCCTCACGCCGGGCGGTCGTCAGCTGCAGTGGTCAGGGGCGGTGACCGCCCGGCTCCTGGCCGTGGTCCGCCGGCTGGAGGCGGAAGGGATGTTCACACGGCACCGCCAGCCGCTGCGCCACCCATCCCGACTCGTACGCGGCGGGATCGTGGACGGTGCGCAGGTGGGTGAATCCGAGGCGCTCGTAGTAGGCGTGGAGGCGGGTGTTGGTCGTCCAGGCGTCGAGGCGTAGCCACTTGGCCCCGTCACGGGCCGCCTGATCTCCGCACCAGTCCAGGATCGCGGCTCCGAGGCCCTGGCCGTTGCCTGGCCGCGCGAGGGTCAATTTGTGCACGTAGAGGGCTTGTTCGTCCCTCTCCTCTTCGCTCCACAGCACCGGCTCGGCCTTTCGGTCGAGGGTGACGGTGGCCACGGGCAAGGCCCGCGGGGTCGGGTGGAAGAGATAGACCTCGCCGGCGGACACGCTGTCGATGAGGAGTTCGGGTGGGTAGGGCGTGGACCACTGGTCGCTGCCGTTCGCGCTCAGCCAGCTGGCCGCGTCAGTGCGGAACTTCAGGAGTCGGGGGATGTCGGCCGGCACGGCCCGGACGACGATCACTCGCCGCCTCGCTCGGTGTGGCGGAAGCGCTCGTACACGGTGACGTTGCGGTGGGCCGGCAGCGTGAAGAGGGTGACCTGCACGGGCAGGTCGGCGGCGTCGTAGTTGGTGCTGATGATTTTGATGGCGGGGACTGAGTTGCCTGCGCCGAGGCCCAGGCGGATGTTCTCTCCCTCGGTGGTCGTGTGGGGGTGGATCTCGTCGATGGAGCGGACGATCTCGTGCCCGAGTTCGGCGAGGACGCGGTTGGTGCCGCGTTCGACGTTGTCCTGCAGTACCCAGTCGCTTCTCTCGACTATGCGCAGCGCCACGTAGGAGTCGTCGGTGTGGGCCGCGGCTCCGTCGACCATGTTGGTTCTGCGCCGTACGGCCACGTATTCGCCGTCCAGCAGGGCAAGTCGGCTGCGGACCAGTTCGTCTGCCGGCTCGCGGGTGATCTCGTCCATCCGGGCGTCGCCCTTGCGGTGCGCGGCGTCGAGGAGGGAGGTGTAGACGTCGATGTTGGGCGCCTGCTCGTGGAACTCCGACTGCGGATAGAAGAGCAGCGGCTTCCAGTCGTGGACCCAGGCGCCCGAGCCTTTGCGTGTCCGCACAATGCCCTCGGCCTTGAGCTTCTCCAGCACGCGAACCAGTGACTGCCGGCTCAGCCCGTACTCGTCGCCGAGAACCTGGGCCGAGGGCAGCTTGTCCGGAGAGCCGTCCGGTTTGCGGAAGTCTCCGGCTTTGATGCGTTCGCGCAGCAGGATGACGACGTCGTCAACCGTCGCCTTCTCCTGCGGCTTCCGCGGGCGATTGTTACTCATGGCCGCACCTTAGCAACCTGTCGCGACAGGTTAGCAAGAGTCGCCTCGCGATGCACACCCCACCCATTAGGGCATTGCCGCCTCGGCGCCGCATTGACCTGGCCCGGCAACTCAACCTGTCTTGACAGGTGTTGACGAGCCGCCAGCTGATCGCTACGGTCGTGATCGGCACCACAACCTGTCTTGACAGGTTGTGGTGCTTGAGGCCCTCATTCCGGGCCTAAGTGGCTCAATTCGGCGCACTGCCGGGGCTCGCGCGATGCGAGTCCGCTCCTTGAAAACTGCACAGCGGACACAGGACTGAGCGTCCGAGGGGGTGCCCGTCGGCTTTGCCGCACGGCCCCGTTCGGGCACGCGACAGTCCAGACAACCAAGGCCCGGCGCACCAGGTGTGTGCCGTGGCCTTGGCCGTCTGGCCAACACGACGGCCCTGGCCAGGAGTTACCTCCCGGCCAGGGCCGTGCTCGGCCCCTCATGGGGAGTCGCCACTCCCGCACGGGGCCTCATCCGAACACCTCACTCAGCGAGGAGTCCGAACTGTGTCCCACATTAGTGATCGCCCCGCCCGCTCCACCGCCCAGGGCGGGGCCACCAGCTCCGCGCACTCCAAGACGATCGCCGCATCGGTCGACACCAAGGCCCGTGCCCGCGCTGCCGAAGTGGCCGGGGCGTACCTGACGAACCTGAATCTGGCCGCCAACTCCGCGGCCGCGAAGGCGGTGCGCTGATGGCCACGCCCACCGACGTCGAGCCCGTCCACCCCAGCCTGGCCGAGTTCGCCGGGATGGCCCACAACCGTCTCGGCAGCCTGAGCCCGGCGCAGCGCCGCGTCCAGGCGGCCGAGATCGCCCGTGACGTACTGCGCCGCGCGATCAGGCTCGACCTGCAGGGCATGCAGGCCGACGAACTCGTCCTGCAGGTGCTGGAGATGCGCGCCGCTCTGGCCGGCCTGCTGACCGTCACGGTCCCGGCCGCCACTCCGCCCGCTCCCACCGATGACGGTGCCCTCAGCGACGACGACCTGGTCGCCAGCCTCTTCGACCTCATCAGCGACGCGGCGCCTCTGGATGCCGACGTGGTCGTCCACGTCGGCCGCCCGCTGCCCAATCAGCTGTTCAACTCCCTGGTGCGGGCGATCAACGCACCGGGGCTGCACGACGCCGGTGAGTACCTGGAGGCTCGCGGGCACTGCGGGACCTCCACCGTGCACATCACGGCGACGGCCGCCCGCGCAGGTGCCCGGTGACCCAGGCCGAGCCGCCGGACCGGCGGCCCCGCGAGAACCGGATCCTGGCCGAACCCGCCACGCTCGAACGGTGCCGGAAGGACTACGACACCGGCTCGGCCGACCGGGCCACCGCCTACAAGCAGATGAGCCGCCGGGCGGTCCCTGATGCCTCGTGAACTCGGCCCGCCCCACACCGCCTCGTTCGGACTCCGCCTCTACGGCGCCAGCACGACCGACCGCTGGTGACCTTCAGCTCCACGCCGCGGGGGACGGCTGTGCCCCGCGGCCTCTCGCGTCTCCGCCCTCTGGAGCCGCCTCGCACAGGAGAAATACGGTGACCACCCCCTCCAGTTCGCCCACCACGACAACCCCGACGGACTCCGCCACCGAGGCCGACCGGCCTCAGCTGAACAAGGCGCAGCGCGTGATCGTCGGCGTCGTGGTCGGCGGCGCTGTGGTGATCGCCGGCATCGGGTTCGCCGGCTCGTACGCCGCAGTCCGCGACCTTGCGATCCGCAAGGGCTTCGGGACGTTCGCCCATGTGTTCCCGCTCGGGGTCGACGCGGGGATCCTCGTGCTGCTCGCGCTGGACCTACTGCTGACCTGGCTCCGGATGCCGTTTCCCATGCTGCGGCAGACCGCGTGGCTGCTGACCAGCGCGACGATCGCGTTCAACGGCGCCGCCGCCTGGCCGGACCCGCTCGGCGTCGGCATGCACGCGGTGATCCCCATCCTTTTCGTCGTGACGGTCGAAGCCGCCCGGCACGCGATCGGGCAGCTGGCGAACATCACGGTCGGCCGTCACATGGAGCCGGTCCGGCTGATCCGGTGGCTGCTGTCGCCGCTGCCCACGTTCAAGCTGTGGCGGCGGATGAAGCTGTGGGAGCTGCGGTCGTACGAGCGGGTCCTCGAGCTCGAGCAGGAGCGCCTCGTCTACCAGGCCCGGCTGCGGACCCGGTTCGGTCGCGCCTGGCGTCGCAAGGCCCCGGTCGAGGCCCTGCTGCCGCTGAAGCTCACCCGCTACGGCGTCCCGCTCAGCTCCAGCCGCGCCCCGGCTTCGGCCCCACGGCAGAACGTGAAGGGCGACGCGCTGGAGAACCACGTCGCCGACGCCCTCGCGATCACCTCGACCGCGGGCGAGGTCCCGGGACCCCTCCTCGCCACCGCGGGCATGAACGTTCCTCCGCACCCCGTGAACTCGGGAGCCGACGCCAGCGTGAACCTCCGCACCGGGGGTGCGCCGGCGCCGCGGCCGGCAGCCGTGAATCCGGCTGCCGGCCGTGAACGTGGCTCCGTGAATCCGCCTGCAGGTTCGGGCGTGAACCCGCCGGTTCACGCGCCGGCCGATGCTCCCGTGAACGATTCACGCAGGGGTGATTCACGGCAGCCCGTGAACCGGTGCGCAAGCACCCCCGATTCACGCATGAAGCCGTTCACGCCCCCCGTGAACAGCGGCAGCGTGAACCGCGTGAAGTCCGTGAATCCGCTGCTCAAAGGCACCGTGAACGGATTCACGCCGGTCGTGAATCACCGTGAATTCACGCGTGAACCGGAGGCCGTGAATCGGCGGGACTGGAGCGTGAACCGGCCCGTGAAGCTGACCGTGAACCGGTCGGCCGAGCGTGAATCCGACGGCGTGAACGACCCGTCCGACACCGTGAATCCGGATGCGGACGAGGTCGTGAACGACGACGACGGCAACCGTAAAGAGGACGGCGTGAACGGCCGCTCCGTGAATTCACACCGCCCGCGCGTGCACGCCGCGAAGACGCCGGCGCCGACGTCGGTTCACGCCGCTGTCGGTGCTCCCAGCCCGAAGCAAGCCGAGCGGGCCAGGGCCGCGGCCGCGTGGCATGCGGCCAAGAGGAAGAACCCGGCCCTGACGCAGAAGGAGTTCGCCGAGAGCCTCGGCAAGTCCCCGGCCTGGGTGACCAAGGTCCTCAAGGAGGCGGCCCGTGTGGCCGCGGAGACGGCCAGCGGATCCCGGGACGCACCCGATGGCTGAGCCGGCCAGCAAGGACCCCGGCTGGATACACCCGGGGCCGGGCTCTGTGCCCGGCCCCGGCAAGACCCGCACCAGCCAGCTGTCAGGGCTGTTGACCTGCGACAACACAGACCACGACGAAGAGTTCATCCGCATGCTGATCCACCTCGCCCTGGAAGGCGAGCGGATCACCGGAGCCTCCGAGGAGGGAGGGAACGTGACCACCGCAGACGAGAAGACCGACCCGTTCCACGTGCCGCTGCCGGATGAGGTGCCCGTACCCGCGCCGCGCACGGAGGCAGCAGGCCCCGACGGCGGCCAGGCGACGGCCAAGCCGTCGATCCCAGCCCCTGCCGACGCGGATGTAGACGCCCCTGTAGATGGTGTAGATGCGCAGGTCAGCGCCCCGGAAGTGGGTGCGCCGACCCCCCAGGGGAGCGGGGCGGATCCTGTCATTCCGGCCATGCCGGCATCGCCGCCCGAGCCGCCGGAGAAGGACTCCGATTGGTGGCGCATCGACCGGCCCGGACCGAAGACCGCGCCCCCTGCGCAGGGTTCTCCTCGCGAGACCAAGCAAGGCTGGTGGGACCGCCTCTACAAGGACCAGGACGCGGACCTCGACACCTACAGCGGGCACGTCCTGACCGTTCCGGCCGGCAGCGGACCGGTTCTCATCGAGGTCCAGAAGAGCCCTGAGCCGCAGGCCTCTGAACCGGAGGAGGCCGGCGCCGAGGAGCCAGACGCCCGCCCGCAGGTCCTCGATGTCCACAAGCCGCAGCCGACCCTCCAGATCCGTACGCAGCCGGTGAAGCAGTGGCGCCCCACCCGCTTCTGGCGTGTCATCACCTTCAACGGGACTGCCGCCGCGGTCGGCTCCGCCATCGGGCTGAACGCCTACCTCTCCCAGTTCCCCCCGGCCGCCGTCGCCGCTGCCGGCGGCCTGCTCGGAGCCGGCATGGCGCTCGGCTGCGGGTTCACGGCGTGGAAGGCCGCGGGCAGCGAGATGCTCGCGCCGTTCGTGCCGTTCGGCGCACTGGGCCGCCTCGCCGCGGTCTTCGTCGCCGCCGAGGTCGGACGCCGCCTCGGGCAGGAATTCCTGCCGTACACCTCCGACATCGTCGCCCGCCATGTCGGCCTGAGCCAGAGCGACACCGCTCTGCTCGTCGTCGGCCTCACCATGTGCGGCGCCTCGGGCTGGCTGGTGTGGCGCACCCGCTACGGCGGCCTGCTCAAGCGCTGGCTGGCACGCATCCCGCTCGCCACTTCCCTGCTCGTCTGCGCGCTGTACTCCACCGGCCCTGTCATCTGAAAGGCACCCACCCGTGACCCCCATGAACACCGTGCTCGCCGCACCCGCCTCCGGCGCCAGCTTCACCCAGGGCCTGGGAGCAGTCGGCCTCTCCTCCCTCGCGGCCGCCGGTTTCATCGTCCTGATCATCGCCATCCGCAACAAGTCGAAGATCACCAAGAAGTACTTCGACGACCGCCGCTACCTCGCCGGGCTCGCTGCCGTGATCGGCGTCCTGTTCATGCTCGCTGGGGGAACCTGGAGGAGTCTGGCCGAGGGAGTCCACGGCACGGCGGCCTCGACCCTCACCGATCCGAACCTCATCGCCGGTGCCACGCCTGCCGGCCTGGCTCTGGTCCTCGGCGTCATGGCCTTCCTGCCCGAGTGGCAGCGGCGTCTTCCCCCGGCCTTCTTCGGCCTGAGCTTCGGCGTCGCGTGCGGCCTCGCGGGCGCGTTCTGGGGAATCCTCTTCAAGGTGACCGGCGCGTTCCTGGAGAAGCTGGCATGAGAGCGCTGCTCAAGGAGATCAGCATCCCGTTCCAAGGCGGCAGGCAGGCGCCGCGGCTGCTGCTCCTCCCGCTCCTGACCGGGTCGCGCCTCATTGCGTCGTTCCTGCTGCGCAGGGTGGGCCGGGTCTTCAAGCTCGGCTGGACGGCGGCCATGAACCTCGACGCCCCGCCGCCGAAGGCCGCCCCGGCCGCAGCGGAGCAGAGCGGCGACCCCGCTGACGCCGACTCCGCGAGCAAGGCGGGCCCGAGCACCACCAAGGTCTCCAAGAAGGCAGCGCATGCCGCTGCCGACGACGTGATCGAGCGGGTCGGACTGGGCTGTCTGATCATCCTGTTCGTCGGCGTCGTCGTCGCGGGGCTCCTCTGGCTGTTCATGTGGCTCGTCTGGCCGCACATCGCCCCGTACGTGCCGGTCAGCTGCACCGTGCTCGGGGTGGTGTGGGTGATCGTCGCGTGGATGATCGCTCCCCCGCTGCAGGAGACCACCACCCAAAATGATCATGAAAAATCTGCGGGGGAGCAGGAGCAGGAATCCGCCCAGGACCGGTTCGCCCGGTTGCTCGTCCGGTTCATCGTGGCCGCGGTCCGGGATGCCGCGCCGGAGCACATGGGCGTTCACATCGCCGAGCTCCTGGCGCGGCTCCAGCAGGAGGCGCAGGGCTTCGACAACTGGGAGCAGCTCCAGCTGCGGGAGTGGTGCACTGCTGCCGGCATCCCCGTCAGTAGGAACGTCCGCGCCAAGGGGAAAGGGCCCACCTGGGGGGTCCGCGCCGACGAGCTCCAGGGGGTCTTCGGCACCTCTCTGGACGAGGCGGTGGCGGCCCTCTCCCGACCCGTCCTCCGGGCCCCGTCGGAGGGGTCCCCCGCCGGCCCCGTCCAGGCCGGGGAGGAGGGCCCCGCCACACCCCTCCTCCCACCCCTCTCCGCACCCCCCACCGAGGCCCCTGTTCCGGCCGGGCAGAGCACCCCCGTCCAGCCCCACCTCCAGGCTGTTCCCGACCCCTCCCCTGGCGCCGTCGCGTGACCGGGCCCTGTGGGGGTGCAGATGCCGTCTACACCCCCATCTACCAGGGCATCTACCGCTCATCTCACCGTGATCGACAGGCCGTCGACACCTCCGTCGACGGTCCGTCGACACCGCTATCGACGGGCGGCGCCCGACCTGCACCGGCCTCTTCGCCAGCGGCGAGAAAACGCCCCTGACCATCCACGGCCACGGCCTTCGCCCTCTACGATCCGGGGACCACCGATCGGATCAGGAGGCGTCTCGTGCCGTTCACGTACAACTGTCCGCCCTGCGGCACGGCGTCCCGGCCTTACACCTTCCGCGCCGGCGCGGAAGGCCACGCCGTTCGTCACCGCCATCGGCGTCACGACGGTGACTACCCCGTGGGCGAATGCATCCAGCACATCGCCTGGGTCAACCCGCGCGCACGCGCGGGTGTCTGGCGGCCCTCCCGAGGCGACGCCGTCGCCGCGGTGGTCGCCGGCCTGCTCGTTCTCTGGAGTGTCTGGCACGCGTTCACGAACTGACCCCGGGGGGCTGCACATCTCGCGAGATGTGCAGCCCCCCGGGGTCAGTTCGTTTCTATGTTCCGAACGCCCAGATCCCTGGCCCGCCCGCTGCGGGCGGTGGGGCGCCGGCTGGGCGCCGACTCGGGCTGGGAGTGCAGAATCCGCCCCTCCGTCGCCGACGGTCAGGGCGCCAGCGGGAGATCATCCCGCAACGACTCCGGCAGCGGGTAGGCGGCGGCGAGCGCCTTGATGATCTCGTGTGCGGTCTCCCGGTCGGCCTCGGGATCCGCCTTCTCGACGAGCGCCCTGCCGTCCTCGTCGGGATCGACGCCGAAGAGTTCCGCGAGTTCGTCCTGGAGGTCCTCGTCGCCGGTCTCGGCTTCAGCGTCGAGATGGGTGTCCTCGGCGCGCTGCTCTGCGTGGTGATGGACCCGCGTCAAGCTCGCCGGGTTGGCGGCCTCGCCGTTGATCTCGGTGCCGGTGGCGAAGACCGTCGGGTGGACGGGACCGTCCGACGGGATGAGCAGGGTCAGGACGGCGTTCTTGAGGGCGGTGCGGTCAAGGTAGACGCTGGCACTCACAGGTGGGCTCCTCTCACGTAAGGGGGCGGATCAGCGGATCAACTCGAAGGCCCGGTCCAAGCGGCGGGTGTGGTCCGGGGCCAGCAGGTCGCCCAGGCTCACGGTGGAGCCGAATCGGTAGCCGGCCCAGTCGGGGGTCATTTGAAGGAGCTCAGCCGTACGGGCGCGCAGCGCCTGCAGGCCGTGCGTCCACTGCTCGGCCGCGGGGAGCGTCTCCCAGGTCCGCTCGGCCTCCTCGTCGTCCAGGAACTCGCCGGCGGGTGTCCGCAGGCGGGCGTCCCACCAGGTGGGGAAGGGATCACTCCAGGAGACGACGACGGGGTGGTCGTCGCGTTCGAGCAGCAGGCGCTGGACGTCGTGCCAGCCGCACTCCGGGCGGAAGTCGCCCGAGGCCAGGCCCTGGGTGATGACGCCGGTCAGCCAGCGGCGGTCGGGGCCGTCGACCCAGGTGTTGATCTCGCACTGGCCCATCAGGCGGGCGGCGAGGCGTAGCGGCTCGGTGCCGCTGTCCATCGCGGTGTTGAGGAGCAGGGTCAGGGGGCGGACCTGGTGGCCGCGGTAGTCGACGATCGGGTCGTCGAAGATGACGTTGTGCAGCGAGCGGGCGTACACGCCCAGCCAGCGGTACGGGCTCACCTGGCCACCGAGACGGATTTCCCTCAGCTCGTGGTCCTCGGGCAGCAGGTCGAACAGGGTGTAGGCCCGCTCGCCGGAGTCCGGGGAGTCGAAGAGCACCCGGCGGGCGTGTTCGTGTATCAGGTTGAGGAGGTGGGGGCGCTCGGGGCCGCTGAGGTGGGCGGAGCCGTGGGGGTCCTGAAAACGGATGTAGCTCACGAGGGGTCCTAACGTCGGTGCGTGGGTGGGCAGGAGGCTGCCGGGGCGTTCGGATGTCGGTGGAGACGCGGGTCTACTGCCAGTCGAGGGCGGTGGAGCAGTTCGCGGGGAGCGGGGCGCCGCTGACGAGGTGGTGGACAAGGCCCAGGCCGATCCGTACGCAGCCGAGTGCGGCTTCCTCGTCGGTCTCGCTGGCGAAGAAGCCCTGCGCCACGGAAGCATTCTCGATCTTGTACGCCTGCTCCATGAGCTGGCTGCGGGTGCGCAGTTCGCCGCGGGGACCGTATGGGCGGCGTACGAGCGCGGCGGCCTTGAGCAGGCGGAGCATTCTTGCCTCGGTGCGGAAGAACTGCTGGTAGTGCCCCTCGCGGCTGTCTCGGGCTTGCCATCCACGGCCGTGGATCGCCGCGTGGAGTTCGCCGCCTGTCGCGACGGTGCGCAGCGCGGACCGCAGGAGGAGGCTGCGCCAGGAGTGCTCGCGCAGGATGCTGCGCGTGGCGTCCCCGTCCGGGGCCTGCAGTGCGAGGGTGGTGAGGACCTGCTCGGCGCGCGCCAGGTCAGTGGCCCGGGTCAGGCGGGATGGGCGGTGCGTGGGCGGCACGGTGTCGGATCCCCTTCACGGTGATGTGGCGGCGGGTCGGGCGGCATCCGCGGTGCTGCGCCGGCTGCTGGCCTCGCAGTTCCTTGTACCAGTCGGGTCTGACAGCGGCGTCGGGCGGATCAGTTCTTGGCCAGTGCGGGCCGGGTGTTCATCTCCAGGGCGGCGATCGCTTCCTTGGGGACGGGGATGACGCTCTCGATCAGGGTCAGTGCGCGGCGCAGGGCGATCTGGCGCTGGGGGGCGTAGCCGCGCTCGTCGAGGGCGACGGCGAGGGCGGCCTGGGCCTGTTCGATGTTGCGGCGCTCGGCGGGCGGGAGGTAGCGGGCCCCGGTCGTCCGGGCGTGGTGGTCCGCGCTCTTCCAGGCGACGTCGAGGGCGGTGATTGCTTTGCGGTATGCGTCGAGGGCTTCCGGGGCGGTGGAGATGCGGGCATCGCGCGCGGCGTCGAGGGCGTCGATGAGGCGCGCGGTCTGGGGGACGTTCACGTCGGCCAGGGCCAGGCGGTGGAGGTTGTCGAGCAGGTTCATCTCGAAGTCGCCGATCGCCTCCCGCACTGCATCGTGACGGGCTTCCAGCTCGGCGCGGCGTTGTGCGAGTTCGCCGGTGCGGCGCAGGTGTGCTTGGGCGCGCTCGCGTCGGCGGTGCAGGTAGGCGGCGAGCGCGCCGGCAAGGAGCAGGAGCACGACGACGGCCGCGATGGCGCCGACGACGGCCGCGATCGTCCCCCACGGCGGGCTGCTGTCCGTGTGCTGCGGACCGTCCGAGGCGCCCGCGCCGTGCTCCGAGGGGCTGGGCTCGGCTTCGAGGTCCTTGACGACAAGCGCCCGCAGCTTGGCCACCAGCTCCACGGGGAGCCTCGGGTTGAACACGAGGGTCGACAAGACCATCACCCCGAGCAGGGCCGTGCACACGCGCGGCCAGTCCTTGGCGAGCCAGAACCGGAATGCCTGGACACCGAGGAGAAGGCACATGAGGTTGCCGATGAGGGTGAGTATCCAGGTCGCGGTCGTGGACGTGGCTGCCATGGGCCGGGGGCCTTTCACGAGGTGCCTGCCGCCGGCCGAGCGTGTGAATGCCAACCTGCGGTGTCCTGTGAGAGATCAGGACACGATCACCGTGTGCCAGGGCCCCTGTGGACAGAGTCCGGCGACCGCGAACGCCCCTGTGGACAGCTCACGGAGCACGCCGTGGCCATCCCGAGCCCCGGTCGCCCGAGCCCCGCTGGGCGGGTCAGATCTGGTCGCCGACCTTGATCTTGCGCCACTTCGTTTCGGTGACCTCCTTCCAGTTGGAGCGCTTGTCCTTGACGATCAGGACCTTCCACACTGCCGGGTGCTGCTGCACCCCGGTCTGTACCCGCCCGAGGTACTGGCGGTCGCAGACCCGGCGGGAGCTCCGCTTCCCCCCGCTGGCGCTGCCGTTGGATCCGCTCGAGCTGTCCTTGTCCAGCTTGTTCGGCGATCCCGGCTTCACCTTCGACACGCCTCCGCCGCCGCTGCCTCCGCTGGTGGTGGAGCGGCTGCCGGAACCGCCGGTGGAGGGCCGGCTGATGCCGGTGAGGGTCAGCGCGTTGGTGGTGACGGTGCGGCAGTTCGTCTCGCGGTAGCGGTCCTCGTAGATCGGGGTGGAGGGCCGCGCCGCATCGTGGTCCTTCTTCTTCACGGTGCCGTGCTCCAGCGGCTTGGGGGTGCTGGAGGTACAGGCCGTCAGCAGGATCGCGGCGGTGACGGCGGTGACGGTGATCGTGACCGGGCGAGCGGCGGGAGACATCAGGGCAGCTCTCACTTTCTGGCGTGTGCAGGGGAGTTGGCGGGGCGCGGGCGGCGGGACGACTGTCCGCCAGGGGGCCTGTGGACAGCGGCCGCCCGCGCCGTGGACGTCAGTGGGCCGGGCTCGTCGGGTCCTGGATGCGGTTGACGGCCGCGGCCAAGGCCAGGGGGTGGGGTGTGGCCGCTGGTCAGCGGTTCAAGGTCTGGAGCTCGGTGATCACGAGGGGGCCGTCGCTGTCGCGGACGACGCGGTGAACCAGGAGGTCGCCCCGGTGGAGGGCGAGGTGGCGGGCCTTGGCCTCAATGGCGGCGAGCTTGCTGCCCGTGGCGTGCAGGGCTCCGCAGCTGCACAGGAAGCCGTACCCGTCGCGGCCGCCGCGTGCGGCGCAGTCCGGGTGGAGCGGGCGGCCCTGGTCGTGGCGGTGCTCTCCCGCTCCGCTGAGGGGGCACGGCGAGCGGTCCGTGGTGTGCAGGGCGACGACGTCGGCCGTGAAGACCTGCTCGTCGGTGCTGTGCGTGTCTTCGGTGTTCCCTGCGTGCGTGGCCACCGGTGCCCCCTGCCGTAGTTGGGCACCGTCGAGCGGCGCCTTCGAGGTCGAACCATCAACCCGTTGACGCTATTAACTTTACTCAAGGCGGGGTTATGCGTCAAACTAATAGGGTCAATGTGATGGGCGGGCGATCCGCGCATCACCGGGAGTGCGACACCTGGAGACCCCTTGGCCCGCCCGCTCGGCCGCCACCAGCTCACCGCCCTCAGCGCGCTCGCCCGCCTCAACGGCGGCACCTGGAGCACCGACAGCGCCTGGCGGCTGCATACCGTCGCGTACACCGTGCGCGTGCTGAACACGCTCGTGGAGCGCGGCTATGCGACACGGACGAGCGCGTCCGCCCGCTACGCGATCACCGAGCAGGGCCTCAACAGGCTGGGATGGTTCACCTGCGGAAGCTGCACCCGGCTGACCCGCGACCCGGTCATCGAGCAGCCCTCCGCTTCATGGCGGCAGGTGCGGTGCTCTTGGTGCGCCGCCCCCGAACAGGCGCCACCCGCCGGGGAATCCGGGGCCGACGGGATGCGGTTGCCCGCCGCGCCGACCCGCCGCGTACCGGCCTGATGACCGCCGCCCTGGCCGGCTCCGCCGTCGCACACCGCACGAGGAGGTGCTCATCCATCGACTGGTTCAGCATTCCGGCGAAGCCGGAGGGGCCCGCGCGCGCGGACCGGCGGGTGACGTGGACGGTGTCGGTCTATCGCCGCTCCGGCGACACCGAGGTCCACGAGTACACCAGCCATCGCCTCGACTCCCCCGAACTGGCCCGGGAGCACACGCGGCTCGCGCGGGAGCGCCCCTGGGTGTCGCGGATCGCCCTGACCGAGCACGTCCGCGAGACCTCACGGCGCGCCATCGGCGAGGAGGACCTGCCGGACCGCGGTCGGCCGTCCCGGCGGGTGGCGGCCCCTGCGGGCGGGCGCCTGGTCGCGCACTTCTACGAGATGGAGGGCCTGGCGGCCGGACCGCTGAGCGCCGATGACGTCCGCTGCCGGCTGCACTGGCTGCGCGAGACGGCTGCGGGCTCGGCGCGGCTGCCCGGGGGTGCCGGGGCCGGGGGCGCGCTCGTCGCCCTGTGGGAAATCACGGTGGTCGACTTCACGCACCCGACGACGGAGGGCGCGCTCCCCCATACCCCACATGACCCTTAAAATTTGACGCAAAATCGATCTCATGAGTAACGTTATATGGGTCGTCTGGCGGGGCGCCCCGCCCCCGGGTGACATCTCACGGCCGCCGGGAGACGCCAACTGCGCCTCCTGCATCCCTGATTCCGGGGCGGCGGGACATTCCCAGCTGGCCGCTGGTCCTGCCGCCCCGGCCCCCGAGCTCCCTGGAGAAGACCCTGCCCCCGCCTGCCCCCTTCTGGCCCGCCGCACCTGCGTACACGCCCCTCGCCCACGCGGAACGGTGGGACATCCGCCTCGCCCGCACGCTCCTGGCCGATCGCAGCGAACTGCGCGGCCTGGATGCCGACGATGCCTCCGGGACCGGCTACTTCCTCGGTGCCGACGGCTGGCGCGTCCAGGCCATCTGGATCCAGAACCACAGCCTCACCCTGCCGAGGGCCGGCACCGCCGCGCGCCGACATTGGGACGCGGCCCTGGACCGCATCGAAGTCGCCCTGCAATCCGCGGAGTTCACCGCCCTGCGCCGCAACCGGTACGGCGTGTCAGCGGCCGCGGTGGTTCCTGACGAGCCGCAGTGCACCGCACGGCTGCGCCGCGTCGGCCGGCTGGATGCGTTCCGCAGCGAGGTGGCGTTCGACGGGTACGGGGCCCGGACCGCGTCGGGCGCGGTGGTCCTCGCCTCGCACGGCGCTTCTCCGACGTCGACTCTGATCCTGACCGACGCCTCGGGCACCGAGGTGGGGCGCGGCTACGACAGCCACCGGCACGCGATCGAGTCGCTGGCCCACCACTACGGCCTGCCCATGCCGCTCACCGTGATGGACGAGGGGCGCCGCACGTGACCCGCCCCGTACCTGCGTCCCCTTCGCAGCGGGCGGCGGCCCGCGAGATGCCGCTCAGCGTGCACCAGCGCTCAGGTCTTCATGCCGCCGCCGTGCATGGCGAGGGCCATGTCCCTCCGTGCGTGCCCGCTCCCCAGGTCCGCCAGCTCGCCGAGCTGGGCCTGGTCGAGGCGATCGCCGCGGGCGTCGACGCCCGGCTCGGTCCCCTGACGCGGGCGCCGCAGTACGGCATCACCGTGGCCGGCCGAAGCCGGGCCCGGCGGGAGCCGCTGCCGCAGGTCCTGCTGGTGCCCTGCTCGATGGGCAAGGCCGAGGTGCCTGCCGCCCCGGCCGCCGAGATGTACGTGGGTCCGTACCACGTCGCGGCCCGCAAAGCCGCGGCCGCCGCGGCTGCGGACGGCTCCGCGCAGGTCCTGACGCTGTCTGCCAAATTCGGGCTGCTGCGCGACGAGGACCGGATCCTGCACTACGACCTGCGCGCCGGCCAGAGCGGCACGGTGTCCCCGCACGTGCTGGCCCGCCAGGCCCACTTCCTCGGCGTGAGCGCCGCGCAGGTGACGGTCTTCGCCGGCCGGTCCTACGCGGACCTCGCCGCCACGACCTGGCCCGCGCTCGAGCACCCCCTCAAGGGCCTGGGGATCGGCCAGCAGCTGGCCTTCTTCGCCGACCTGTACCGGCCCTCGCGCCGCAGCGGCATCCCGCGCCCGTAGGTGCCGCCGGGCGCCCGGACTCTGTCCACAGGCCGCTCCGCGCACCGTATCCAGGTCAACTCCACGGCCGTCACGGCCCGATGACAGGAATCTCCATGTTCAAGAAGCTCTTCGCCGGTTCGCCCTCCGCCACTGCCTCGCCGGCCCCTGTGCCGGTCCGCTCGACGATGGAGGGTCTGACCCAGAAGGCCTCGCACAGTCTGCGCAAGTTCGGTCTGGCCGGGCAGCGGGCGGCGGTCTACCTCGTCCTGGACCGCTCGGGGTCCATGCGCCCGTACTACAGCGACGGCACCGTCCAGTACCTCGCCGAGCGGATCCTGGGCCTGGCACGGAACTTGGACGACGACGGCTCGGTGCCGGTGACGTTCTTCTCCACCGGCATCGACGCCACGTTCACGGTGAGCGTGGACGACTACGCCGGCCGGATCGAGGAGGCCCACAACCGGCTCGGGCACATGGGCCGCACCTACTACGCGACGGCCATTCGGGCCGTCCTGCAGCAGCACCAGGAGTCCGGGGCGACCGTGCCCGCGCTGATCGTCTTCCAGACCGACGGCAACCCGGACGACCGGTCCGCGGTGGTCGCCGTCCTGCGCGAGATCGTCGGCGAGGGCGAGTTCGAGGCCATCGAGGCGTTCATCGCCTTCGTCGCCTTCGGCAAGAAGGTCGACTTCCTGCGCACCCTCGACGTCCTGGGGCTCAAGGACGACCACGTCTCGCTGTTCCAGGCCGACGAGCCCGAGCACATCACCGACGAGGAGCTCTACGACGGCATCACGCACGAGTTCGTCCCCTGGCTCGTCGCCCGCCAGCCGGTCCGGCACTGATCCACACCGGGGACGCCGGCCGCCGTCGCGCGGCCGGCCCGCCGGGCCTTCCTCCTCATCCGGGCGCGCGGCCGCCCTCCGCGCCCGAGCGACGAACGGGATGAACGATGAGCAACTCGACTCTCCACGCGACCTACGCCGGCGCCTCCCGGGCGGCGGGCGCGCAAGCTGCGGCCCTGCAGCTGCTTCTTGCCCGCTCCGGCGCGGACCGGGACCTGGCACTGGCGCTGGCCCAGATCGACATCACGCAGATGAAGGGCGTGCTGGATGCGGCCGGACTGCAGGCCGCGCTCGCGGAGGCGCAAGCCGAGCGGGACATCACCGCGGCGCTCGCCGAGCGATGTCGGCGGCGCGAGGCCGCCGGGGCCGCGCTGGGCGCCACGTGCGTCTGCGGACACTCGGCCGCCACGCACGCCTCTCGCCTGGTCAACGGCGCCCGGCTGCCCTGCCGGCACACCGGCTGCGGATGCGGCGACCTCGCCTTCGGCTGACACCGGACCCGGCGCCGCAGGACTCGGTCCTCCGTCCCGGATGCCCCCGCCTCATCTGTCCTTGGCCCTGGGATCTCGTCCCGGGGCCTTCGGCGTCCCCGCCGGCTGGACAGCGCCGCGCCGCACCGCCCAGTACCTGACCCTGAAAATTTGCCGTACCATCGGCCATAAATTTACTTTTAAGCGACAAGGAGCCGATGATGGCCCGCAAGGACGAACTGCTCAACCTGAGCGAGATCGCGAGGCTAGCCGGCGTGGGCCGGACAGCCGCACAGAAATGGCACGCGGTGCCGCGAAAGAGCGGCGGACTGCCGCCGCTGCGCCTAGTCGCCAAGGCGCTGGAGGACAACGCCAGAGAGGCCGAGGGCCGAGAGGGCGAGGCCCCGGAAGGGGAGGCGCCGGAGACTGAGGCGCTGGAGGGCCAGGCGCCGGAAGGTAGCGGTGACGCGCCGCCGCTCTACCCGCGCGAAGTGGTCGTCGCCTTCCTCAAGGCCGTCGGCTACATGAATGCGGACGAGAGCCCGATGGAGCGGCGAGCGGGGAAGGGGAAGTGGGCGCCGGCCCGTCCGACCATCGACCCCCGCCGTGCCAAGCAGCCGGATCCGGACTCCGGGGAGAAGCCCTTCAAGGTGGATCGGCAGACCGGGGGCCGCTACCGGTACTACGTGCCTCACGCCTGGGAGATGGCCGGCTTCGGCTCCGAGAACAGCTTCACCTCCTCCAAGACTCACGGCCGCGCGCCCGAACCCGACGGGATCGACGAGCTCGAGCGCCCGTACTGGTTCGCGGAGACCCTGGAAGCGTGGAAAGCCGGCGCCGAAGAGCGCAAGGCTGAGCGGTACGCCAGCCGCACCGTCGCGCCGGACGGCTACACGTCCACAGGCCAGCCCTACCGAGTCCTGCCGGGCACCAACTACTACGCCCGGCAAGCAGCGAAGCAAGCCGGGCAGGATCAGCCCTCCAGAGAGGAGTGAAATATGCCCTGAGCTGCCCGTTTCCTAATGTACCTGTGGTAAAATTAATAGCGTCAGAGGGTGTCGGCTCCAGCCCTCGGGGCGCCTTGGCGCCCCGTCCTGGACCCTGTCGAGCCGGCCCCTGAATCCACCGAGGTGTTCCCGGAGGGCTCTTGACGGACACCATGACGCACCCACAGGAAACCCCCAACCCCACCGCTCGCCCGCTCCACCCGCAGTTCCCGTTCGGCCCCGCGGTCAAGACCCGGCTCCCCGGGCGTATCGCGCTGATGGGGCCGAGCGGATCGGGCAAGACGTACACCGCGCTGGAGCTGGCCTCCGCGCTCGGCCCCACCACCGCGGTCATCGAGGCGGTCCACGGACACGCCTCCAAGTACGCCGACCGGTTCGACTTCGACCTCTGCCCGCCCCTGACGTACTGCTCGCCGGAGGCACTCATCGCCGTCCTGGCCGAATGTGCGGCCCGGGGCTACGCGACCGTGATCGTCGACCCGTACACGCTGTTCTGGTCCGGCAACGGCGGGGTCCTCGAACAGGTCGATGACGCGACCAAGCGCGGCGCAGGCGGCAACAAGTCCGGCTGGAGCGAGGTCCGGCCGCGTGAACGCCGGATGTGGGACGCCCTGTTCGCCTATCCCGGTCACGTCATCGCCACCTTGCGGTCGAAGACGGAGTACCACCTGGAGGCCGACGAGCAGGGCCGCCACGCGATGCGCCGGTTCGGCGGCAAGCCCGAGCACCGCGACGGCGCGGAGTACGAGTTCAACTTCGTCGGCGCGATGGACTCCGACAACACGCTCGTCGTGCTCAAGGCGCTCTCCGCGGACCTGTCCGGTGCGGTCGTCACCAAGCCCGGGGCCGAGTTCGCCGCCCGGGTGCGGGACTGGCTGGAGGACGGCGAGCCGTCCGCCCCGCCGGTTCCGGTCGCCGAACTCATCGCGCAGGCACGCCACCCCGAGGCGACCCATGCCGGACTCGGCCTGCTGCGGGACACCGTCCGCGGGCGCTTCCTTGAGGACGTCCTGCTGGCCGACGACGACGGCGTGACCCTCGTCCGCATGGACGACTACATCACCCGTCGCGGCCGTTCCCTGCAGGCCACCGCCCCGCAGGACGCCCACGCCTCGTGACGCCAGCGTGGCGGCCGCAGCTGCGGCCGCCACGGCGTCCGGCACCAACCACCGCTCTCCACCATCCACTTCACCTCTGGAGGACCCGTGCGCTCCACCCGGCTAGCGGCCCGCCTAGGCCGCGTACCACCGCGACCCCGACCTCTGGAGCTCCCTTGCCTTTCACTCCGCTCGTCTCCCGCGCCGCCGCCGCGCTCCACGACCGCACCGCGCGCGCTCTGATCTTCCTGGCGGATCGGGCCGCCCGCCGCTCCCGCGTCCCCAACCCGATGGCCGCGACCCGGATCGTGCTCGTCCACATCGCCGACCAGAACCAGTCTGGCGCCGACGCGTACATGGAAATCACCTCGGGGCTGGAGGCCCTCGGCTTCACCTGGCCCGCCGGATGGTGCGACGACTGCAACACCGCGCTCACCACGGACCAGGCCGAGGACGCTGGCCTGTGCGACACGTGCGGCACCTGGCTCTGCGCCTGCGCGTTCGAGAACCCCGGCACCGAGGAGCAGTGCGGCGGCTGCCATCTCACCCGCAGCGGGCTCGGCGAGACCATGCCGGCGTGCACTTGCGGGTGCGACACCACGTTCGGACGGTTCGGCGACTACGACACCGAATCCTCCGTATCCCGCCAGCACTTCATCGACACGGGCCGCTTCCTCCGGCCCGGCGAGACCATCGACGCCTGCTGACCAGCTGCTGCGCACCGCGTCGGCGCCCGCACCGCACGTCCAGCCCCCGCACAACGCCCAGGGGTTCCACACCCGCCGATGACCCTTTTAACTTGATCTAGAGTCAATGCGCGAGTAAACTTAGAAGGGTCAGCGGGGAGTGGCTCCGGCTGCTGCTCGTACGCGACCCCAGGAGGACACCCATTTCCGACACCGTGATCGAGAAGGCACTCCGGGCAGCGAACGAGCAGCAGGAGGAGACCGTCCGCGAGGTCTTCCGCGCGGCCGGCCTGCTCTGGCAGTGCAAGGGCGGCGACTGCCGCTTCGACAACACCGCCGCACAGGAACTGTGCGAGGGGTGCGGCCGTCAGCGCGACGGCCGCCGCGTCACCGACCGCATCCCCCCGTCCGCGCACCCGGACGACTTCGCTGACCTGCGCCCCCTGCTGAAGACGTACTTCGCCGACCAGGGCGAGCAGCTGCCGGACGCGGTGACGTTCACGAAGGACTTCGCCAACGACTGGCGCAGCGACGGCGCGACCCTCCACTACGGCCCGCGCACCGAGCTCCACGACTTCGACGAAGCCGTGGAAGAGGCCCTTGACGCGCTCGGTCGCGCCGAGCCCGGCGAGCACCTGCGCGTCGCCCTGTACTCCTGACCACTGGAGATCGAGATGTCCACGTTCCTGGCCGCTGACCCCAACGCCCCGGCGCCGACCTCCCGTCAGCGCACCTGGCTCTTCGCGGCGCTGCGCGCCGACGACGGGCTGCTGCCGCTGGGCGTCCCCCTGCGGTCACTGAATCTGATGCGCGAGCGCGGCTGGCTCACGAGCGCCCCCGCGAGCGATGCCGAGCCTCTGCAGGCCCGCCACGAGCTCACCCCGGAGGGCCGCTTCGCGCTGCTGAGCGTCGGCAAGGCCGACGCCCTGCTCAGTGTCCTCGTCTCCACCGAGCCCGGCCGCATCGAAAAGCCGGTGCAGCAGCAGATCCTCGACTCGCTCATCCGCGAGGGCCTGGCGTGCCGCCTCACCCGGCGCGGTGAACAGGACGGCGACCAGGAACAGTTCACCTACATCACCAACCTTGGGAGGCGCCTGGTGGCTCTGCCCGAGGTCGACGACACCCCGGCCGGTGACTACCTGGTCGCCGCGTTCGCCGCGAAGGGGATCACCGTCGACGTGGAGAGCGACAGTGCCGGCGACACCCGCGTCGTCTACCGGCTCGGGGACGTCGAGGCGCGCTTCTTCCGTGAGGTCTGGAACCCCGGCCACTACACCTACAGCGCCCGGCATCCGGCCTGGATGCACAACATGCCGTGGACCGCCCTGATCACCTACGGCGCCGACGAGGCCGTCGAGAAGCACCTGCCCAACGGCCTCGGTGTCGAGGAGGAGAGCGCCCGCATGGCGGCCGCCTTCACTGCCTGGCTCACCGACCGGGACGACGCGGCCTTCGCCGCTGCCTGACGTCCACCGCCCACTTCCACTCCGGGGACCTGCCGCCATGGACCTGACCACCCGTCTGCATCTGCTCGACCTCATCCGCCTCTCGGCCAGCGCCGAGAGCACCTGTCGCGCCGCCGAGCGCGCCGAGCACCGGGCCCGGCTGCACCGTAAGGAGGCGGCCGCCGCACGGCGCCGGTGCCGCAGTGCTGTGCGCACCGCCCCCAGCCATGACCTCGAGGACGCGGTGAAGGCCCTGACCGACGCCGAGAGCGCGTACGAGACGCGCGCCGCGCAGGTCGCCGCCACCGGCGCCCGGTGGCGGCGCGCCTTCACCGCGAGCGAGCGGGCCGACGCCCGCCTGGGGGAGGAACTCGCCCGTACCCGGAAGCTGACCAGCGCGGGCCGGCCCCGCCGCAAGGGCGCCCGGCTCACGGCCGAGGTCGCCCTGCTGTCGGAACTCGCCGCGATGCCCGAGGAATTGATCCGGGCGGCCTCGGCGCTTCTCGTGCAGTCTTCGGCTGGCAAGGACAGCGTCGTGGCGCTCGACCGGGTGGTTCGGTGGGCGAAGGCCGCCGGCTGCCTGGACAAGGTCGTGGTGGTCCACGCCGATATCGGCCAGGACGCAGAATGGCCCGGGGTTCGTGATCTTGCCCGGCAGCAGGCCGAGCGGTACGGGCTGCGGTTCGTGGTGGTCAAGGCGCCTGTCGGGTTCCTCGGCATGGTCGAGAAGCGCGGCATGTGGCCCGACGCCCAGAACAGGCTGTGCACCTCGACGTTGAAGCGCGACGAGGCCGCCAAGCTGTTCACGCAGATCGTCGACGAGCTCGGCCTCGACGAGCAGGCACTGATCGTCAACTGCCTGGGAATCCGGGCCGACGAGTCGCCCTCCCGCCGCAAGAAGCACGAGCTCGCCATCGACCACCGGGCCAGCAACGGCCGCCGTCTCGTACTGACATGGCACCCGGTGTTCCACCTCTCCGAGCAGGACATCTGGCAGGAGATCGTCGACAACACCCTCGACTACCACCCCGTGTACGACACCCTCATCCCCCGCCTGAGCTGCATCTTCTGCATCCTGGCGTCCTTCGACGTCCTCGTGCGCGCCGTCCGGCTGTGCTGGGTGCTGGGCCTTGAGACCCCGAAGACGTACACCGACCTCGAGGACCGGATCGGGCACCGCTTCAAGAACAAGTTCAGCCTCGCCGAGGTCGTCGCCGAGGCCTCCCGCCTGGAGGCCGCCGAGGGCCCGATCACCTGGCGCCGGGGCGACGCGATTCGCCACCACCTCGGAGAAGAGATGGCGACCGCCTACCTGCAGCGCCTGGCCCTCGCCGCCTGACCCGGCGCCGACGCGAAAACCGAGCCCCATGACGATCACCGAGCCGAGTGCCTGCCGGCACTGCGGCATCACCCGCCGCGAGCACATGCAGCGGTGGACCACCGACGCCCGATGGCACCAGTGGACCCCGCCCACCATGCAGCAGATCAAGGCCCGCATGCGTGCCCGCTCCGCACACGGCTGACCAGCCGTCCCCCTGCCCCCTTGCGAAAGGCAGCCCCTTGCTCGTGTCCCCCTCTCCCGCCGGTCTTGCCCCGCTCGTCGGCACCACCGACTTCGACGCCGAGCTCGGCCGGCTCCTGGACACCCTCACCGCCGCGCAGCTGTACGACATCGAGACCGCCTGCGTGGAGCGGCAGCGCGCGCACTACGGCCGCCGGTTGGTCGACGTGCTGCGCCACCGCACCCGTGAGGTGGTCGCGGCCCGGGAGACCGACTCGCGCTGGCCGGTGGTCGGCGTCGTCTTCGGCACCTGCGAGTGGGAGAACGGGTGGTTCTGGGAGACCACCGGTCAGGTCCGCCATCTCGACGGCACGCGCAGCATCGTCGACCTGGACTTCGACGACGTGGGCGGGCTCCTGGCCGACCTGTCGGGCACTGAGCGCCTGTGCGGCGGCGAACGCCTCCGCATCGACCTGCGCACCGGCGACGTCGCAGTCTCGTGAACAGCCGCACGGTCGCGGTGCCCGGCCCGCGCCCGGCGTCCACCCGACGGCGGCACGTCGGGCGCACGCGCACCACGACCCTCGTCTACGAGTCCGCTCACCTGCGGGTACGGCTACGCGATGGCCACGTCCTGTGGTTCGTCCGCGACGTCGCCAGGGCCCTGGGGTTCCGGCCGCCGCTGACTCCGGGATCCGACGTGCCGCAGGTCCTGGTGACCACCGCCGAGCTGGACGCGCTGATGGTGGCCGCCGGCTTCCACCCGCCGAGCGCCTTCACCGCCTGGGCCGCCCACCTCGACCGCCATCTGCCCCACCCGCACTGACCGGACGCCCCGCCCGGCCTCCCCTCCCGCCGCCGCATCGCCTGCGCGCCCGCTTCCCCTTCTGAGGAGTCATGAACGACCACCCCACCGACCGCGTGCGCCCCGACGCGCAGCACCGCCAGAGCGTCGTCTTCTCGAGGTGCCGCGCGTGAGTGGCCTTCCCCTTCCCGTGCGGCTGCACGGGCGCCCTCGCGTCGGCGGCCTCGTGGTGCCGTTCATCTCCTACGAGCACGCCGGCGCTGCACTGTTCGGCAGCGTCGATCCGCGGCGTCACGCCGAGGCGCTGCTGCGGCGGCTCTGCCAGATATGCGGTCAGCGCCTCGACGAACGCATCTGCCTGATCGTCCGGCCCATGGACGTCCGCGCCGGCATCGCCCCCGAGCCCGGCCTCCATCCCGAGTGCCTGGCCTACACGGCCAAGGCGTGTCCCATGCTGAACGGCACCGCGACGCACTACCGCACGAGGGCCGCGAGCGTCCGCCATCCCGCGGGCAAGCCGTGCAGCGATCCGGACTGCCCGTGCCCGCGGATCGCCCCCGATGAGCAGCACGAGATCCGCTCGGGGCGGCCCGCCGACGACTTCGACTCCTGGATGCTTCGCGCCGAGAACTACCGCATGAAGAAGGATCCGCAGCGGCCCGAGCGGCTCCTCGGAGTCGACCTGGACGTCCCCGTACTGCGCATCCGGCCACTGCGACGCGCCCCTCGGCCCCGGTTCGACAGCGAGCAGGCCGAACTGCTGCGTGCTGCCCTGCGCTCCCTGGGTCTGTAGTCCGCTCCGCGCCATCCTTCCCGCGCCGCCCTCACCCCCACAAAGGAACACCGTGTCCTCCGCTCCACCCGCCCTGTTCACCCTGCCCGCGCTCCGTAGCCCCGCTTCCCGGCCGGACAAACCGATGACGGTGCTGTCGTACGGGCTCGGCGCCGACTCGACCGCGATCTTGCTGATGTACCTCGAAGACCCCGTGCGCTACGGACTCGAACCGGACCTGTCCGACTTGATCGTTTTGCACGCCGTCACCGGCAACGAGTGGCCGACCTCTCTGTCGTACGTGGACCGGCTCGTGCTCCCGCTGCTCGCCGAGCTCCGGGTGCGCGTAGTGCAGGTGGCGAGGATGGGCTTCAGCGACTCCGACGGGGTCCTGGTCCTCGAAGACTCCCGCGCCACCCGCCGCATCCATCAGGCCGGCCCGTGGCGGCTGTCGGACTGGCTGGTGACCGGCGGCACCGTGCCCCAAATGGCTTCGGGGCGCAGGACCTGCTCAATTCGCTTTAAGGGCTGGTGCCTTGATCACTGGGCGGTCGCCGAGTTCGGCCAGACCGCGTTCCGCCGGGTGATCGGCTACCACGCCGGGGAGCGGAAGCGGATGGAGAAGGACACCAAGATCCAGAACCGGCTCAACGAGCGGGCCGGCCGGGTGATCTGCGAGCCCTCGTACCCGCTGATCGAGGCCGAGATGGACCGGGCGGCGGTGGAGGCGTACGTCCTGCAGCGCCTCGGCGAGCCCATCCAGAAGAGCTACTGCACCTTTTGCCCGTTCAGTGGAGTTTGTGCGTCGCGGGATCGGCACGAGGCACGGCTGCGCGAGCACCCGGAGCTCGCCGCCGAGGCACTGGCGATGGAGTACGCCTCGATGGCGCTCAACGAACCGATGTCGTTGTACGGGACGCGCTCGCTGTACCAGCAGCTCACCGAGGACGAGCGCAACGACGCGGTCCTCACCGCCTTCGAGGAGCGTCTGGACGCGTCCCCGTTCTCCCTGTACGAGGTGCGCCGCCTGTACCTGCCCGGCCGGACGAAGGACTGCCGCCACCATCACGGGGACCGGTGCCCCCGCCCGCGCTGGTGGTGCCGCACCGAGCGGACGGCGGCCTGCCGGCGCGAACACGCGGTGTTCGAGACCGGCGCCGACGGCACGCGCACCGAACTGCCCCCGCAGTGCGCGGGCCTCGACGACGGCTGCCACGGCAACCCGGTCAAGGGCCCGGCGTGGCGGTCGGTGCGCACGGTGTGGGAAGGCACGCGCCTGGATGCGGAGTTCACGCTGATGCGCTGGGGACGCGAGGCCGGCGTACAGCTGCGCCACGGCGAGCGCTCGATGATCAAGCGGCTGCACTACCTCGACCGCGGCGAGGGATACCCCGCGGCGGAGGCGTATCTGGTGGCCGCGCCGAGCGGCGCCGACGACAAGAACAGGGAGTCCTTCGAGCGCCGCTGGACCGAATTCACGGGACTCATCGGCCCTCGGTGGGAGCCCATCCGGCCGCTCGTCAGCCACCGGCGCCCCCGCGGCAGCCGCACCGTTCCGGTCATCCGGCCCTCGGGCGTCGCACGCGTGCCTGCCATCGCGGCGGCCTGAGAACAGAGGAGATCACCATCATGAGCGTGGCGCCGGAGACGGTGGCGTGGTGCACGAGCCGCGATCACCCGTACGTCACCTACAACCCCTTGCTGGACCGCAGTTACTGCCGGTGCGGTCACCGTCAGGAGTCCGGGGCGCAGCCGATCGGCTGGGAGGCGAAGCGCGAGATGTTCCATTCGCATCCGCCCGCCGCTCCCTGCCGCTGCTACCTGCCCCGGTGAGGAGCGGGCCGCGCCGCGCCCGGCAGGGGGTTCTGGAGCCCCCGGTCGAACGAAGCAGGTGCTCCAGGCCTGGGGTTCCGCATGGCGTCCGGTGGCGCTACGCGTCTCTGCGGCTTCGGCGGGCGGCGCTCTCCCACTCCTGCCACGCGATGTACTCCTGGCGTACGTAGCCGCGCAGTCCCTCGGGTGACTGCCACTGGGGCGAGTCGGCCCCCAGCAGGCCTTCGACGTGGACCTGGTCGAGCTCGAGGTCGAGGTGCAGGAGCAGGTCGGCGGCCATCACGGCCGCGTCCGCGGCGTCGTCGGCCGGCTGCTGGGCGATGAGCTGCCCGCGGGCGGCGACGGCCATCGCGTGGGCGGCCCGGTCGAGGTAGGCGGCCTGACGCAGGTAGAAGAGCCGGTAGCCGCCGTGGTCGACGCCGGGACCGTTGCCGCTCGCGGCCGCCTGGGCGCGCACGTTGATGCCCTCGGCCCACAGGGCGAGGGTGAGTTCCTCTTCGGCCAGGGCGGGGGCCGTGCCGTATGCCTGGTCGTAGTCGGGCGCGAGGAGGTGCGGGAGCTCGGTGGGCTGCCAGCGGTGGCCGCACAGCAGGCAGGCGAGGGCCGCGACGGCCGTCGGGTCTTCTGGCGAGCCGAGTTGGGCCTCGACTTCCTCGCTCGGGCAGCGGGGGCAGTGGATCACCAGGTGGTCGGGCATCGGTGCGCCTTTCGCCGTGCGGGTGGGTTCGGCTGCGGGTGGCTCGACGAGGGGCCAGGGGGTGGTTCATGACGGCGGCCCCGGCCACAGATGTGGTCGGGGCCGCCGGTGTTGGTCCGCGAGGTCCTCATCGTGCTCAGCCGGATGCCGCGGAGGGCGCCGTGGCGTCCGGTCCGACCGGTGCGGGGTCCGCGGCGGCCGGCACGGGCCCCTCGGACTCCGGCGTCTCTTCGCGCGGGTGCACCGTGGCCGGGACAGGGGCGGGCCAGGGCAGGTTGGTGAACTTCGCGGTCATGGTCAACTCCTGTCGTCGGGGCGGGTGGTGGAGCGGCTGCGCAGGGAGCGGGCGAGGGGGTAGCAGGCGGTGACGGCGAGGGCGGCGCTGGCGGCGAGGAGGCCGGCGACCAGGGGGCGGCCGCCGGCCTCCAGGGCGAGCGCGATGCCGAGGGGCGGCAGGGAGGCGAGCGCGGTCGCGCCGCTGATGACGGCCTGGTAGCGGCCGGTGGCGCCGGGCGGGGCGGCGGTGGAGATGTATGCGCCGACGGCGACGCTGTAGCAGACCTCGCCCGGGACCAGGACGACGGCGGCGATCGCGTAGCCCAGGACCGTGTGCTGGAACGCGGCGATGGTGATGCCGAGGCCGAGGATGGCCGAGCCGGCGGCGAGGACGGGCACGAACGGGAACCGGACGGCCTCGCCGCGGCCGACGAGCAGGCGCATCAGGGGCGGGGTCAGGGCGAGGACGCCCACGGTGTTGGCGACCATCGCCATGCCGAAACTCGTCGCCGGGAGGCCGTCGTTGGTCATCAGCAGCGGCAGGACCGAGACGAGCCCCCAGGCGCAGACCATCGAGCAGACGGCGACCACGGTGATCCAGCGCAGGGCGGGGTCCGCCAGAACCCGTCGGTAGCCGGCCGACGGCGTGTCCGCGGTGGGCGGCCTGGGGGCCAGGGTCCGGCGGGCGACGAGCGCGAAGGCCAGGCACACGACGGCGTTGACGATGAACAGGATGCGGTAGCCGTAGGTATGGGCGAGATATCCGCCCGCGCCGCCGCAGATGGCGATGCCCACATTGCTGGCGAAGTACGTCCAGGTCTGTGCGCGTGTGCGGCCGGCCTCGGTGGGGATCGCCTCGTTGATGGAGGCCGACACGGCCGGCCGGTGGGCCTCCATGGTCAGTCCCAGGCAGACGGCGACGCCGAGCAGCGCGGGCAGGGAGGTGGCGACGGCGAGCGCGAGGCACGCGAGCGCGGACAGGATCATCAGGGTGACCAGGGCGGTGCGCTGGCCGAGCCGGTCGGTCAGCGCGCCGGCCGAGGCCTGGCCCAGGCACCAGCCGACCCCGAATGCGGTGAGCGCGGCTCCGGCCGCGGTGGTGCCATGTCCGGTCCCGTCGGCCACGTAGTAGCCGAGGAAGTCCCAGCTGAACCCGCCGGCCTTCACGATGAGCGAGCTGGTGATCAGGATCCAGACGACGGAGTGCGCCGTGCGGGCGGGCGGCACGGCCGTGGTGGCGGAGGTGTGAGTGGCCATGCAGCTCTCCCTGCAGGCGCTGCCTGCGGTCGTCACGAAGGGGGCGGACAGCCCGAAGGCGGCCGAACCAGAGGTGCGGCCGCCTTCGGGGTGCTGCTCGTGGGCCTTACGGGCGCACGAAGCGGACGGAGCGAACGGAACTCTTACGGCAGGGGCGCATGAGCTTCTCCTCTTCGGTGGTGCCGACTCCCCGCGGTCCGGGGATGAGGTGAACGTATGGGCAGGCCGGCGGTGCGTTGGCCGGTCCGGTGCACCCCGGACATGGTTGAAATGCGGAGCATGTCCGGGGTGCACCGCTGCCCGGGGAGCTCAGGATCACGCCGCTGCGCGGCGGGCCTCCTCGGCTCCGGTCAGGAGCCGGACGGCGTCGTCGTGCGGGATGCCGAACTGCAGCGCGGCGTGGTCGGCGACGGCGGCGGTCGTCTGCTCGGCCAGCTGGGGGTGATGCCGGGTGAGCCAGGCCAGGACCTGTGCGACGCCGTCCGAACGTGCCTGCCCTGCACCGAAGTTGGCGATGGCAGCCTGGGTGAGGACCTCGGCGAGCGCCTGGGCGGGCACGGTCTCCTGCAGCCGGTCCGCCGCGAGGTATGCGAGGTCCTCAGCCACCTGTCGGACGGCGTCCGCGGTGCGGTGGCGCAGCACCCACCGTGTGCGGCGCTCGGGGTCTTCCCACAGGGCGGCGTACAGGACCGGGGTGAGCTGCTGGCGGATGGGTTCGGCGCCCGCCGCCAGGACCGGGCGCTCGCACTGAGCCGGCCAGCGGTCGGCGGCGGGGCGGCGCCGGTGGGCGGCCCAGTTCTCCGCGACGGGCCGCGACCACATGGGGCGGTTGCCGACGAGGGCCTGGGGCTCGGGGACGGCGCCCTGCCCGCGGCTGATGTAGGCGCGCAGCGCCGAGGGGCTGATGGCGGCGGCCGCGGCCAGGGCGGGGGTGCCGATCAGTTGGTCGCCGGCGAGCTCGGGCGCGGTGAGCGTGACCACGCAGCGGTTCAGCGGCGGCCGGTCGGGGCTTGTGGCGCGGTGGGCCGCCCAGCGCGCCAGGTCATGCAGCCATGGCGCGCCCTGCGATGCGGCGCTCGGTGCGCCGAGGTCGTCCACCTGGTGCAGATGGCCTACGCCGGCATCCGCCCGCGGGTCCTGAAGGAGGTCGGCGGCGGTGACGGTGACCGCGGCGGGCACCACCTGCTGCTCGACGGCGCCGGTGGCCGCGTCCCACAGCTGGGGCGGTCGGAACCAGTTGGTGCCGTCCCACCAGTAGCCTCCGGCCCGGGTCACCAGCGGGTGGCCGGTGTGTCCGTGCCACGGTCCGGCGCCGTCGGGGCCGGCTTCGTACAGCAGCACGGTGCGGCCGAGGTGCGGGTGGGCGTGGACGATCCACACCAGGTCAGGGCGGTCCGGGTCGGTGATCCGGGTGGGCCGGGCCGGCCCTGGGGTGGTGGGGCCGGCGGGGAGGTGAGTGTCGTCGGCGAACGGCAGGCCGGGGACGGGGTGGTCGGTGCCGGCGCCGTTCGCGAGGAGGCGGTGGGAGGCCATGGTCAGGGTGTCCTTCGGGCGGGTTCGGCAAAAGAACGGTCAGGCGATGCGGCGGGCGGGCGCGGGGGCCGCCCCGGGCCAGGAGCCGGCGGCGCGTCCGGCTGCCCGGCGCAGCAGGACGGCGAACTCCTGCGCCCTGAGCGGATCGTGGAAGAGCGGCTCGGCTCCGGTGAGGCTGAGGACGGCGATCAGGTGCTGCCCGCGCAGGACGGGCGTGGCCAGGGTGCAGATGCCGGGACATCGGCGCAGCGCGATGCGGGTGGAGCGGATGGTGTCCCGCACGGCGGGCGCCAGCGTGAGCGGGCGGTCGTCGGCGCTGACTGCGAGTTCGGCGGGAGCGTAGGCGAGCGCGGCGCGGCCGGCGGCACTGGTCCGTGCGTCGCCCTCGTGCTGGGCTGCCGCGGCGCGCAGCTGCGGGAGCGGGCAGGCCAGGTCGATGAGGGTGAGGTGGAAGCCGAGGCCGGGGCGGAAGTGCGGCTCGTGCCAGGACACCGCGAGCCCGGTCTCCTGCTGCAGGTCCTCGATGATGCGTCGGACGGGCGGGGTGGTCAGGTCCGTTCCGGTCCTCACCGGGGCGAGCGCGCGGGCGTCGCGGGTGAGCCGGTAGGCGCCGCGGCGGGTGCCGGGCTCGACGAGGCGCTCCAGGCCGGCGGCCTTGAGGAGCTTGGAGGCGTGCGAGGGCTGCAGACCAGCGGCGCGGGCGATGTCGGCGAGCTGGTGTTCCTCCTCGGCGCCCAGGCGCAGCAGGGCGTGCAGGACGCGGAAGCCGCGGCCGGCGGACTGTGGCGGCTGGCGCCCCTCGCTCACGGCGGCGAGGACCGGCGGGACGGCGGGCGGGGACCAGTACGCGGACGGGGAGGGTCTGGGCGGGACGTCGAGGGACATGCAACCTCCAGGTCGGTGCGGCGCGGTCAGGCTCCAGACGTCGTGGGGGGCCAGGGAGCCGGGCCCGGGTGGCGCGGCTCCCCGATCGGCGACTTCAGTGGGGCGGTCAGGGCCGGTAGGGGCGGCGCGGGCGGAACGACGGCGGCTGGGCGGGGGCCGGGACAGCGACGTCGTAGGCGTCGTCGGGGTCGTCGTCCGGCGGGCTGAGGTAGTGCGGCTCCACGAACAGGCGCTGGGCCTGCCATTCGGGCGGCGGGGACAGCGGCGCGGGCCGGGGCCTGCGTACGGCTGCCTCGGTCCGGCGCGGCGGGATGCGGTTCTGGGTGTGCATGGGCACGGCTCTCCTGGTTACTTCAGGTCCGGCAGGACGACGCCGCTGCTGGAGTCGGTGGGAAGCGGCTGGTCGGGGCAGCCGGCCAGGATGCGGGTCATGGCCGCCTTCTCCGGCGGGGTGACCCACAGCCGGTACTTGGCCTTGACGGCGATCTGCCGTGCGACGTACGTGCAGCGGAAGCTCTTGTTGGCCGGCAGCCAGGTGGCGGCGTCACCGTCGGACTTCGCGGCGTTCGCCGGTCCCGAGGCCGCAATCAGGTTTTCCGGGTCGTTTCCGAGGGCCGCCCGTTGCTGCTGGGTGAGTTGGGCCGCACCCACGCGCCAGCTGGCGCCGAGCGCGACGACGTGGTCGATCTGGACCTGGGCGCTCTGCGGGCCGCGCACGAAGTGGATGGTCTTGCCGGTGTAGGGGTCGGCGAGGGTGCCGGTGGCCACCACGCACCGGGAGGTCCCCTTGAAGGTGATGTGCTGCAGGTCGCGGCGGAGAACGTCGTTTCGGGTATCGCACGAATTCTGTGCCCCGGGCGCGGTGGTGGAGTCCGACCAGGCCGGTCCGAACTTGGCCTCGCGGTCGTATCCGGTCATCGGGGCCGGGCCTTTGACCGCGAGCTGGGCCAGGGCGTGCTGGGCGGTGCCGGCCGCCGCCGGACCTGCGGCGGGCGCCTTCGCGTTGTCGCCGGCGCTCGGGTCGGCGAGGGCGGAGCAGCCGGTGAGCGTGGCGGCCAGGACGAGACCGGCCAGCGCCGTCCGGCGGGTGGTGAGGTTCAACTCGGCGGTACCTCTTCTTGATGCGGTGGGCGCCGCGGCCGCGGCGCCCCTTGATGATCACGCAGAGAGCGGGTGGGGACGGGCAGGCGTGTGCAGGGCGTGGGCGAAGGCCCTGACCTGCTCCACGGCGCCGTCGAGGCCGGCGGGGCCCTCGAGCAGCGGCCGGACCAGCGGGGAGCCGATCACGACGCCGTCGACGTACGGGGCGACCTGGGCGGCGCGTTGCGGGGTGGAGATGCCGATGCCGCCGACCACGGGCAGGGAGGTGTGTGCCCGGAGCCGGGTGGTGAAGGCGTCGAGCGCGGGCAGGTCGAGATCTCCCTGGTAGCCGGTGGGGGTGGCGGCTGCCGGGGCGTAGATCCAGCCGGAGGCGGCCGCGGTGATGGCGGCCAGCTGATCGTCGTCGGCGCTGCGCGGCGCGAACTGCGGGGTGTGCAGTCCGGCTTGTCGGGCGGCGTCGGTCCACTCGTCGGCCTCGGCGACGGGAAGGTCGGGGATCATCGCGCCGGCGGCCCCGGCCTGGGCGAGGTCCTGGGCGAAGCGGGTCACGCCGAAGTCGAGGACGGGGGCCCAGTAGCTCATGGCGACCACGGGGACGGCGGTGCTGGAGGCGGCGAGGCGGATGGTGGAGAAGACGTGGGCCATGCGTGCGCCCTGGCCCAAAGCCTGGGTGTAGGCGGCGGCGATGTCCGGGCCGTCGAGGCTGGGGGTGTGGTGCGGGACGCCGACTTCGAGGAAGTCGGCGCCGTGGCGGGTGAACGCGCGCAGGGCCTCGATCCCGGCCGTCCAGTTGGGGAAGCCGGCGGGCAGGAACGCGCCGAGGGCCGGTCGTTGGCGGTGGGCGAGCAGTGCGGTGAGCCCGGTGGCGGCAGGGGTCAGCGTGGTCATGACGGGGGCGCCTTTCGCAGGGCGTGGGGGTGAGGGGGCCCGCGATCCCGCGGCGAAGGGGTGCGCGCGGGGTCCACAGGGGCTGCCCCCGGCCGCCGCGTGGGAGCGCGGCGGCCGGGGAGGAGCCGGGACTATCCGGCGAGGTGGAACTTGATCATGTCCTGGCGGATCCAGCCGTACGTGCCAGCCGGCAGCCCGCCCTTGGAGCGCGTCTTGAGCTTGGCCTTGTACCAGGAGCCGCTCTTGCAGTAGAGGGCCAACTGGTCCGCGTTGTAGACCAGACCCTTCGACTTGTATGAAGTCGACGGCCCAGTACGGAAGTTGATCCCGTTGCCGTCTACTTCCCCGCTCTGGTCGTAGGTGGAGCAGTCGCTGGCGGCCGACGCGGTCGGCGCGAGCGCGGCGGCACCGCCGGCGAGCAGGGAGACGGAAAGGGCGACGGTGGCGAAGCGCTTGAGTGCGGCCATGGCCTTCAAGGTCCCTTCAGGAGTGGTGGATGGGTCCGGTGGCCCGCCAGGGCGCGGGCCACCGGGGCCGGGACGCCACGGGGCGCCCCGACGGGATGCCGTCAGGCCTTGTCGGCGGCGTGCCGGCCGGTGCGGCGCTTGCCGTAGCCGACGGCACCCACGGTCGCCAGGCCCGCGGCGAGCAGGCCGCCGGCGGTCAGGGCCAGTGCCGTGTTCCCGTCGGCGCCGGTGTGCGCGAGGCTCCCGGCGGGCGTGACGGTGTCGCTGGCGCTGATCTGCTCGGTGGTGCCTCCCTTGGGCGAGTCGTGCGAGCTGCCCTTGTCGGAACCGCCCTTGCCCGAATCGCCCTTGTCGGAGCCGCCGCTACCCGAGGTCGGATCCGGGGACGGCTTGGTGGTCGGGTCGGTGCCCGGGTCGGTCGTCGGAGGACCGGTCGGGTCCGTGGTCGGCGGGGTCGTGGGATCCGTCGTCGGCGGATCCGTCGGGTCGGTCGTCGGAGGATCGGTTGGATCGGTCGTCGGCGGCGTTGTGGGATCCGTCGTCGGCGGGGTCGTCGGGTCGGTGGTCGGAGGATGGGTCGGGTCCGTGGTCGGCGGCGTTGTGGGATCCGTCGTCGGCGGAGTCGTCGGGTCGGTCGTCGGCGGGGTCGTGGGATCGGTCCCCGGCTCCGTCGGATCGGTGGTCGGCGGGCCGGTGGGGTCCGTCGTCGGCGGGGTCGTCGGGTCGGTGCCCGGCTCCCCGGTCGGCCCCGGGCTCGGGGAGCCGGACTTCGCCGACACCTCGACCTTCAGCGCCAGCGACGCCTCGTCGGCCGCCGAGGCGGACGGCTGCGGCGAGGGGGAACTGGCGGCGAGGGCTGCCGGGGTGGCCACGGCCCCCGCGGCGGCGACGAGCGCGGCGGTCGCCACGACGCGGCGCAGCAGGCGCGGTCGGGTCTTACGCATGGGTGAGATCAGCCTCCACTGGTACACGGCAGGCTCGGCCGGTCAGCGCACGCTGCGCCGGGGCGAAGTACCTGCTGGTGAACTGATCTTGGATTTGGTGGCCTGTGGACAGAGTCCGGCGATTTCCGGACCTCAACCGCCTCGCTCAGCGGTTCCTGTGGATAAAGAACTGCGCGCCGGGCCGCGGCGGTTGGCGCGCCGGGTGCGGGTCTGGTCCGTGCGCACCATCGGGGCTGCGAGCATGGGCGGATGACCCTCGTGATCGCCCTCGCGGCCGGCTCGGTGCTGGGCTACCTGATCAGGTGCTGGCGGCCGGCCCGGCGGGCGGCGCACTGGGCTCAGCGTCAGGAGATGGGCACGGCGGCATGGTGGGCTGCGCAGCCGGTGCTCGCCCTCGCGCTGGCGGTCCGGCTCGTCTCGCACCCCCGCCAGAGCGTGCGCAATATCCGCTCCTGGCAGGAGGAACAGCGGGTGGAGCCGCCGCGGCACGATCCCGGGTGGGCGGCCAGGCGGGGCGCGCGGTGAGCTGGTGCGGGCAGTGCAGGGCCCGGCGCACACACGGGGGGATGCGCGCCGGGCTCTCGGTGCCACGGTAGCCGCGGATCCGCCGCGGGCGGGGCCGAATGCCCGGGTTCATCTCGATCCGGTCAGCGGCTCGGCTGATCCGCGCCGCACGCCCTTCGGTGTCTGCAGGGTGAGGTGGCGGCGGGTGACCAGCAGCAGGAACAGGCCGAGCGCGGCGCCGGCGGCCGCGACGGCGGCGGTCCCTGCGGGGGCGGTGGAGGGTACGAGGCCCGCAAGCGCGGTGCCGGCGGCCTGTCCCAGGCCGAGACAGGCGATCAGCCAGGCGGATGCCTCGGCGAGGGTGCTGCGCGGGACGAGAACGTCGAGTGCGTGGAAGCCGGTGACCAGGAGCGGCGCGAGGAACAGGCCGGGCAGGACGGCGGCCGCGATGGCCAGCGGCGGAGCGGGATCGGCGAGCATCGGCAGCGAGCCGAGCAGGAATCCGGCGCCGATGAGCAGGAGTTGGCGGGCCGGGGAGCCGGGCCAGGTGCGGCGGCCGAAGAGCAGCCCGCCCGTCAGACTGCCGACGGCGAGCGCGGCGGGGATCATCGTCGACAGGTAGCCGGCGTGGTGGCGCTCCCCTGCCGCGAGCGCCACCACGTTCAGCGCGCCCAGGGTGATGCCCGCGCCGAACAGCGCGGCGGCCAGGGCGCGCAGGCCGGGGACACGTATCGGTCCGAGCCAGTGGGTGCGGGTGGGGACCGGCTGCCAGGTGCGGGTGGGCGGCGCGGACAGGAACAGTGCGGATCCGCCGAGGCCGATCGCGGCGGTGGCGGTGAGCACGAGGACGGTGCCCGTCACGGCGTCGAGGCCCAGGACCAGGAGCGGGCCGCCGATGAAGACGAGTTCCTGGGCGCAGGCGTCGAGCGCGAGCGCGGCCCGGCGGTGCTGCGGGCTCTCCACGACGTGCGGCCACAGGACGCGCAGCGCCGCCTCCAGAGGTGGGGTGCACAGGCCCGCGGCCGCGGCGATGACCGCGGCCGGTGCGGGATGGCCGGCCGGGCTGAGGAGGGCGAGCGCGAGGAAGGCCGTGGTCGAGGCCAGGGCGGTGGCGCCGATCGCGACGCGGTGGCCATGCCGGTCCAGGAGGCGTCCCCACAGGGGCTGCCCGATCGCGGCCGCCAGTCCGTAGACGGCGGCGAGGATTCCGGCCAGGCGCAGGCTGCCGCCGTCCGCCCGTACGGCGATCAGGATCGCGAGCGGTGCCATGGCGACGGGGAGGTGGCCGATGACCGCGCCGGCCAGGAGGCGGGTGACGTTCGGGAGGGCCAGGACGTCGCGGTAGCGCGACGGTTCGGGGGCGGGCCGTCTGCGAGGGCGGTGCAGGAGGGGGCTGATGGTCATGGGAGAGCGATCCTTGGTGTCGTACGCCGTCAGGGTGCGCGGCGGCCGCGCGGGAGGAGGGGCGTCGTCCCGCCGGGTGGGTCGGGACGACGCCGCTGGAGGACTGCTGGCGGGCGGCCGGCGTTCGGTGATCGCAGGAGGCGCCTATCCGGCCCGGGGGAAGACGGGCGGGGTCCAACCGATGTACTTGGCGCCCCACTTGGTCTCGAAGAGCTCGGCGTCGACGACGTCGATGTAGCCCGGCCGGAGGATGTCGTTGCTCGCGACCTTGCCGTTGCCCAGATAGACGGCGATGTGCCCCGCCCTGTGGCCGGTGTCCCAGTACATGAGGGCGCCCGCGGGGGGATGCCGGTCGCCGTCGTGCTGCATGGACTTCGGCACGACGCTGTAGTGGTCGATGGCGTAGTCGACACCGGAGAACTGCCAGCCGTAGACGATCGCGGTGAAGGCCAGGCAGCGCTGATACCAGTCGGCGGAGGAGCCCGAACCGGAGTGCTTCTTGGCCCAGGCGATCGCCTCGTCCACCGAGCGAGGGTTCTTCAGGTCCCAGGTCTGCTTGCCGTCGGTGAACTTGCCGCCCGCGCTGCCGCCGGCCCCACCGGTGCCCGGCTTCGCCACGCCGCAGCCGTTGTTCTCGCTGGTGACGGGCTTTCCGTCGTCCCCTGAGTTCGAGGAGCCGGATCCGGTGCTGGAGCCGCCGCGCTCGAGGTCGATGCCGGCGTCCTTGGCGAGCTTGCGCATCGCCGTCTCGTGTCCGGCATACAGCTCGGGGTGGGCGGACTTCTGGACCTTCTGCGCGGCCGTGCCGAGCGGCAGCTTGTCCCACCCCTTGATGTCGACGAGGCCTTCGTTGCCGCCGCGGCCCAGCAGAAAGCTGTCGGCCGCGAAGCTCGGCGTCATGATCTGCTGCTTGGTGCCCCAGTTCATGGAGGGCCGCTGCTGGAACAGCCCCACCGAGTCACGGTCCCCGTGATCAAGGTTCTGCATCGTGCTCTCCTGCATCGCGGTCATGAGCGCGATGAGGGTGGCGCGGCCGGGGAGCTTGGCCTTCTGGACCTCCTTGTCGATGGTCTTGGCGTAGGAGACCTGCTGCTCGTGGAGCGTGCCGGAGGCCGTGCCGGAGCCGCCCGCGTCGGAGGAGGCGGAGGCGTCCGCGGTGCCGGGGCCGGTGTCCTCGCAGTCGGAGGCAGTCGCCTGCCCGGCGGGGAAGAACATGCCGAGCAAGATCAGCCCGATGAAGAAGACGACGAGGGCGATGGCCCCGAACTTGAGCTGCGCGCCCTTCTTGACGACGCCGGAGGCCTTCAGGGCGCCGCGCATCACATCCCGCTGGTCCACGGCTACTCCTTCAGCCCGAGGACGCGGGTGACCATCCAGTGCGAGGCGGCGTCGGCGCGCGCGACCTCGATGGTCAGGTGGCGGCTGTAGCTGTAGGGCTCGGTCGCCGTGACCGTGAGCTCGACGTCGGCCTGCAGGTAGACGCGGACCGAGGTGTCCGGGGCGGGCCGGTCCTTCGCGCTGGGCTGCCCGATGTCGACCTTGGTGGGCTTGGCCTCGGTGGCCTGCGCGGCGACCAGCTCGTTGAAGTCGCGGTCGTCGTGTGCTTTGAGGTTCTGCACCAGCGGGGCGGAGGCGTACGGCGCGGCCCGTTCGACGGCCGCCTTGTGGCTGCCGTCCTGGACCGGGCGGCGGGCGGTGTAGGCGGTGACGAACGCCTTGGCGACGGCCTCGGGCTTGTCGGCCACGGCGGGCGCGCTGGCGGCCGGCGTGGGCGAAGTGCTGGCCGGCTCCTCGGGAGCCACCACGGTCGGGCTCGCCTTCGGCTTGGCGCCATCCCCGCCGTCGTGGGGCCACAGCCAGGCGGCACCGGCCACGGCCGCGGCCACCACCAGGGCGATGACCGGGACGACGGCGGGGGTTGGGGTCTTCTTGCGCTCCTCGCGTATCCACTCGGCGCGCTCGTCGCGGCGTGCCGAGTGCCACCGCCGCTTGGCCTTGCGGCGCTTACGGCCGCGCAACTCGGTGATCTCGGGCGGGAGTTCTTCCCTGCGCAGCAGCTCGCGCCATTCGGCGGGGGTCTGCGGCACCGGCGCCCGCCCGGACTTGCGGCCGGGAGAGGCGGAGGGGGACTCGGAGGTGTGAGGGTCTTTCTCGTGCGTCACAGGGGGCTCCGTACGGGCGGCGCGGGGGTATGCGGGCATGCCGAGATGGCCCCGGGGCGGTCCGGCCGCTGCTGCGGCCGGACCGCTGGGGATCTCGTGCGGGTGAAGAGGTGGCGGGCCTGGGGCCCTTGGTCAGGCGGGCTCAGGAACTCCCGCGCGGTCGGGGCGGCCCGTTGCGGGTGCCGCTGGCCGGCAGGGCCCCGCCACCGGGCGGACGGCCGGGCGTACGCGGCGGCCGCGGGGTGGGCGGCGGCGGGTACGTACGGAACCTGGCCCCGGTCGGGTTGGCCGCCGGCCGGTTGATGACGGTGCCCTGGATGGTGGTGGGCCGGTGGGAGGGGTTGGCCGGCGGGACTCCGGTGCGCCGGGGCGCGCCGGGCCGCACGGTGTAGCCGCCCGCGGTGGTCCCTCCCGCTCCGGTGCGGCCGGGGCCGGTCGGCCGCCGCGGTCCGGGGCGCGGCCCGGTGCTGGGCCGGGTGCGGCGTCCGCCGGGTGAGCCGGGTCCGCTGCCGGCGGGGCCGGTGGGTCCCGTCGGTGCCCCGGGCAGGCCCGGGGTGCCCGGTCCTCCTGCGGGCCGGTGCGCGGTGGGCGGGTAGCTCGGCGGCGGCGGAATGGTGCGGCTGGGGCGGCTGCGCACGTCGCCGGTGTTGGACGAAGCGCTTCCCGAGTCATCGTCGCGGTTGCCGCCGCGCCCGCCGCGGGAGTCGGGGGCGGGGTGCCGGTCCATGTCACCGAAGCCTCCGCGGCCGCGGCCTCGGATCGCGCTGCGCAGGCGGCGCGCGGAGCCCATCCGGCCCAGGGTGGAGAGCACGCCGCGGCCCGCCATCTGGGCGCCGCCGGCGCTCACGATGCCGTCCAGGCGGCCCTTGACCTTGAAGGCCATCGCGGCGGCGCAGATGTTGAGGGCGGAGACCATGAGCCAGCCGTAGGTCGGCAGCAGCGACATCATCGCCACGCAGACCACCATGACCGAGCCGAGGAGCATGGTCGCGGTGAACGAGACCATGACCAGGCCGATCAGCATCTCGAACCACTGAACCCCCCACTGGCGCGGCTTTCCTGGAATGCACCAGAGGGTCGCGAAGGCCACGCCGCACACCAGCAGCATCAGTGCGCCGATGAGACTGGCCAATGTGGTGAAAGCCAAGGTCAGGGCGAGGGCGCTGAAGATGACGCAGCTGATGATGCCGGCGATGAGGACACCGATCCGCCCGCCGGGGGTATGGCCCTGGCGCCATTCGACGGCCTCGCTGCCGATGGTGTCGGTGTTCAGGGTGGAAGAGAGGTAGTCCTCGCGGTCGTCCATGTCCGTGCCGCGCTTGACGACCTCGTTGCCCCACCGCTGGCACGCCTTGACGGACCCAAGATCCGCAATGCACCACGGTGTTGCCACATATGTTCGCCACACCGCGTCGGCGGCGCGCCTGACCGTGTTGTCCTTCTCGTTGCCCGACCACTTCGGCTCGGGCGTCTTGAACGGCATCGCCGCGTCGTCGCTGCCGGACAGGCCCGCACCGATCGTGGTCATGGCGACCGAGGCGCCCAACTGGCGCCCGTTATCGACCCCTTTAACCCAGGTGGCCGGGGCGACGAGGAAGGTGGTGGCGATGGCCGCGGACGCGGCCACCCAGGCGAGCTGCCCCAGCGGCGAGGACTCCGACTTCTTCGCCCAGGCGACGAAGCCGCCGACGGCGACGGCGGTCGGCAGGAACGTCGTCATCATCGGGCCGGCCGCGGCGCCGATCGCCTTGGAGATGGCACCTTCGACTTCCGGGAGGGAGACGACGTTGAAGCACCAGCCGACCACCACTACCGCAGCCCGTCCGACCAGGGTCAGGACCTGCATGAGCATGTTCCCGAACCCGTGCAGCCAGCCGTCGATCAGGTCGCCGCCGGTCAGGTCGTCGCTCAACTGCTTGTCGAGTTGGTACACCTCGGGGCTGTACGTCTCGAACAGGGTGCCCTGGCCCGGGGGTTTGAAGGGGCTGGGCATCATGTCGCCGATGCCGCCGGGCTTGTAGTCGTCGGTGCCGTCGGCGGCCGCGGCAGGAGCGAGGACACCGAGGGTGGCCAGGATGCCGGCCGTGGGGATCAGCAGGGTGCGCAGCCGCGGCAGGGCGACCCAGAGGCGGATGGCCGCGTAGCGGAATCGTTTCAGCAAGTCCTTCATGTCATCGACTCCCGGACGTCGGCCGCCGCCGCTGGGCGCCGGCGCTGGGTGCGCCGGGCGCCGCGCAGTCCGCGACCGGGCCGGTCTGGGTGCGCTGTCGTGAAATCACGGCTGCCTCCATGGGTTGGCAGGCGGCGTCGGCCGGCCCGCTGCGGGTGGGGGTCATGCGGCTTCCGACCCTTCCTGCGGCGGGTTGTGGACAGAGTCCGCGGATTCCGTGCCGGTGAACTCGTCCTGGGGCATGGCGTCCTGAAGGGCGCTCTCGCGGTCCTCGGCCTGGTCCTTCGGGTTGGTGGACAACGCGCGCAGCAGCTCGTAGGAGGGGGCGTCCCACTGCATGGTGGCGACCCGGTCGCGGCGGTCCCTGACGATGCAGTGGCCGTGGCGGATGTCGCCGTGGGCGTCCTTGCCGACGCCGTGGATCAGGGCGCGGGTGCTGTCCGAGACGGGCAGGCGCAGCAGTTCGGCCATCGCGTCCTGCTGGGAGCGGGTGCTCTGCTCGAAGGCACAAACCGTCGTAATCGCCTCCAGAACACCGTCCATGCCGAGCAGCGACTTGGGGTCCTGGGTGTCGATCGCCAAAGAGGTGTCCAGGGCTCGTCCGGTACGGGCGATGTAGTCGATGAACCGCCGGCCGTCGTCTGTCCCGGTGAGAACGTGCACCTCGGGAATCGCCACGACCTTGGGGAGATTTCGCAGGTCAGCGCGGGCGGAGGTGTTCAACGCGTAGGCAATCAGGCCGCGCATCAGCGCCAGGGAGACCCGCTCGGTCATGGTCATCTCCCCCGGGCGGGTGCCGGCTTGCGGCATCGTCAGACCGGGCACCTGGACCAGCCACAGGCCCGGCTCCGGGCGCAGCGGCGAGGCACCGTCGTGCGGGTTGCCGAGCAGCGGGGCGCCGAGCTGAGTCTGGGACAGCTCCGACAGCGCGTCGCCGGCTTCGATGGCGAGCGGGTCGCTGCTGGCCTGCAGGTACTCGACCACCCGCCAGGTCGCGGCGTCGTCGTGCTGGGCGATGGCGTTGCAGGCCCGCAGCAGGTGCGTCTCGACGCCGGCGTCCCGCATCCGCTCCGGCAGGATGATCAGCAGCTGGGAGACGACCTGGAGCGCGGCATCGCCCTTGGGCAGGAGCCGGAAGACATCGGCGACGGCCGGGGTTTCGACGCCGCAGGTGACGTGATGCGAGTCCAGCCCGAGGTACTCGCCGGCCTTCACCAGGCCGCCTTCATCGCCCTTGAAGCCCAACATCAAACTGAACGCACCCTTGAGGCCGGCGATCAGCGTCGCGAGCATCATGCTGGTCGTCTTGCCGCGCCCGGACCGTCCGACGAACGCCGTCGTCGTGGCGTCACCGCGCGCGCTGCCTGCAGTGATGTCGATGCGGCAGACGCCCGGCGTGGTGCCGGTCAGCAGCCCGGCGATCGGGCCCTCGTCGTCGCCGGCCTCCGAGCCGCCCCAGAACATCGAAGCGGCGAGCGCGTCGGTGGTGCGGATGTGCCCGAGGTCCAGCACCCGCAGCATGTCGCCGATCTGCGCCTCCAGCCACAGCTCGCGCTGCTCCTCGGAGGCGACCGTGACGTCGATGGACAGGCCCGCGTAGTGCGAGGTGACCGCGTCGGTACGGGCGCGCAGGTCCTCGAGGGACTCGGTGGAGGAGACGATGATGCGGGGGTGGTCCTCCAGGAGGGTCATGCCGTCGCGGGACATCTGCCGGCGCAGGTCCTCCATCACCCGCTCGGTCTCTTCGGTCTCCGCGAACGTCTCGCCGGCCGACCCTTCGGCTGCGCTGCGGCGCTGCTCCTTGGCCAACTGGCGCTGCTTGTCCACGGCCTTGATCGCGTGGCCCTTCTGCCACACCGAGAAGCGCACGCTCGCCTCGGGGCACACCAGCGCGTCGTCGCCGGTCTCCGGGTGGGTGTAGCTGATCTCCGAGAGGCAGCGCAGCCACTCCTGCTCGCCGGGGGTGATCAGCTCCTCCGGGAAGGCCGGCATCGCCAGGACGCTGACCCAGGCTGCGGTCTCGCCGCGGGCGTCCATCATGCGCACGTGGTCGGCGTGCGGAATGGCCTTGGACTGGGTCAGGCGGACCAGGGAGGCGCCGCTGATGGTGGGCAGGTGCGGCGGGGCGGGCTGCGGGCGGAAGCTCTCTCGGGAAACGGCCCAGGCCAGCAGCTCGGCCGGAGCGATCCGCGCGCGCCAGGGGGTGGCTTCCAGGCGGCGCTCCATGCGGCGGGCGAGGCCGTCGAGGTGGGCGAGTTCGGCCTCGTCCAGGCCGGTGTGGCCCACGCCGAGCGCGCCGGTCACACCGTTCTTGACGACGGCGTTGGCCGCGGAGTCCCGCTCGACGAGGCGTATACCGAGCAGGAGGTGCCGCTGCGGCAGGTCCAGGGTGTCCAGGCGGCGGGCCCACATGTCGGCGACCGCCTCGACGTCCCCGGCGGAGAAGATCTTGCGGGCTTCCTCGCGGTAGTCCTCGCCGTCCAGGCGCGCCCAGATCACCTTGAGGTGGCAGTCGTAGCCGGGCAAGGTCTTGGCGAGCGCGAGCGCGGCCGCGTCCTGCTCCATGTCCTGGCGGTCCTCCGGCATCAGGTCCGTGTTGGAGGCGGACAGGGTGAACCACGCCTCGGCGCCGACGTCGGTGACGACCAGGCCGTCGGCGATGGCCACCAACTGCGGCTCCTTCATGAGGCGTTCGGCACCCAGGCCGAGGAGTCGGCCGAACTTGCTCGCGGACTTCTTCGCCGCCTTGCTGCTGGTGCTCATCGGTGGGACTCCTTCGTGGAACGGGCGGCGGCGCGCTGGTCGGGGGTACGGCGGGCGAAGTCGGCGGCGGTGGCGTCGTCACTGATCCGGGCGGCCTGGACAAGGCGGTGGGTGCCGTCGCGGGTGAGGTGGTGCCACAGGCCGGGGTGGAACCCGGTGCTGCGCGGGCGGATCCGGTCGGAGAGCCCGGCCCTGAGCCAGGTCCGCTCGCTCGGCTCGATGAGCAGGCGGGTGGAGAACAGGTCCCGGGCCAGGCCGGAGAGCGGGCCGGGGAGCTCCCGGCAGGCGAGGACGACCTGGATGCCGGCCAGCCGACCGTGGGCCAGGACCGCGGTGAGCGCGTCCAGGGCCACGCCGTTGGGCCGCGGGTCCGCCTGGTGGTCCAGCAGCACCTGGGTGGTTCCGTCGTTCTCCACCAACAGCAGCCGCCGTGGCCCCAACTGGCCCTTCTCGGCGCGGCCGCGGGCCTGGTGAGCCAGGCCGATCAGGTGCCGGTGCAGCTGGTCGGGCTCGTCCACGTACGTCACGTGCTCCAGGCCGCGGGCCCAGGCGTGTGCGTGGTGGTGGACGTCGAGGATGTCCACCTGCTGGCCGGCGGCCAGGGCCTGCGCGCCGAGGCTGCGCAGCAGTTCGGTGGCGCCCATGCCGGGCGGGGCCACCGCCAGGACGTGCCCGTCGCGCGGGGTGAGGTGGACGGCGGCGCCCTCGGCGTCGACGCCGATCAGCGGGTGCTCGCTCAGCCGGGCCGCCGCCTGTCCCACCCCGTGGGTGAGGTCAACTTCGCGTGCGGGCAGGCGCGGCGGGCTCGGCGGGGCGGGCCGGCGCCGGGAAAAGAGCTTCATGCCGCCTCACCCGTCTCGATGACGCCGCGGGCCAGGGCGCGGGCTTCGACGTCGCTGAGGTACAGCGCCTGGAAGGCGGTCGACTTCTGCTCGGCGACCACATGCATGCGGCCCGGGATGAGGGAGTACGGCGGGATGGACCACACCTCGGGGGCGACGCGCTGCCACAGCGCGGCGCCGCCGTAGGCCAGGACCCGGGTGGGGAAGACGTCCTTGACGGGGACAGCGCCCAGGCCGGGCAGGCCCACGCGCGGATTGCCGGCAAAGACCTGGATGCCGAAGCCGGGGCCGGCGGCGAGCAGGACGCCGAGGGCCTCGACGCCCGGGGCCTCCTCCAGCTGGGTTTCCGGGCGGGTCTGGGACCAGTACTCGCGCAGCCCGTACGCGACGGTGCCCAGGTGCTCGATGACCATGACGCGGCGGCCGCGCCAACTGCCGTCCCAGGCAGTGGTGCCGTCCTGCAGGGCGGCCACGTTGATCAGGAGGTGGTCGTGGATCTCCGCGATCCGCGACAGGTAGCGCACTCCGGGCAGGTCGCGGGCCCACTGGTGGCCGGCGCCGCCCGGGTCGATGAGGTCGACGCTCGCGCCCAGCGCCAGGGCCTGCGCGGTCAGGGAGCGCAGCAGGGTGGTGGTGCCGCCGCCGGCGCCGGTGGCGACCAGGGCGTGCTCGGCGCCGGGCGGCAGGTGGACGGGCCGGTCGCGGTCGGCGAGACCGAGCAGCGGAGTGCGGGCGGAGTTCAGGGCGGTCAGGGTGTGGGGGTCCGTGAGGCGCAGCGAGTTGCGCAGGGCCTGGATCGGGATGGAGGTCTGGGTGCTCATCAGCTGCTGCCCTTCGGTGCGGGCCGAGCGGTGCCGCGGCGCCGCTTGGCGGTCTTGGTGCGGGCCTTGGCGACGGCGTCGGGGCCGTACATGCGCAGGCGGGGCCGCAGGTGGGCGGGCTTGCCGCAGGACTCGGCGGCATCCGGGTGGTCGCCGTCGGTGGTGAAGTAGGTGGAGAACGCCGGCATCTCGGCCAGCTGCGGGGCCCGTTCGGCCAGGCGCTGGGTGCGTAGCCGCAGGCCGACCTTCGGGGCGGGGATGCGGCCGCGGCCGATGACCGGGCGCACCCCGTGGTTGAGGAAGTTCAGCCGCACCCCCCAGATCAGGAGGTTGGTGCGCCGCCAGTAGGTGGTGGAACGTTTCGCCCCGTAGTAGGTGAAGAACAGCGGCGGCAGGAGGAAGACCGGGATCAGCGGCTTCAGGGGCATCCCGAAGAGCAGCAGCCAGGTGCCCCACCAGATGGGGAACATCACCGCGCCGTACTTCAACGTGGTGCGCGGCAGGCCTTCGCCCAGGTCAAGGCCAAGCAATTCGTGCTGCCGGGTTTCGAGATCCCAGTGCCGGGTGTAGGTGCTGGAGGTTCGCATCGTCGCCGCCTCAGCCCGTGAAGACGGTGGCGATCTTGGCGCCGATGAACTTGAGGATCGTGACGGCCTGGGTCGGCGTGAACACCATCACGGCGACGACGGCGCCGCCGACCATGTGGGTGATCAGCGCGCCCCACTCCTTTTTCGCCCAGTGCCCGAAGCCGCGAACGGCGAGCACGGCGACGAACAGGGAGCCGACGACCGCGAGAATCCAGGAAACGAGCGCGTTGTCTCCGCCCATGGGGAATCCACTCCTTGGGTTTGATGGGAAGGGTGTTGAAGGGCCGGCCGTACGGCGGGCCCGCGGCAGCCGCCGCGTGAAGGGGGCGGGCCGCTACGCGGTCTTGGCGTTGACCGCCTCGACCTGCCAGCGACTTGCGCTGCTGGCCGAGACCTTGGTGAGGGTGATCTGGTAGGTCTGCTGGATCTGGGCGCCGCCGAGCTTCCAGCGCACCGTCGCCGTGCCGGACCGCTTGTCGCCGGTGCCGGCGTCCACGACCCAGGAATCGAGGGTGTCGAGCGCGAGGCCGGAGCCGAGCGGCTCGATGTCCGCGCCGGGTGCGGCCGCCTGGTCCTCGCTGCCCAGGGCCCATGACTTGAGGAAGTCCTTGACCGTCTCGCGGGTCGTGCCCGCGAGCTGGGTGTCGGCCTCGGGCCCCTCCGGTGCCTTGTAGCCGGCGGCGGTCGGCATGCCGACCATCGCGGGCTGTCCGGTGACCACGACCCGGCCCTCGCCCTGGGCGACCGGCACCTCCAGACCGCGCCAACTCGTCGCGGTCCGCTGGTTCTTGCCGCTGCCGGTCACCGTGCTGACCCGCACGTCGACCCGCACCCGGGCCCGCTTGCCGCCGACCTGGGTCACGGTGCCCGGGATGGTCTGCGCGACCAGCTGGACGCCGGAGCCGTTCCACCCGAGCTTCGGGTCGATGCCCTTGGCCAGGTCCGCCTCAAGTTCCTTGGCACGCGCGTCGGGTTCCTGCGCGTTCCAGTTCATGTAACTGCGGGCGAAACGGGCCGCGACCTGCTGCGCCTCGGCTTCGGGCACGTTGTTCTTCCTGGCCTCGGCCTGCGGGTCCGCCTGCTCGACGGGCGCCGGCGGCTTCGTGGGGAAGATCCACGTGCGGACGCCGGTGAACGCGGCCAGGCCGATGACCAGCCAGATCGCGACCCGTCCCGCCTTGCGGGCGGCCGAGCGTCCCGAGGACTCCTCCTCTTCCGCCCAGCCCAGCGCGGCCGGCGCTCGCGTCCCCCTCCCCTCCCCCGCCTCTGGCGAAGGCGCCTCCACCGAGGCGTCCGCGACAGCGGTGATTCCCTCATCACCGCCCTTGGGCTCTTTCGGTGGAAGATTCAGCATCTTCCGCAGCGCACTCATCCCGTACTCCTCGGCCAATTCCCAATAACCGACCTCCGCGCATAAGGGCATGGCGGGGTGCCATGCGGCCTCACGCATTTTGCGGAAAGCTCACACGGAAAACGTAGAATCGTTGGCCTGTGGATAAGTTCCGGCGATTCGGCGCCCCACGGTTCGGCGGAGGGCGAGGGCACAAAAAATGGGGGCCACGGGAAATCCCGTGGCCCCCATCGGTGCCTCTGTGCCCGGCAGGTCAGCCGTGGCGGTCCTCGTCCTCCTCGTCGTCCTCCTCGTCGTCGACGGCGCCGTCCTCAGCGTCCTGCTCGTCCTGGTCGAGGTCGGCGGGATCGCCGGACTCCCCGGCCTCCTCCTCGTCCTCGTCGGGCCGGTAGTAGTCGGCGAGGTCGGCCAGAGCGAACAGCTCCTTGCCGTCGACGAGACGTCCGCCCGGGAAGTTGCTGCGGCGCCGCTTGTGCTGGCGCATCAGCTCGGCACTGACCTCGATCCCCTCCTCGGCCAGCCGCCGGGATATCTCCGCCAGCGGCAGCAGCTCGACGTCCTCCTCCGGCTCCTCCACGACGGCCGGCGACGCCGCGTCGCCCTCCAGCACCAGCGGATCGTCCTTGACCATGCTCACCGCCGGCCGTTCTCCACCGCTCTCCTCATCTGCCGCTATGGCCTGCTGATCAGGCGAGTTGGCTTCCTTGGTGAACAGCGGCCTGGACTCCTGCAGCAGGGACGGCAGCCGCTGAGGGCTGCGCGCCGGCGGAGCACCGTACAGGTCCTCCGTGCTGTATCCGCGCTGGGCACGCAGTTCCATGCTGTGCGTGCGGAAGTCCTCCGGGTCCGCGTACGGGACCTGGATCCACACCCGCCGGTTGCCCTCGATGATCATCATGCGGCCCGCGCGGTCGACGCTCTCCGGCACGGGAGTGGTGTTGACGATCATCTTCCACTGGTTGGCGTTGTAATTACCCATAAGGATCATTCGGAACATGTTCCGCAGACCCCGGGAGCCGACCGCGGCCTCGCGCAGGTCCTGGAAGACGCCGATGATCGTCACGTTGACGTGCCGGCCCATGCGCATGATGGACGCGATGTCGCCCCAGATGGGGTCACTGGCCGGATCGCCCTTTTCCTTGTTCTCGTTCCACCACTCTTTCGACGCGTCGCCGAATTCGTTGCCCTCTTCGAGAATGAGGGTGAGGCGGTCGAAGTTCTTCCGCGGGTTGCCCTTCTTCACGTAGTTCCGGGCTTCCACCTCACGGGCGGCCCAGGAAATCGCGGACCGCATGTCCCCGATATTTCCCGGGTCGGTGTAGAGGTGAACTCCCTCGACGCCCTCGAAGCAGTTGATACTCGCCATCTTCACGTCGATGCCGATGACGGTGGCCCGCTGCCGTACCAACTGCGTGATAATCATCTGGAGGAACGAGGATTTACCACCGCCGGAACCCACCGAAAGCGCCCACATCGCGGTTTCGCCGGTCATTTCCTTGATTACCGGGCGCTGGCGTTCGTCGATGCCCAGCACGAGCTGGCCGGGCTCACATGCGGCGATCGCCTTCTGCACGATGTCGCTGAAGAAGTCCACCTTCTCCGGCGGCTCGAGCTTCGGCTTCGGCTTCTGCGGGGTGAACACCACGTTGAACGGGTGGTTCTTGAGATTCCACTCCCCCGCCCACTGCCCGCCCATCCGGTCCTGGATCAGCTCACGCATCTGGTCCTTGAAGCCACCCGGATCGTGCCAGCCGTCCGGCAGCCGCACCGCGACGAACGACCGGTCGATGGGGATGTTCAGGGCACGCAGCCGTTGATGGTCGTCCCACTCGGACAGCAGGTCCTTGAGCGCCATGGACATCGGAATCACCAGGGCCCGCATGTGGTTTCGCCGGCCGCGCCCGCGTATCGCGGCGATCACCACGATCGGGACCGCCACCGCCGCGGCGACGATCGACACACGGATCACACGGTCGTGGTCCTTGATCCCCCACCACATCCACGCAGCCCAGCCCGCCCACGCGAGGAGGACCACTCTCAGCAGGGCGACCCCCCAGCGCGGCAGGCTGCCCGGTGGTCGTGGCTCACCGTCCAGCGGGGCCCCGCTGATGAACCGGCCGAAGACCATGACCCCTTGCTCCAGGCCTTCCTCGACCTGCTTGTCAAACTTCGTCTGCGCCACGGGCCACTTCCCCTTCCACGCTCAGCTCCCTCCCGGCTCCCGCAGCACGCGGAAGAACGATCAAGAGCGAACGTAGAAAGATCGGCCTGTGGACAGAGTCCGCGAAAACGGATTACCGCACCGCGGCGAACTGCCAGGAGCAGCGGCGCTGTTCACCCGTGGCCGCTACGGGCCTGCCCTCGGCAGGGCGCCGGCCGTTGGGTTCAGGGAGCGCCACCGCCGATGACACCCCGCGATCGGAGTTGCAGACAGCACGGAGCGCCGCTCAACCACGTCTGGCTGCGCCGGAGTTCTGGCCCAGCACAGGTGCCGTACCCCGAGCCGATACCGTCGGAGCATGCACCCCACTTCACCCGCCGGCCCGGTAGCCGGGACCCCTGCCTACTGGTCGATGCTGGAGCGGCAGGCCGACAGCTACTCCCGAAGCCGTGCATCAAGCGCGCCCGGCGACTGGGCTGACGCGCAAGCGCTCATGATTCGCCTGAAGCCATACGGCGCGTCCGGTCTGCTCGACCTGTCCACGCTGCTGGTCCTGCACGCCATCGACCGCTGTCCCGTCGAACTCCGCGACGGCCAAGGCCGGCCAGTCCTCTCGAACCTGATCCACGGCCGATCCGGCGCCCTCACGACGATCGACGCGACTGCATCCGCGAACGCGCGCCTGAACCGCGGGCCCGAGACCGCCAACGACCTCGCCGACGCCGAGCAGCAGATCGAGCGCATCAACGACCTCGAGACAGCGGTGGCGGCAGCCCTTCAGACCCAGGCCGGACACCCCAAGGCCCGACGCAACGTACGCCGAGCCCTGACTGACCGCGGCGAGGGCGCCCGGGAAGCATCGGCGATCTTCGGAATCCTCAGCGAGATCATGGAGACCATCGGCCGTCGCGCCGCTCACCCCGCTCGCTGAGCCTCCGCACGCCACTCCCCGCTCCGGTGTGGCACTGCACCCTGACCGCGATGCACAGCCTCCAGGCGCCGCTGGCTCACCGGCTCTGCGAGCCACGCATGCAGTGCTCGCGCGCTCGCGCACGTGTGGGCGCTTCACGAGGCGGTGATTCTCGCGTTCGCTGTGACTGAGACCTATAGATGGCGGATCATCGTTGCTCCGGTGCAGGTCAGAGTGGTGCCGAGAAACCTACTTGGCGGATCTTGAGGGTGATAGTTGGCGGATCACACCACCACTGGCTCCGAGCATGAGTGCATTGCCGCAGGTGGGCGCGTTGGCCTTCGTTCGAGTCTCAAGATCCGCCAACTACTGCGCCCCATCCGCCATCTATAGGTCTCGGTCACATTCGCCGCCGTTGCCGGGCCCTGACGGCCGACGCTTAGGATCGCTCCTGACGAAGAATCGAACGAGGTCGAACGGAGCGCTCTGCGAGGAGCGCGGCCTGGCTGGCGGAGCCGCAGGCCGTCTGGGATCGGGTGCCCTGCGCTCAGCGGGCGGAGCCGAATAGGAACGCCAGTCCGATGATCAGCCCACCGTAAGCCAGCACCAGCAGGGCCACGACGAGGAGCAGCAGCCAGCCAGTCAGAATGCCGACAAGCGCCAACCCGCGATCCCGACCATCAAGACGCTTGCCGCGCCGTCGGCCGAGATGGCCGGCGGGGATGGCGACCACGCCGAACATGAACATGGCGAAGGTGTAGTACTGCCCATACATAAGCCAGAACATGGGCGTGGCGAAGATCGCCACTATGAGAGCGACGCCCAGAGCTGCGGACCAAATACTGACCCGCGCCGGAGTGTTGCGGACCGAGCCGCCTCGCCGCGCTGTCGCCGGCGCATTGTTGTCCATCATGGTTGTTCCCCCGTAAAGATCAGATCGCCACCCTACGAGAGACCCGACCTCGGAGGCCGCCTTCTCCGTTCGGGTGGAAGATGGCGCCCCCATCCGTGGGGCGAACACCAGCGGCTACGAGGCACCCTTCACCACGGCGAGCCGCTGAGCCCCCTGCAGTCGCTCCTCCTCGTCCCGTGTGATCCGGTGCGCCTGTCCGCGGTTCACCTCACGACCGTGAGCAGCAAGCCAGTCCACCACGGTCGGTGTGTGCGTGGAGTCGAGGACCCTCATCGCATAGCGGACAGCAGCCGCATTCGACTTCAACCGCGCAACAGCCAGCTCGTGCTCGGCGGGCTCGAGATTCCCCGCCGCGCCGCCACCCTCTATCTCAGGTGCAGCGTCTGCAGCTTCTGGGACTCCGTCCTCCCCCGAGGTCGGGACAGTGGGCTCTTCCTCCGTCCTCCCTGCGATCGGGACGTCGGTCGGTGCGTCGCCAGGATCCTCATCACCCGCCGGATCTCCAGGGCCTGGCGTGCTCCATCCCGGCTCCGCCTCGCTGTCCCCCTGCCGTGAGGCGGGAGCGACGGACGCCGACGGACCTGGCTCCGGCGGGGCTTCGGCAGCGACTCCTCCGATGGGGTCTCGCTCGTCCCGGCTGGCGTCTGGCTCAGAAGACCCCGCATCTGGCAGCTCGAAGCCTCCCGCGTGCTCTGGTCCTACTGCGTGATCGTTCTGGTCGCCGGGGCCTGGCACGTTGTGCTTCTCCAGTTCCTGCGGCCGAATCGTCCCCACTTCCGGGTCACGTGCCCGGGGGTGGCTCGCCGCCTCAAGCGGCACTCCAAAGCGCGCGATGCGCAAGGGAAGGAGATCCTCCACCGGGGCCTTCCAGCGCCAACCTCGCCCGTAGCGACCTCGCAGCCGGGCCTGGTACACGAGTCGCTGTTGCTCGGCCTGGATTACGTCGTCGTACTTCCGGATCTCCCAGAGCATCATCCGGCGCCAGAGCCGGAAAGTAGGCAGCGGGGCGAGCAGCCACCGCCAGAGCCGGACCCCTTCCATGTGCCGGTCCGCGGTGATCGCCGCCAGTCGACCGACAGCGTGCCGGGCCGCCTCGACCGTCACCACGAAGAGGATGGGGATCACGCCGTGCATGCCGACACCTACTGGGTCCGGCCATGCAGCCACAGCATTGAACCCAATCGTCGCCGCGGTCAGGAGCCAGGCCGCTTGGCGGAGCATTGGGAACGGGATGCGAAGCCAGGTCAGCAGAAGATCCAGGGCCAGGAGTACGGCGATGCCGGCGTCGACCCCGATCGGGAAGACCGTGGCGAAGGAGCCAAAACCCTTGCGGACCGCGAGGTCCCGCACGGCCGTGTACGAACCTGCAAATCCGATCGCCGCGATCACCACCGCTCCCGACACCACCACGGCAATCAAGCCGCGCTGGGTTCGACTCAGGCTGATGCGCCCTGCGCTGCGCTCCACTTCCCACTCCCTTGATCCGATTCTGGGAAGCGTGCCGTAGGCGGCCTGTGGACAGAGTCCTGTCTCTGCCGCACCGGTCCAATTGGCCCGAGCGAGTGAAGCGACCAGATGGTTGATGTGCGGGGCATCTGAGGGGGAATGGATGTATGTGCAGCCGTGTCTCTTCGACTTGACGGTATTCCACTGAGGCGGGTACCCGGGGTACCCACCCGTGGATCTGCCACCGGTGGGACCGGTGGGTACCCGGGGTACCCACCCGCGGACCTGCCACCGAGCCCCGGCAGCAGGAACGGCCGAGGTGGGTACCCGGGGTACCCGCCCGTGGACCGGCCGCCGAGCCCCTCCCTTCCCCGCAGGCGAAGCCGCCGAGGTGGGTACCCGGGGTACCCACCTTCCCCCTCCCCCGAGCCCCGGCAGACGGGGCCGCCGGGGCGGGTACCCGGGGTACCCACCCGCAGACCTGCCACCGAGCCCCGGCAGCAGGAACGGCCGAGGCGGGTACCCGGGGTACCCACCTTCCCCCTCCCCCGAGCCCCGGCAGACGGGGCCGCCGGGGCGGGTACCCGGGGTACCCACCCGTGGACCGGCCGCCAAGCCCCTCCCCTCCCCGCAGGCGAAGCCGCCGAGGCGGGTACCCGGGGTACCCACCCGTGGACCGGCCGCCAAGCCCCTCCCCTCCCCGCAGGCGAAGCCGCCGAGGCGGGTACCCGGGGTACCCACCTCTCCTCGCTCCAGGCGGAGCCGCTGGGGTGGGTACCCGGGGTACCCACCCGCAGACCTGCCACCGAACCCCGGCAGCAGGAACGGCCGAGGCGGGTACCCGGGGTACCCACCCGTGGACCGGCCGCCAAGCCCCTCCCCTCCCCGCAGGCGAAGCCGCCGAGGCGGGTACCCGGGGTACCCACCTTCCCCCTCCCCCGAGCCCCGGCAGACGGGGCCGCCGGGGCGGGTACCCGGGGTACCCGCCTCTCCTCGCTCCAGGCGGAGCCGCTGGGGTGGGTACCCGGGGTACCCACCCGCAGACCTGCCACCGAACCCCGGCAGCAGGAACGGCCGAGGCGGGTACCCGGGGTACCCGCCCGTGGAGGCGAAACTGGAGAACACGCGCCCAACCATCAGCGCCGATCGAAGCCACGCTCCTCGACGGTGACGCCGAGGGCCGCCATCCTGAACACTCCGAGTGCGGCTTCCGCCTCACTGCGGCCTTGGCGCTGACGTGTTCGCAGCCGGGCCGGGAGTGCATGCCGGCCGACTTCCACCACTCCCTCATCTACACGCCGATGCAGGGCGGCTGGTTGACGCGCAAGCTGCGCGAGCGCAAGGGCGGGCAGTACGCCGCGAGCAGGTTCACTCGAGCCGGGGTGGGCACCCGGGGTGCCCACCCCGGCGATCCGGCGCGGGCTGCGGCTACCTTCGCTTCTCGTGGCGACTCGACGGAACGCGACAGGCGTCAAAACACGGCGGAGGCCCGACGCTCAAAAGCAGCGTCGGGCCTCCGCCGGATTCTTCAGATTCTCAAGCTACCGTCGCTTCGGCCATATCGATGCCGAGCTCAGCGCACAGTTCTTGAGCTGCCTTCATGAACTCTATGGCAGCCTCCCGCGCCTTCCCCTCGTCGGTCGCTCGCAGAGAGCGAATCTCCTCCTTAGCTTGGGACAGGCGATCACTGCCCGTCTGGCTGCCTGCTCGGGCAGACGGCTGCGAAACAACCTTTGCCTTCTGGTCGACAGGTTCAGCGAACCCGAGGAATGCGGCAGCCTCCTGGAGGGTCTTCTCCGTGATCTTCTTGCGAGATGCCTCCGACCACACCTGCCGCACGGCCTCCTCGCCGAACGTCTCAAAGACCGGACACAGGGGTCGTAGGTGCTTCTCGACGAGCTCCATCGACGTCACGGACTCGAGTGCCATCACAACCGGAACAGCTCGGATGATCTTGTTTGCGTAGTTCTTGCCGAAGCCGAAGCGAGCCTTCATCAGCGCGTCGAAGTTCGGGAACCCCATCGTCTCCCAGAGTTCCTCATCCTTGATGGCGACGAAGTTCTGACCCTGAACGATGATCTTCTGCTGCTGTACACGCTGCTCATTCGCGCGCGCAGCCATCTCGGCCTGCGCGATACTCCTGGCGTAGTGGTTGAACCGCTCCTTCGGGTCTTCGCTCTCCGGCCTACTGAAGGGCTGGATCTCCACATACCCATTCCGGTCACGGTTGACAGGCAGGTGGACCAGGCCGTCGTCGTCACCTCCATGCAACAGCACCTCGGCGCTCGGCCCGCTCTCCTCGACGACGTTCTCGTCGGCGGCCGGCGGTGCGTCGCTTGACGCTGCAGGCGCATCCCCAGATCCGTCGTCGACTTCCGACGTCTCGGGTTCAGCGGCTGTCTCGGACTCCTGGCTAGCGGCTTCCGCCGCGGCCTCTGCCTCAGCGGCCTTTGCCTCAGCGGCCTTCCGGCCGGCCTCCCACTCGGCGCGGATCTCCTCACGAGTACGGACGGGCGGCACCGCGCCGCCTTCGGGCTGCCCGGAATCACTACCCTTCGGCAGGCTCTTCGGACGGTACTTACTCATGCCGCCAACTCCTTGGCCAGCTTCCTCATGGAGTCAGCCTGTGGGCAGTCTGGGGCGAACTGGAACAGCGGGATCTCGTAGTCAGATGACTCGCGCCCCTCGATGCTGTCCTTGAGCTCTGCCAGGACGATGGGGGAGTGCAAGGTGTTCCACTCGTCATAGAACCCGCGCGTCACTGTGCCCTTGCGAGAGTCGTACGCGTTGATGATGAAGCCGAGTTGGTCCACCTCAATCCGCAGGTTCTTGCACGTCGTCTCGATCTGCCCCTTGAGCAGGTTGTAGGCACGGAAGGACGACTTGTCGGACCAGACCGGGATCAGAATGCCCGAGTGGTCCGTCAGCTCACCGGGGCGCCGGTGTACGTAGTCGATCGCCAGCTCCATGCCGAGCCCCAGGTTGGGAGGCCCATCCAGGACGACCACGTCATAGTCGGCTTCGACCGGCTCAAGGGCACGGCGCAGGCAAGTGTCTCGACCCGCGGACATCGTCGCGAGGGAAGCGTCCATCAGGAACGCGTCCTCAAACGCCGGCAGTATGTGCAGCCTGCCGTCGAACATCGGGCCCGGGTTGATCTCGCGTCCCTCCATCGGCACTTCCTCGAGCGCGATGATGGACCGGCGTAGGTGCTGCGTGGCCTTGCCGAGCATGTGCGTCAGGAGGCTGTCGCCTCCGGTGGGGAGCTCAGCAACCTGCAAGCGTGCTGAGAGGTGCCCCTGGGGGTCGTAGTCGACGAGCAGGACCTTGAGGCCCAGCTCTGCGAGGGCCTGGGCAAGTGCGGCGGCGATGAAGGTCTTCCCAACACCCCCCTTCTGATTGCCTACGAGGATTCGCTTGACGGGCTGGCGGACCACGCGCTCGACGGGGGAGGGGTGGCGGAGTAGCCACAGGGTGATGGCCTGGGCGATGCCCTGCACCTTCGTCACCTTGCGGGCTTCGCACTCGTCCTCGAAGCGGGCGACTCCTCCGGCAGGAACGTACGAGGCCCAGGACTTGGCGCCCTTCACCTCTACCTTCTCCGCGGACGGGGTGTCGTACCAGGAGTGGAGTGCATGGACGATCGCGTCTGAGACGTTCAAGCCGTGTTCAGCCGCTCTGATCTTGAGATCGCGGCGCATCTCTGGCATGACGTTCGCGATGAGCTTTTCAGTGCCGGAATCACTGTTCGGGGTGGACATGGTGGGCAACTTATCAGTCACCGACATGTCAGTGAGCTAAGGTACGGCGTGTTGCCCGAGATGATCATGTTTCAGGCGTGGTGGCTGCTCCGGATGGGCGACCCCTGACCGCGAAAGTGGGGCAAACGGGATGCTGTGTACGGCGTGTTGGGGTCTCACTCGCAGCGCCGGATCGGAGCGGAAGCCAGCAAACTGGCGGGTCGCTGCTCTACCAAGTCTCCCTGCGCCCCCATCGCACCGTGGGTGCAGGCGCCGCGTCGGGGGAGGACCGCACCGTGGGTGCAGGCGCCGCGTCGGGGGAGGGACTGAGTGATGATCTCACCGCGCCGCTCAGCTCGCGGCGGACGCCACTGCTCGGGTACCCGGGGTACTCGCCCCTACGACCGGGACGGATGTCGCCCCAAACCGTGCATCTCCTCGAACGCGAGGAAGCACAATACGGGCCGCACTTTGACTCTCGGAAGTTCAGTTGGCATACACAAAACGCGGTCCACTTCTGCGCTGACGCTTTGCCTTCATGTCGAACTTTCAGTCACCAAATTCAAGCGACACTTTCGCCATCTGGTGGGCGAATCTGACGCGCAAAATATCGCTCCTTGGGGGACGACTCCACATCGCCACGCCAATCTCGAAACGGCAGTGTCGCAGGTCAGAGAGGGTGTAGGGTGACGAGCGCCTAATCGAATACTGAGGATCTTGAATTCCGAGAATCGCGGAAGAACCCGCTAAGGGGGACCTCGATATTCACCTCGGATAAGCGGTTCGCTTGCCAGATCCGAAAGCGACGCAAAGCCCAGCTCAACCCATCCGCAGAGGAGGAAATGCCGTGCCTTCTTCCTCCGTGCTGCGTGAGGGCACGCGATCGCTCGGGGTGACTAAGCACCCAGAGCCTCATCGGTCGGCGCCCGGCATCGCCCTGTGTACCACGGTCGCGTCCGCTGGGACTTATCCACAGGTCATGCCGTGCAGGGTGGCCCAGAACGCGAAGAGCCCGGGACCGCAGATCCCGGGCCGTTCGCACTGCGTGGAGGGGGTGTTGGTCAGCCAGATAGCCAGCTGAGTGCCGGTGTCGCCGGGTTCGTCTCTCGTGCTTTCCCTAGCCAGATCGAGCCGCGGTGACGGTGTCCCCTGCCTACCTCGATTATGGAGCAGATCATCGCTGTCCGTACGAGGGCTGGCTCAGTCATGCCGAAATCGGCTGATGGAGCGGCTCGATCCAAGCGTTCTGGTTCGTCCTGGCGTCGTAGTGCGCGCGCGGGCGAGGTTGTTGAGTTGGCTGGTCCGGTCCCGGAGTCGGGGCCCGGTGATCCGTTGGTGTTGAACCGGGCGATGCGTGCCCGGCTGTACGCCGCGGTGCGGTGCCTCCTGGCGGACAAGTCCCTGAAGGATGCGCCGGATTCGGTGCGTCTGGCGGCGGTGGTGTTGCTGGCGAAGGCGTCGGCGCGCAGTGTCGTGTTGCGGTATCGGGCGGGGGAGATGGGGCGGTGGCTCGGGTTCTCCGAGTCGTACGTCGACCACAAGGTGCTGCCCCTGATGCGCGCGGCTGGTGTGGTGGAGACCAGCGCGCTGACGGATGAGGCCGGCCGGGTGACGGGCCTGGAGTGGAAGTTCCTGCCGTTGCTCGCCGCGCGGGAGAGCGGCGATCCGATGCACCCGCTCGCCTTGGCCCGTAAGGACCTGGCGACGCTTCTTCGATTCTGTGAGGCGCTGTTCGCGCCGGGCTGGGCGCCGATCGACGGTCCGGTGACGCCGCCGGGGCTGCTGGGGACCCGGCGGGGCAGGGGGGCTGCGACGGATCGGCTCGCTCTGCTGCTGCTCGCGCTGCAGACGCGGCCGGACGGTCGGGTTCGTCTGGTGGGCGGCTCGGTGAAGGAGGGCCGCGGGCGCGCGGACGCCACGGTCGCGAAGGCGCTGGGGTGTTCGGTGTCCGGTGGCGGCAAGGTCGTCGACCGCCTGGAGCGGCTTCAGGTCGTCGAGGTGGTGCGTGGGACGACGGAGACGGGCCAGTACGGCAAGGGCCGGCTGGTGCTGCCCGCGATCGCGTCCGCGTTCGGTCGGGACGCGGCGCCGCAGGTTGGTGTCGGGGGTGGCGCCGAGGAGTTCGAGGAGCAGCCCGAACGGTGCTCGTCGTGCGCGCACGGTTCGGCCCAGGTTGAGGACGAGGCGGTCGGCGGGGCCTTGGTGCTGTCGGGGGAGGGCTGGCAGCAGGAGTCGTTCGACGATGTCGAGCTCGTGGTCGTCCAGCGCCCCGTTGCTGCACCCGGGGATCTTGAGGCCCAGCCGGAGGAGGAAGGCCCTGTCACCAGCGGGGGAGAGGCTCTTGAGGCCGTGCCGGAGAGCGGTGTGGTGGAGCGCCCTGCTGGTGCACCCCTCCACGCTGACCACGCGCTGGGGGTTTCTCTCTCTGGTTCCCTCTCGCTTGCTGGTGGGTTTTCCGGCGAAGCCGATCCGGGGTGCGGTGATCTGCCGGAGTGCGCGGGCGCCCGCGAGGACGGGTCGGATCACAGCGAGGTTGGCGCGGCTGCGGCTGGTGGCGGGCTGGGCGGCCCGCTGCGCGGGGAACAGCAGCAGGAAGCGGCAGTTGGTGAGTCGGGCCGGTCGGCCGAGCTCGGCTCGGTGAAGGCACCGGCGAAGCAGGCGGGGACGCTGGTCTTCGTGCGGCCTGCGGCCTTGCCGGCGGGCCTGGAGTCGGTGCTCGCGCCGGTACGGCCGGTGTGGGAGCAGATCCTACGGCCGGGGGCCCGCCGCCATGTCGCTGCTGCTGTCCGGTTCCAGCTCGGCGTGGTGCGCGGGATCGTCGGACCGGCCGAAGCCGAACAGGTCCTCGCTGAGCGCCTGGAGCGGCGCCTTGATCAGCAGATGGGCCGGCCGGTTACCGATCCGGTGGGGTGGATCCTGGGCCGTGGCCTGGTGCAGCGGGCGTGGTGCTGGTCGCAGCTGTGCGACGAGGGCCGGCGGATGGACTCCGGCGCCGATTGCCCCAGCTGCCAGGTCCTGATCGGTGACCGGCGGGGACTGCGTGCGCGGATCGCCGCGGAGACCGCCCGGGAGCTGGCCGGGGCGGCGCCGGCGGTGCTGCAGGCCGAGACCGAGAAGCGGTTGAACGCCGCGGTGACGTCCGAGGCAGCGGCCCAGGCCGTACGGCGGGAGCGGGCACAGGCCGAGCGGCAGGCCCGCGCGAAGGTCGTCGAGCAGCGCCGCGCGCAGAACGCGGCAGCCGAGCAGGAGCGCCTGGCCCGGCCCTGCGAGGACTGCGGGATCCCGGACGCGGCCGGCCGGTGCCTGCTGTGCAGCGAACGCCGCGCTGTGGAGCGGCTGTTGGCCGAGGCCGTGGACCTTGCGGTGATGGCCCGCGCCGACCTCACCGCCCCGTCGGCGGTCGCGGAGACCACCGCGCGGTGCGCGGCGGACACCCGGGTGCTGCTGGAGCAGCAGCTGGAGCGGCTGCGCGGTGACGGCATCGAGGACGTCGGCCTGTTGTTCGCTGGCCGGGAGATCGCCGCGAAGCTCCGCGACCAGCGGCGCGAGAGCCTGAACGGTCGGCTGATGCGGTCGGCCGAGGCCGAGCGGGAGGCGGACAAGGCGTACGACGCCAAGATGCGCTCGGCACACCGGTACCCGACCCGGGCGATGGCCCAGGCGGCCGCCGAGCGGGCAGCGGACGAGGCCCTGGGGCGGACGGTGGAGGTCTTGTTCGCCGACCGGGCCCGGCAGCTGCGGACCGCCCGGGGCGAGCAGCCGGCCAGGCCCACGGTGACGGACTGGGCGAGCCGCTGTGCCGAACTCGCCGACCAGGAGCTACCCGAAGACCAGGCGCAGGATGCCGGGGCACGGGCACTGGAGGCGGTGAGCGCGGCATGAACGCCCTCGCCATCACCACGGTCTCGGCGCCGTACGGCGGCCCGCGGCCGTCCTCGTCCGCGCCACCGGGCCGCCGGCAGGTGCGGGTGCTGCGGGATGTGGTGTCCCCCCTGCCACCTGGGGAGATGCCATGAACACCAGGACTCTTCCCCGGGCCGGCCGTACTCCGGCGGTGCCGGTGTGGGAGCGGCGCCCGCTCAGCCGACGCTCCCGCCGGCTGCTGCTGGAGGGTGACGTCGAGGGGCGCTACGCCGGCCGGGACGATCCAGACTCCGGCTACCGGCTCACCATGGCGCTCGCGCTCGCGTGCTCACAGCCGGGCCGCGAATGGACGCCCGCCGACTTCCACCAGGCCCTCATCTACACGCCGACCCGGGGCGGCTGGTGGGCGCGCAGGCTCCGCGAGCGCAAGGGCGCCCAGTACGCGGAGAACAAGCTCACCGCGATGCTGGACAAGGCCCGCGAGTTCGCCGGCCGCAACGGCACGATCACCGGCCGTCCGGACGCCCTGGAACAGATCACCAAGGTCCGCCATGCCGTGGAACACCTCGCCTGGCCGTCCCGCGGCGGGGGAGCGGTCGACCAGAAGAACCTCGCCGCACGGTTGACGCTGTGCGAGCGGGCCGGCGGCCTGGAGCACACCACCGCGCTGCGCCCGCACGCGGAGCGGATGGGCTGCGCGAAGTCGACCGCCGAGGCCAGCGACAAGCGGCTCGTCGAAGCCGGGTGGCTTCAGCTGATGGAGGCCGGCACCGGCAAGAACCACGGCTCGAGGTGGCGGCTGAAGATCCCCGACCACGTCCCGGAGCTCCTCGCTCGTGCAGCTCCGGGACACTTTCTGCCCCCCACTCCCGGGGAGCTGGCAACTGTCCCGGATCCGCACACCTTCACCGACACCGCCGCACTCGCCTCGGTGATGGCCCACGACGCCTTCCACCACTATGGCCACGGCACCAGCGGCGCCCGCATCCTGGCGTGCCTCGACGTCACGGAAGGACTCGCGCCCGCCCAGCTGCAGCGGGCAACCAGCCTGCACCGCACCACCGTCGGCCGCCGCCTGGACAAACTCGTCGCCGACGGCCTCGCCCGCGAGTGCGAGGGCCTGTACTACCTGGCCCCCGACCTTGCCGGCCCGGCCCGTCTCCAGCCCGACGACCAGGTCCTCGCCGAGGCCGCCGAGCAGCAGGGCACCGCGGGCTTCGGCGAGCGCCGCAGAGCGCGGCACGCCCGCGAACGCGCCAACTACCAGCGGTACATCGCCGAACGCAACACCCGGGCCCGGCCCCAGCGGCCGCGTCCTGTTCTGGTTCCCGAAGGCGTCCTCGACCCCGACACCGGCGAACTCCTCGACCAACGCTGGCGCGGCTGGGACGTACGGGACCGGTACCGGCCGGTCTGGAACGGTCCGGATCCTGCCGACGGCCAGGAAGCGGAGCGAGCCGCATGACCAGCACCTTCGAGATCCACCTGTGGCTCCGGGCGCCGGCCAAGACACGCTGGTACAGCTCTGGCGGCGGGACCACCGCGGCCGCCGCCTGGGGTGGCAGCTCGACGTGCGCGCCGAAGGCAGGCTCATCGCCGCACGGGGCACCACGACGACCTGCGGACCGGCCGATCGGCCCGGTCCGCCGCCCGGCTCTGCTGCCCGTGTGGCTGGCGACCGCGCTCACTGCGACCGGCCAACTCGCCGTCGAACCACCGCCGACCGCGCAGGAGGTGAAGGTGCCCATCGCCGTGCCGACTCCAGCGCCCCACAATTGCGGAACTCAGTCCCTGTCTGTCCCTGAGCACCGCGCCACACGCCCACTGAGCTGCGACGATGCCCGAGGGACTGAAGTAGGGACTCCGGCCGCTACGACCGGCGCATCTTCTGGCTCCTGCCGACCGACCGCAGCGAAGACCGTGCCTCGCCGTCCGCCGCCGGCGCGCGCCCCTGGAAGCCGTCGACCCGCGAACGGTCCGGCCGGCAGAACCCGGTCTCCTCAGCGAACGCGCATGGGGCGGCCCTCTGCCCGACGGCCCGGCCACCACCGCCCGGCGCGCAGCGTGCGCGAACTCCTCGAAGTTCGAAGGCGCGGCCGGGACACCGTCGACCCCACCCGCCCCGTAGGGCTCGGCCGCTCCACCCGCGCAGGCGGCATGAGCCCAAGTCGCTGCCCCGCAGAAAGAGGCAACAGGCAACGCGCCCAACACCCTTCACGACCAACCGAGTTGATCCGAGACTGACCGCATGACCAGCGACCTTATGGGCTCCCAGTCCCCGCATGCCCTCATCCAGACCGTGATCATCAGCTACGGAGAAGGCCACCACGACGCACCCCGAGGCGACGCGCTCCGCGTGGATGCCCGCCCGCTGCGCAACCCGCCCGAGGACCCGGCCATGCGCGACCGGATGCTCCACTCCACCGGCCTGGATCCCGAGGTGCGCGCCTACGTCCTCAGCTCGCCCGGAGCGGAGCGCCTCATCGACCGCAGCACCCGCCGCGCGCTCGCGCTCCTTGGTCAGGCGAGGACCGGCCGGCGCGTCGACCTGCACGTGGTGTGCGGGGGCGGCCGCCATCGGTCGGTCGCGGTCGCCGAAGAGGTGGCCGAGCGCCTGCGCGCCGCCGGCTACGGCGTGGAGACCGAACACCCGCACATCGCCCGGCCGATCCTGCGGTGGCATCCGCAGCTCACCGAGCACGAACTGGCCGCGCTCCGACTCCTCGCGAGCGGCCAGCACCATCTGGAGGTCGCCGAGGATCTCAGGGTGCGGCCCGAGACCGCGGGCCGGCTCCTGCATCGCGCGCAGATCCATCTCCGCGCGCGTACCCTCTACGAGGCCGTCGCGCAGGGGTGCGCGCTCGGCATCATCGACCCCGAACCGCCGGGATATCCCCACAGGCGCAGCGCACCCCCGGCACCCTGACGCCGTCACGCTCACCGTCACCGCCCGGCACCAGCGCCAGGGGAGCGGGACGCCGACGGCGAGCAGGGCCCGGAGCGGTCCGCGGGTGGCTGGAGGATCCCGGTGATCGCGCACGTCGCGCCCTGCCGTGCGGGACAATCACCGCGGCGGGCACGAAGCCCGGGGCCGGCACGATGCACGGGCGGGGCGATGGAGGACGTACGGGAGCTGCTGGCCGAGTACGGCCAGGTCCACAGCGACGAACTACCGGCGCAGGACCGCTACCGGCTCCTGGTCGAGGTGGTCGCGGCGCTGATCCGGCGCACCGACCCCGACGCGACCCTCGCCCACCGATCACCCGACGAGCCGGCCGTGTTCTTCGAACTCGCCGGACGCGACTACGCGATCACCGTGTCGGCCGCGGCCGGCGACGACGCGCCCGAGGCGGCCCGCGACGCGGTGCGCGCCCGCGAACGCGACCTCGGGCCGGGGGTGCGATGGATCCTGATCTGCGCGAGGGTCACGGGCCAGGAGATGGACGACGCCGTGAGCAGCGCCCTGTCGACGCAGGGCGTTCTCCTGGACCGTGACCATCTCGAGGCCGCCGTGTGCGACCTCGTATCCCTCGCGTCCCTGATCCGCGCGGCCTTCCGCCCGCCGCGGCCGCCGCACACCCTGCTGCACGAGCTCCTGCTGGAACAGCCTCCAGAACAGGCCCCAGTACTGGCTCTGGCGGCCCGCCCGGCCGGGGCGGCGAGCGTGCCGTCCCGCCCGGCGGCGGGCATCGACCTCTCTGTCGTCATGGCGGGCGAGTCCTGGCCGCTGCGGCCGACCGGGCTGGCCTGGGAGTCCGCGAACCGCGCGCTGATCACCACCGAAACCGGTCTGGCCGAGGTGGACCTGCAGCGGGGAGGGACCAGGTGGCGGCTGCCACTTCCCGGCGTCCACGGTGATGCCGCGGTGCTGCCCGACGGCACGGTGTGGGTGCTGTGCGGGCCGGCGGTGGTGAGGTGGCGCGAGGGCGTACTGCAGGCGGCCGGCGGCGGATTCGAGGCGAACGCCAACCTGCTGCTCGGCCCCGACGCGAGCGTGTGGGTCCTGTCCGGATCCGGCGCAACCCTCGGCGCCGGCACCGGCTCGACCCTGGCCCTCACGCGGCTCGCCCAGCAGGTGGGCGACCAGCAGCGGTTCTCCCTCGACTTCGACGCGTCGGTCCGCTCGGCCGCCTGGCTCGGCGAGCGTCGCTTCCTCCTCGCCGCCGGCGGACACAGCGCCGTCGTCGACCTCGCCGTCAGCACCAGCGCCCGGGGACGCGAGAGCTGGATGCTGACTCCGGTGTCCTACCCGGGACATCTCGCATACAGCGGCGGCGGCACCGTCCTGGTGGCCGGACGCTCCGGCTCGGGGGTCGGCGTGGAAGTGCACGCCCTCGACGCGGCCGGCCGCACCAGCGACGTGGTCGCCGAGGTGCAGCTCGGCGACGTCCACGGGCTCCTCCAGAGCCCGGCGGGCGGCCCCGCGTACCTGCTGGGATCCCTGCCGACCAACGACGTCAACGCCGTCCACCCCGTCCTCATGAAGATCACCGGCCACGTCCCCGCCAACGCACCAACGGCCGGGGACCTCGCGCCACCGCCGGCCGCCGACCCATACGACGCGGTGCGCCGCCAGGCCCGCGGGGTGAAGAAGGACTACGCCCTGCAGAAGTTCCCGCTGCCGGACGGCCAGGGCGGCATGGGCATCGTCCACGAGGCCGTGCACAAGGAGACGGGCACCGTCGTCGCGTTCAAGAAGCCGCGCTCGCTGCGCGAAAACCTGACCGCGAGGATGCTGCGCGAGATCGAGGTGGCGCAGAAGCTCGGCGCCAACCGCCACGTGATGCCCGTCCTCGACTCCAGCCCCCGGGCCGAGTGGTTCGTCATGCCGATGGCCCAGAACACCGCCGAAGGCCTCCAGCCCGAGCTGCAGCGCGACGAGGCGCAACTGCGGGCCCTGGTCGACGCGGTCGCCTCCGCCCTGGCCGACGCCCACCGCCTGGACTACCTGCACCGCGACATCAAGCCCGCCAACATCCTCCTCCTCGACGGCCGGTGGGTCCTCGGCGACTGGGGCATCGTGCGCCGTCCCCGCGGGCAGACAACCAACCCCAAGCGCACCGGCACCACGATCGGGACCGTCGAGTTCGGCGCCCCCGAGCTGTCCGTCGATCCGCACAACGCCACGCCCGCCAGCGACATCTACAGCCTGGGCAAGGTCATCGGCTGGCTGCTCACCGGCCTTCCCCCGGAGGTGAACGTGCCGCTGCTGCCGGCCGGGCCCTGGCGCGGCGTCGTCCGGCGGTGCACCTACCGCGATCCGCTCCAGCGCCCGCAGACGATCGCCGACTTCCTCGACCTGGTCGAGCAGGAGACTGCACCGCAGATCGACCTGCCCGTCGCGCGGGCCCACCAGGTCCTGGCGGCGGCCCAGGAGGGAGACACCGACGCCGCCCGCCGGCTCCTGGCTCTGGCCGCCGACCACGGAGACGACTACGAGCTCTACCTGGACGTCCTGCCCGGCCTGGACATGGACACGGCCGCGCCGCTCCTGCTGGACCACCCCGAGCAGACCCGCACCCTGGTGGAGGCGATGACCGCTCACGTCCGGGGCGACGGCACCGGCTGGCCGCACTGGAACGAGTCCAAGCGGGCCATCGCCTGGCTGCGCGGCGTCGCCCGCCACGCTGCCGAGGCGGAGCAGTGGGACCTCCTGGAGGAGGCCGCCCGCGGCATGTGCACCTGGGACGAGGCGTCCAACGAGTTCGACCAGCAGATCGCGACGCGGGACTGGCTGCGCCGTCTGCACGGCCAGGCAGCCCGGATCCTCGCCGGGGTGCTGCACGAGCATCCCGGCAGCGCCCGCTACTACTACGAACTCGCGGGCGAACGGGCCGTGGACATGGCCATCCGCAACGCCGTCAACCCCTCGACCAGCAACTGACCGCACAGCGCTGAGGCACCCACGCTGCACGGCCGGTGGCGTTCGCGAAATCCGCCTGGCCGGCGGCAACGGATGCCGGCGCGCGTACGCCTCGCGAGGCGGGGCACCCTCGGATGCTGTGCTGGCTCCGAGCCTCGAAGCAGGGCAGCGCCGGCTATGCCTTCATCTGGGCCAGCTCCCCGACGGCCTCCAGGGACGCGGTACTGAGCTGAGCGGCCTCTGCCTCGCCGAGGACACCGCGAGCGAAGCGCAGAGTGGCCTGCCGTGGAAGAACACGCGTGTTGAACGCGCTCCTGGCCTGCAACAGGGAGTTGCCGAAATGGCGTGCGCTGTTCCGTAGGTCCGACGGGTCGCCGGACCGGGCAGCGGCGACCAGGACGAGCGCGTTCTCGGCGACCTCCTGCTGCTCCCTGCGTACGGTGCGCGCCGCGTCGACGGCGAAGTAGAGGGTCACCGGGACGAGCGGGAGGAGGGCCGACGCGGCGAAGTCGGCGGTCAGCATCTCGTCCCAGCTGATGTCCATCCACCACATGAGCAGGGGGGAGACGGCGGCGGTGAGTATCGGCCAGGCGATGGCCGACCCCCACGCCGCAGCGGCGAACCGCCGTCGCACTGCGGCCGGGGTCAGCGCCGGGGCAGGTGCTTCCTCGTCCTTCATGAAGAGCATCATGCCTGCTCACACGGTCAGGCCGTCGACGAGGGGGCGGCCTGACCGCGGGAATCGAGTGGTCGGCACGTTCGACGGCGAGGGCGCCGGACGTGGTGTCCCCCCGGACAGGGCGCCCCATTCGCGCACGGTGTCACCGGGCTGGCCCCCTGCCGGGGCCTCGGGGCCGCGCGAACGGAATGGCCGACCAGCCCTGCTCCAGAACCGCGTTGTGATCCAGGAACTTGTATCCCTGGAAGAGCGGCCGCAGCGCCGCGCCACCGTCGGCGGCGCTCGCGCGCAGCACGTCGGCCAGGCTCGTGCCGGTGATGGTGACCGCGTCCTCCAGTTCCTGGATGGCGGTCACGGTCACTGGCACGCTGGTCGACGGCAGCTCGCTCCGGTGTTCGGGCGTGTTGATCTGGTGGAACTGCTCGGCGGTGACCACCATGCCGACCATCGGACGATCCCGCGGGATGTGGTCGAACTCGGGGTGCGCCCCGGAGCGGATGCGGTCCGCCGAGTTGTCGACCTGTTTGAAGGCCTTGCGGAACTGGCTGTCCAGGATCGTGGTGAAGTTCTCCGCGCCCAGGCGCAGCGCCTCGCCCGGCCTGGTCGACTTGACCTCGACCAGGAGCACCAGGTCCGGGAAGACCACGATCCAGTCGACCGACTTCCCCTTCTGCTTCTTGGGCAGCTTGTACTCCACCTCGGCGTGCACCTCGGCGTCGGCGAGCAGGGCGAGCTGGCGGCCCACGTACCGTTCGAACAGGTGGCCCAGGTCGCGAGTGAAGGCCTTGCCCCGCTCCGAGTTGTTGTCGCCCCCGGTGTAGTACAAGCCGAGCGGTGTGGCCTTGGCGAGCACCGCGGCCGGGACCGGCACGAGGTACCCGCCGGGCATCCCGCTGACCAGGGGGCGGGACCGCAGCGGGTTGTGGGTGTAGCGCCTCACGAGAGGGTCGGCACCAGCGGGGAAGCTCGTACGGAGCCTGAGCTTGGTGGTGGCGAAGTGCCGCCGCAGCACAGCCTTGACCTGGGCAGGAGAGCGCAGATGGTCGAACTCGACGTAGTCCCGGGCCGGGTACCACTCCACGGCGAACCGGCCCCGGCGGCGCGGGTCCGGGTGGTGGGTGGCGCAGGCCCAGACGAGCTCGGCGAGGCCGACGTAGTCGGTCAGCGAGCAGCCGAGCAACTCGTGATCCCATCCGGGGCGGACGACTTCCAGACCGTCGGGCTGAGGCGTCTGCTGGAGCAGGGCGACGGACCGGCTGAGCTGCGCGTAGTCGCTCTCCTGCCAGCCGCCCTGCTGGTGGGTGACGCGCTGGAGGAAGCGCTCCAGCCGGAATCCGTCGTCGGGGTCGTGGGTGACCGGGTCGTCCAGGGCCAGGTAGAGGCCGACGATCTCCGCGAGGTCGTCGCTCGTTGCCGCCGGCCTGGCGTCGCTTCCCAGAGCCAGGGACACCCACGCCGCATCCTGCAGGGCCCACGGACCGTACGGGCCGAGATCCCGCTTCCCGAGGTCACGGACGGCCGGAAGCCCAGGGCTGGTGGCCGCGATCAGCCGGACCAGCGAGTCCGGCGAGTGGCGCAGAACGCGCTCGATGTACCGGTGCTCCGGCACGGGGCGCGAGGGAAGGAGATGCCGCATACCCGGGATTCTTCACCCCGCCTGACCTGCCGCGTACCGAGTTTCCCGCCCCCCAGAACACTACGAAGCCTCCGCCTGCCGGACAAAGCCACCAACTTCCTGCGCACTGCCGCCCTGGAGTCCGCCAACCGCAGCGCTCGATCAGGCGTCACCGGTGGGCGCTACACCGAGCCCTCGGCCTCCAGAGACCGGAGTGCGTCGTCGGCCGCAGCTGCGAGGGGATGCTCCGGGGCCGAAACCTGAACGGTGTGTGCGAGGGCGAGGCGTGCGGTGTCGGCACGGCCGTGCAGGTGCGCGGCGATGCCCAGCGCGTACTGATCGTCGACGTCCGCGAACACCTCCCGCGTCCGCTTCCACGCGCCATCGTCGAGGGGACGGGCCTTATGCCCGTGATCTCCGTTGTCGGCGCCGGCCGCGTAGCCGAGCACCCGCCAGGCGTCCGACTCGCCGCCGCGTGCACGGAAGAGAAGTCCCGTTGTGGCGCCCTCGGGGATGGAGCTGGCCCAGTCCAACGCGCGCCGGAACGCGTGCAAGGAGTCGTCGCAGCGACCCTGTGCCTCCCACAGGCTCTGCAACTCGTCCTCGTGGAGCGGGCGATGGACACCGCAGCGACGTACGTCGACGACGGCCTGGACCAGCCGATGCCCGTCGGGGTTACTCCGCGCTCCGCGCCGGTAGTGCTTGATCAGGTTCTCGCCGCCGACGAGCGACTCGGCGATCCCTTTGCTGACGGGGTAGCCCATTTCCCTGAGCCAGGACCGCTCGCGCGGGGTCAGCGTGAACGGCACCGTGATGCGGTTCGCGTATTCCAGGAGGACCGTCCGGGCAGGGGCGGTGGCTGCCGAGCTGTCCCGCAGTACGCGGTCGGCCCAGAAGGTGTCGATGCTGGCCAGCACCAGGGCGCGGGGGAGGACCTGATCGAGGATTCCGCGGCCGAGCAGGACGAGGTCGGCCGGCGTCAGGCCGTCGAGCCACAGGACGTGCGGGCCGTCCCCGCTGAACAGGCTTGGAAGGTCTGGCCGGGCCGCAAGGTCGGCAGCGGTGAGCCGGTACAGCCGCCCGTGCGGGAGGCAGCTCTGGACCGCCTCGTACATCGACCGCGTGATGCCCGACAGGGGAGGACCGACCAGCAGCACCATGGGGTTCACGGGGCCGGCGGCCGACTTCAGGAGCCGGGTGACTTCCTCGACCGGATCGTTGCGGTCACCGGGCTGGGTCACGCGGGCCCTCCCACAGGAGCCGAGGACGAGCCGAAGACTTCATCCAGCTCGGCGAGCAGCGCAGGATTGACGATCCGCACGATCGCCTCGACGTCGGCGCGGCTCGCTGCCGGCCACAATGCGGCGCGCGCCGTGCGGTACTTCGCCGTCAGGCGCTCCCGCTTCTCCGCCGGGAGCTGGGCGGCTCGGTCGGGGCGGCTGTTGTGGGCGTTGTCGGAGATCTTCAGGAGCGTCGCCGACCGGTCGGCGGTGATGCGCCGGATTTTCTCCTCGTACGTCATGCCCGCCTCGTTGGTCACCGCCTCGACGATCCCGACGACCCGCTCGGGAATCCCGGCGCCCGCCAGCTTCCCGGCGGTCCAGTCGGTGTCCTCCACGACGTCGTGCAGGAGGCCCGCCATGACGAGCTCGTCGCCGAACGGCGCGAGCCCGGCGGCCACCGCGCGGACATGCTCGATGTAGGGGACGCCGATCTTGTCGACCTGGCCGGCATGCGCGCCCTCGGCCAGAAGGTCGACCTCGCTGACGGACAACATGATTGCTCCTTCACCGGGCGGCACCCGGCTTCGATCTCGACCGTCACACGGCCTGGTTGGTTGGAAAACACCCTGCCCTACGCCGAGCGGCGCCGGGCACGGAGTACGGCAGCGATGCGGATCAGGCGGCGGCCGCAAGGGCAGCCAGGACGAGCGCGGTGACGTGACCGGCCTGGTCGACGAAGGCGGCGCCGCCGTTGGCCGCGTACTTCGGCGCCCGGCCGACGTGCTCCATCCACCACAGGACAGGCCACCGGCGGTCCAGAAGAGCGTGCGAGGCGCCGACCCACGCCAGGGAGACGGCCGTGATCGGACCGCTCACCGGCAGGTTCAGCACCGCTGTGCCCAGGGCCAGCAGCACCGCCGAGACGAGTACGTGTGTCGCGGCGTGGGACAGGTTGGCGCACCATCCGGTGATGCCGGGCTCGGCCTTGTGCTCGGCCTGGTGATCGCTCTGCAGGGCGTAGTCGGAGAGCAGATGCGCGGCGTACAACAGAACGAACACGGTGGCGAACATGGGGAAGTGCCTCCATAGCCGGGTGAGTTGCGCGCTTTGGGGTGCGCTGACTCACTGTGCTCGCGCCTTGCCTGTCGCTCTGCTCCCGAAGACCAGACGGGGCGTGACGCCCCTCACAGCGGCGCAGAGGCGAGCGGACGGCGCACGCCGATAGTCCGAGTACGAGGCGGGCGGCGGAGGCGGGGAGCCGGGCACGGGGCGCTCAGTTTCGGTCCAGGTGGTCATCCTGCCGTCGGGTCCTTGGCGCCTTCGGCACCTTTGCGGATCGCGCGGGCCACTCCCTCGAAGGCGTCGAGCGCGCGGGCGTCGAAGCGTCCGTGATGGGTCTGGATGTCCTGGCCGAGTTGGTCGTAGAGGCGGGCAGCATCACGGAACCGGCCCTGCTCTTCGGCCTGCGCGGCGTTGGCCATCCGAAGTTCGACCTCTGCGTCGCTGAGGTCCTGGTCCTGATCGCTCATCCGGTGATCTCCTGACTTCCTGGGGCTGGGAATGCCGTCGCGCGGAGGTGGGCGCCCTGGGCGTAAGCGCCGGGCGGGTTGTTCCTCACGGTGTTTCCGTCCCGCCGGACGGAGCCGCGGGGTGCGTGCTCGTCGCCACCGGTGAGGGCAGCGCCACGGCGGCGGCATCCTGTGCCGACTGCAGCGCTTCGTTGAAGAGGTCGAGGGCTTTGGCGACCTCGTCGCTCATCCCCTCGATCTCGGCGACCGCGAGCTCATCGCGGGCGGTGGATGCGAGGAGGTCGAGGAGTTCCTCGGTCCCCGTGGCCAGTTGCCGCAGCTGCCTGAGCTCGTGATGCCGCCGTTCGGCCTCGGCGATCTGTGCGGCGTAGTGCTCCAAGGCCTCGACGCGGCGCCCGATACTGGCCAGGCTGATCCGCAGGACCTTGTTGCGGGGTTCCAGGGCCTGCGCCACCACCGCGCTCACCGCCTGCGTGGGGCCTTGTCCGGCCACGCGGCTGTAGGTGCGCAGCGAGTCGGCGATTTCCCACACCTGGCTGTCCAGCCGACGGTCGTTGTGCTGCTTGTCAGCCGGGTCCAGCCGCTGCACCGAGGAGCGCTGTACGTGGGAGACGGCCCGTGCGGCACGGGCAAGCAGCTCGCCTGCGTCGGAGTCGAGTTCCTGGTTGAGGACGAAATGGGCGTGCACAGCGGCTATCCGGCGCAGTGCCGACAGGCGCCGTCGGCGCTTCGACACCGCGATCGCGGCGGCCAGCCCGTAGGCGCAGACTCCAGCTTCGGCCATGGGCACGCTGCGGGCGAACGCACTGAGCAACATCCATCCGAACCACCAGGAGGCGCGACGCCCGCCGAGCGGGTCGGCCAGCCCCCACCACTCGCTGGTGAGGTCAGAGCTCAGCGCTGCGCGCAGCTGCGCGGGCTCGGCCTGCCGCAGGAGCTCTTGGACAGGCGCCGGCAGTTCCGGGTCCAGCGTCAGCCGCGGCACCACCATGCCGGTCTTCTCTCCGTCCGCCGGCTGCACGCCCGCGGGCTTCCACCATTCCGTCACCTCGGTGACTCCCCTCCTCGCAGGTGTGGCCGGTCCTCAGCCCTCGTGGTGCGCGTCGGCTACGACGACGGCGGGCGGAGCGAACGAGGCCAGCGCGCGCAACACCTCGTCGTAGACGACCTGCTCGCCGAAGACCTTCAGCTCGAATCCCTGGACACCCCGCGCGAACCTGGCCTCGTGGGCCGGGCCCTGCCGTACGACGAATCCCTTGCCGCCGCGCAGCAGCGCGGCGTCGATCTCGGAGATCCACGTCTGCTCGTCCGCCACTTCGGCGGCGGGCTCGACCCAGATCTGATGCCACTGCGTGGAGGCCTCCGGCCCGTACACGAGATGGAAGCGCCGGCCGAAGTGGCCGCCGTTGACGACCTGCTGCTGGCGGAACTGGCGGCTGAAGACCACCGCGTAGGCGCCGTCGAAGGACTCCACTTCGAGGACGTCGCCGTCCCCCGCCCAGACCTGCCCTGCGCCCGGCCTCACTGGTCCGTCTCCGAGCCAGCCGGAGCGAGGTGCTCCTTCTTGGCGCGGCACGGACCCTGCTCGGGCAGCGCCAGACCGCAGGTGCCCCACCCGGTCTGCGCGGTGCACCGCTCCAGCCGGATGTCGCCGAGCTCGCGCAGCGCCGTGGAGAGAGCGGCCGCGGTGGTCACGACTTCCTGCCAGGTCTGCTCGGTGCGGGTGCGGGGCCACTGTTTGTGCCGCGCCTGGCTGAACGCCTGCTGGGGCTCGGCCAGCTGCGGGTAGCGCGAGGTCCAGCCCAGGCTCGCCTCGTCAAGCATCGACAGCGGACCGGTCAGCTCGGGCGACAGGTCCTTGACGCGTTCCAGAGCATCGGCAAGCTGGCCGGAGGTGAAGTCCTTATACATGTGCGTCCCTTCTTCGGTGCGGGATAACGGGGAGGGCTGTGCGGACGGTGCAGCCGAGGCTGCGGCCGCGGGCTCGGGCGTCATGCGCCGGTGAGCAGCAGGCGAGCTTCCGGCTGCGCCCGCTCGTGGAGGGGTTCACGCGGCTCCAGCTCCCCGGCGATGACGCGCGCCGGGCCGACTGCATGGACCCGGCCGGCGATGACGCCGCACCGGCGCAGGTAGTCGAGGAGATGCAGGGCGAGAGCGGGCGGTACGTGGGTGAGCTTGACCTCCACCTCGCTGGCGTCGTGGTTCAGCGTCACCCGCCCGTCGACGGGCAACGCGACCTGGCCCTCGGGCACATGATCACGGCCGGACCAGAATGAGGTGTCCCGGTCCGGAGCGGAGCGCGGGTCCAGCCCGCCGATGCCGTGAAGGCCCGGCACGAGCTGTTCGATGAGCTCGTTCAGCCCGGCCCGCGCACGGCGCGCCGCTTCCCTGCGGCCGGCGGCTTCCAGCGCCTCGCGGAGGGTGTCCTGGTAGGCGGGCATCAGCCGGCGCAGCACGTCCCCGGCGATGGCATCCGGGTCGCGGTCCATCGACACGGTGATCGGATCGGCGCGCCATCCGCTGTAGCCGTGCGGGTATCCGGTCTCCACGGTGAGGCGGCGGCCGGCGGCGCCCTTGCGGGAACGCCCGTGGTGCCGGAAGGAGAAGTGCATCCCGTCGCGGTGGCCCACCGTCACGTTGCCCCAGTGAGCGGGCGTCATGGTGTGCGTCCAGCCGCCGCCCTCGACGCCACGGGCGTTGAAGGCTGCCGCCACGCCGCGCCCGAGAGCGTCGAAGTGGGTCAGGGTCCGGGCCAGTTCGGCCTTGCTGCGGGCGTCCTGAAGGAAGTCGTCACTGGGGGAGACGACCGCCATGAGGGCCTGGTCGAGTGCGGGGTCGGGTTCCTGGTGGTGGGCCAAGTCGAGATCTCCTTCATGGGACGGGGACGGGGACGGCGAGGGCTAGCGCGGGAGCTGGGCCGCGGCCGCGTGCAGGTCACCGAGCTCGGTGACCGCCGCGGTGAGCTCCGGGAGCTCCTCCCAGGCATCGCGCCGCGGGTCGGGCAGGGCGGCCAGGGCATGACGCTCGGCGAAGGCCCGGCCCTCGGCGGTGAGCTGCAGCTGGGCCTCCTCCTCGGCGAGGCCGCAGGCGATCGCCGCGCGCACATCGGTGTGCAGGGGCGCCTCGAAGGTCGTGTAGCGCCGGAGGTCGCCCTCGGCCAGGCCGAGCAGGACCTTGAGGACGTCGGCAAGATCGAGGTGGTCGTCGGTGTTCGGGCTGGCGAGCACGTGGGTGACCGCGTCCGCGAACGCCGTCTCCACGGCCTGCTGGTCGACTCCGTAGGCCTTGACCTCGATTACGCCGCGGGGGCGGAACTCGATGGCCCGGCGCACTGCCTGGGGGGTGTACCAGCTCTGGAACTCCCAGACGCTGCGGACGTACGGACCGCTGGCCTGCAGCTCGCGCCGGCGGGCGAAGCCGGTGAAGCTCGCACTGCGCGCATGCTGCGTGTGGAACGCCGGCACCCGGGTCCATACCGCGGTCATCCCGCCCGGCCCGTGCCGGCGCCAGTGCTCCTGCGTGCAGGACTCGACGTGTCCCGTGAGCCGGTCCGCGGATTCGGGGTATCCCTCGGCCCGGTCGCGGTCGATCGTGCCGGCGTGGACGCTGTTCCACTGCTCGACGAGCTGCTGCGCGTGGCCGGCGTCGAAGAACGCCTCGCGGTGGCCGTTGAGGACGGCGATGTGGAGATCCGCATCCGGACGCGCTGCGGCTACCTCGCCGGCCGCGGCCGCGCTCACTTGGACCCCTCGCGGCCGGCGGCGCCGGTGGACGGGGCGGTGATGCCGGAGTGGCGCTCTCCCTTGCCCGTGAGGGAGACGACCAGGTCCTCCTCGTGGCCGGCGTCCAGGTCCTGCATCTCCTTCTTGTAGATCCGGCGGGTGCGGACCAGGCCGTGCTCCAGGAGGGTTCCGAGCGCCACGGAGATGTTGGAGTCGTCGGGCTGGGCGTGCAGGTGCAGCTGGTGGCCGTTGCCGACAACGCCTTCAATCGCGCCGGCGGCGACCTGGTGGCCGGCGGCGGGGGAGGGCACCTCGGTGCCGAAGGACGTCGCGGCGAGGGTTTCCAGCAGGGCGCGCTCGAGCGGGCTCAGGGGGATCTCGGTGCGGCGCACCCCGGGCGTGCGGTTGTACTCCTTGTCCGCGAACCTGCGCACACCCTCGGCGAGGTAGACCGGCCCGGAGGCCAGCTCCTGGACGAGGTAGGGCTCCAGCGCGGGGCGCAGCTGGCTGGCGCGCTGCTTGGTGTTGCCGGTGATCTGCGCGACCTCGGCCATGCCGGCCAGTTCCGGCACGAGCGGCAGGGCCTGCTGGCGGTCGAACTCCTCCTCCGTGAGCACTTCGAAGCCGCTCATCTTGTCGGGGTAGATCTCGTGCTTGAGCAGCGCGCCCTGGACGTACTCGACGCCGCGGGTGCCGGCGTCGACGGGGCTGTCCGCGTCGAGGAACAGGCGCACGGTCAGTCCGCCGGCGGGGGAGGAGCCGACGGAGGCGTCGTAGCGGGACAGGTCCTCGTGGACAGCGCTGATGATCGTGTCGGGCGGCAGCTCGCTCACGTCGTACTCGACGCGCACGTTGTAGCTGGTCTGGGTCATGGCTTCCTCATCTCGGGGGCAGGGCAGTGACGGCGCGGTCGGCCGGGCGCCGGGTGTGACCCCGGCGCCCCCGGCCGATCAGTGAGCGCGCTGGGGCTTGGCCTTGCCCTTGCGCTCGGTCTCGTAGACGAAGCCGAAGCGCTTGAGGTCCGCCTTCGCGTTCTTCAGACCGCGGTACTCACTCGGGGTGCTGGGCATCGTGGTGACGAAGGTCAGCTCCTCGTTCTGCTCGTCGGTGGCCTCGGAAACGACGAGGTACACCTTGTAGTGGCTGCTCTTGGTCTCTATGAACCGAAATCCTTGCTTTTCTGCCTTCTTCTTCAGCTGGTTCAGGTCCTTCTTGGTGGCCATGTTCTCCCCTAACACTTAACGCCGTCAAGAAATATGATCTCACACATCACTAAACAACGTCAAGCATTATGAAAATCTAGCTCGGGGGGTGGGGAGAACGACCCCCGGCGGAGCTGCCATGCGGCCCTGACGCGGCCTCGGACACCACCCCTGATCCGGCAGGGCGCAGCGCGGCGGCCACGTCCGCGCACGGCGGTCGCTGTGGCCGGAAACGGGCACAGCCGCTTCGAGGCGAGCGCTATGGTGTCCCCGGGGCAGAGACTGCTGCCTCCGTCCGCACCCGGTGGCCCGGACCCACAGGTGCGCCAGCGGCGGGAAGAGACGAATCGTCACGTCAGTTGCACCGCCACCCCTTGCGTCTGCCGGCGCGCCGGTCCGGGCAGTCGTGCCGCGGAAACGGATCCCTCCATGTCCAGGGACAGCAACACGATCCTGCTGCGCCAGCAGTACACCGGCGAGCCCCGCCAGGCCGCCCACGCCTTCTACCAGGCCCGGGGCCTGTACTTCGGCCTCGTACCCGACGTCACCGACCCCGCCCAGCAGCTCCTCGAAGCCGCCCTCGTCCGCACCCTCGCCCGGCCCCACCCGCAGATCCCCGCGCCCTCCACTGCGGGCACCTTCTTCGGGCTGCGCGGGGTCTCCCCGGACATCGACACGCTCGTGCTGTGGCCCCACCCCGACCATCTGACCCAGCTGCTCGGCCGGATCCTGCCGGTCCGCACCGACAGCGGGATCGCCGGCATCCCGGGACTGCGGGCCCGCCCCCACCCCAGCCGCACCGACACGCTGCTCCTGGCCCGCCCCGGCCACCGCGCCCACCTCACCCTGCGCGCCCGACCGGCCGCCCTGCAGCAGGCCGAGGACCACATCCTGGCCGCCGGCCTCGAACCGCTGTGGCCGGCGCGCACCTCACAGCCCGGCGAGCGGCAGGCATGGGACCGCCTGGCCGGCGCCCTTCCGCCCGAGGAGACGGCACTGTGGAGCCGCGCCCTGCGCCGCGCCGGCCTCCACACCGGCCAGACGCCTAACTGGACCAGGACCGCGCCGGAGCCCGGACAACTGGACGGCCCCAAGCCCCAGCGCATCGCCGCCCGCCCCGTCGGCCCGGCCGGAGACCCCGCCCGCGGCATCATCGCCGTGACCAGCTCCCGCGGACAGGGCGGACTCGGCTGCACCACCACCGCACTCACCCTCGCCGGCGCCCTGGCACGCACCGGCGCCCAGGTCGCCCTGATCGGCGCCGACGACCCCAACGGCCTCCACCGCATCCTGGGTCCGGCGACACCGCAGCCGGGACAGTGGCACGACCTGCTGCCCGACCTGCCGGGGCCGGGCACCCTGCGCGGCATGATCCTCCCGCCGGGGACACCGAACGCCGAAGTGCTGCTCGCCGACGCGGCCCGAGGGCACGACACCGTGGTCCTCGACGCCGGCACCGCCTTCCAGCTCCGGCACCTGGCCGGGCACGCGGACGCGGCCGTCGTCATCACCGACCTCGACCCCGAAGTGTGGGGAGCCACCGAGATCCTCGACCGGCGCCCCGACTGGGCGCAGATGTGGGACTGGCTCAACACCCGCTACCTCACCGCCCGCGCCCGAGCCAGCGACGCCCACTCCCAGCTCCTGCGCTTCCTGGACGAGACCTTCGAGATGTACGTCTGGGACCGGGTCTCGGACAACAACACCGACGTCTACGACGCCGACGACCCCGCGGACACCGACGCCTGGTGGGACGACTTCCAGCCCGACCCCGACCCTGAAGACGACGAGCCGCTGCCGTTGCCGCAGGACGTCGACGCCGAGCTCCTGGACCTCTGGCGTCAGCACTTCCTGACCTTCCTCGGCCGCGAAGGGGCCATCCGCCACCCGCACACCTGGGCCGCCGTCGCCGCCGTGTGGATCGACCACAACCGCAACCTCGACCTTCCGGGCAGCACGGGCGACGAAGCCCTCGTCAAGGAGGTCCTGCGCGAGGCCGCCCCGACCGCCATCGCCCGCTGGGGCGAGCAGACGTGGCAGGAGCACCACCCCCGGTGGGCCGCGGCCAACGCCCACACCCGCAAGGACAGCCTCACCCCCTGGCAGCACCTGATCGAGGAGACGATCCAGCCCGCCGACCCGGCCGCCACCGCGCAGTTCCTCCTCGCCCACCTGGACCGGCCGGACAACATCCCCACCGCACTCGCGATCGCGCACGTCGACAACGCCCTCGACGCCGAGCAGCACCACCTCGCCGCCCTTCGCGACGCCCTGCGCGCGGAGGGCATCCCGGCCCTCACCGTCCTGCCGGACCTGCACGATCAGCCGGCACGAGGAGAAAACCTGCAGTTCCTGGCACGGCCCTCGGGCCAGGAAGCCGCCGCCGCCAACCGCCTGACCCTGGTGGTGGCCGACCTGCTCGCGACCCGGGCACGCCCCTGACCGCGCCCCGTGTCCCACCCGCCGACCCTGCCGGACGGCGGCCGCGACCGCGTGCTACCGGCTGAGCTCGCCCACGCCCAGCCACACGAACAACAGGCCCAACAGGGTGAAACAGCCGCTGACACCGATCCCGAAGAGCTGCCCGAACAGCGGCGACCACGCACCGCCCCGACCCATGACGGTGGCGGTGCGCGCCGGATTCTTCCCGAGCCGGTAGCGGACCATCACCGCCTGGCCCTGGGCCATCAGCAGCGCGTCCTCCTCGAACTCCACGTACCGGCCGTCCGCCATGGTGAACCCGTAGACGTGGTGCCAGTAGGTGTTGCCCTCGCTGCCCTCCGAGGAGTAGCGGCGCACGCACACGCTTTCGGCGACCAGCCCGCCCAACAGCGACCGGAGCCGTCCCACCAACTGCCGCACCAGAAAGCCGCACAGCACGCCGAACGTCGCCAGAAGGAACCCACCCGCAGCCGCCATCTCCATCCGCGCAGGCTAGGCGGCCGACGGGCCGTGCCTCCAGCACGAATGTCGGGCACGGCGGACACCCCGGGGGAGTCCCGGGATCTCCGCAGCTGGCGAAGGCAGCTGTCATCCCCGACCGGGTGAAGCCGAGTCCTTCCGGGCGTCCTTCAAGGCGCTGCTCAGCACCGCCCCGAGTTCCTCCTGGACCGGCCTGACCCGGTCGTCGTTCCAGGTCGAGGGCGCGAAGAGAAGTTCCTCGAAGGCCTGGCGCTGGTGCACCGTGCACAGGGCGACCACGCCGTGGCCGCGCAGAGCGGCAGCCGTCTCGGCGACCGCTTCAGGGCCGCCCATGGGCCGGTACATGTTGGTGATCAGGACCACGGGCATCTGCGGGTCGACGCCCAGGGCACGAACGCCGCGCAGGAGGGCGGCGGCGGTCTCCTCGCCGGTGCCGGGCCGCTGGTGTCGCTCGATGAGGTCGTCGAAGTCACGGACCCGCGCGGCCTCGCTGCGCACCCCGGCCACCCACCGGCCGGTGACCGAGTCCCCGTCCACGCCCGCGCCCGTGATCGGGGCGAGGGCAGCGGCGAACTGCTGCCGAAGTTCGGGAAGTTCATCCTCGGCGGGAGCGAACGGTTCACGCCCGCCCTGCTCCAGGCGCCGGTGGTGCTCCACCCAGTGCCCGCGGACCTCGGACCACACGGCGCCATGGCGCCGGGCCCCCTCGTCCTCGACCGCCGCCAAGAAGGCGGCCCACCCCTGCTCCCGGACGTCCGCGTCCTCGTCACGACCGGGCGGGAGCGGGAAGGCGGTGCCGTCCAGGGACCGGGCGGCCGCGGCCGCATCCCACCAGTCGTCGCCCGTCACCTCATCGGCCAGCGCCGCGAATCCCTCGGCGTGGTGCGGTCCGTACGCGAGGAAGCGGGCGTCCAGAACCGCCATCACCGTCTCCGCCGCAGACCGGGGCAGGTACGCGGCATCGTGGCGCAGGTGTGCGTTGAACCGGGCGTCGAGCCACCGCGTCAGCTTCGCGGTGCGCCAGGTCTCCTGCTCCTCCATGGTGGCCGCGCGCGGCTGTAGGTCGCCCTCGGATGCCAGGGTGGCGAGGAATTCGGAGGCCCGCACGGCCAGGTCCTCGATGGGATCCCCGTCGGCGCTGAGGCGCTGCAGGTTACGCAGCCGGTTGTGCGTGATCCAGGTGTCGCGCACCGCGTCCCAGCTGTCCGGGTGCCGGCGCTGCCCCTCGGCGGTGATGAAGTCCAGGAAGTGGCGGCGCCACAGGTCCAGAGGTGCCCCGTCTTCGGGCGGCAGGATGTCGTCGGGGTGTCCGGGCGACCCGTCGGCCCCCAAGTCCCACCACTCCTCGACGTCTTCGGCATCGTCGACGTCGTACACGTCGACCTCGTCAGGGGCCGACAGCCGGGTCATGGCGTAGTAGAAGAACTCCCGGTCCAGCGCCGTCCGCAGCCGGTCGGCGTCGAGCTGCTCCGACGAGGGGCGCCGCCACCGGGCGAAGCGCTCGTCGAGCGCGGCGAAGACCCGAATCTGCTCGGGCCTGCGGTCGATGACGTCGACCTGGACCCAGTCCCGGGCGCGGTAGTTGTCCGTCAGTACGGTCAGGTCGGCGGCCGGGAGATCGGCGAGCTCGGCGGGCGGGCGACCGCCCACGTCGAGGACCACGATCTCACCGCGGCTCGTCGCCTCCGCGGCGCGCACATCCAGGTGATCCCCGTAGTAGCCGTGCGAGGCGGCCAGCAGCCGGCCGCCGCCTGCCGGGGCGAACGGCTCGTGCCACACCGCCGTATCGTCGGCCGCGTCCTTGGCCACATGCCGCAGCATCGCGCCGTCGGTCACCAGGGCCACGGTGCGCCCGGCGCGGGTCAGCCCGTAGGCGATCTGGACGCTCAGGGTGCTGCAGCCAGTCCCGCCGCGCGTCGAACGGACGTGCACGATCTGCGGGCGCCGGGAGACCGGCCCGTGCGGGCGCGGCATCAGCGCGGACTCGTCACCGGCCAGCTCGGTAAGCGTCGGCTCCCGTGAGACCCAGCTGGAGGCGACCTCGCGGGCGAGGAGCGGGCGGCGCAGCGCGCGGCTCCAGGCGGGCGCCGACTCGGCGAGGGAGATGTCGATGACGCGGCGGGGGGTGTCCTCGAACGCAGTGTCGGCCTGGTCCCACAGCGGCAGCAGATCCGCCGCCGAGCACAGGCGGCCGGCCTCCCGTACATCGCGGGGCTGCGCGGCGAGCAGGACCTGACCCGCGGCGCGCACCCGGGTCAGGGCCAAGTACTTGCCGTCCCGGACCCAGCGCAGCCCGGCAACGCCGGTGACCTTCGAGACGTCGCCGCTCGTGCGGCTGGGCAGCAGGCGGGCCAGGACCTCGGCCTCGTACCCGGTCGCCGGCCACAGCCTCAACTCGTCGCCGGGTCCCGGGCTGGCCTTGGCGATGCCGAACAGGCTCCCGCTCGCGGCGAGGGGGTGAAACGGGCCGACCGGCCGGGCGAGCGCGAAGAGCAGCGCCGCCTCCAGAGCCTGCTGCTCGGCGGACGCGGCGTCGGGGGCCAAACCATGAAGGAGGCCGTGAGCGCGGACCCAGGACAGAGCCTGGGCATGGTTCTCGCCGGTGACAGCGGCGCGGGCGGCAGTGTTGCGATCGGCTTTCGCCATGATGTCCCGATTCTCGGCGTGGCTCCCGGACCGGCACGCCGTGAGTGGGCGCAGCAGAAAGTCAGCTCACTGTGGGGATCTCCCCCTTAGCGCCTGGGATGCACGCGGGTCCGGGCCGCAATGCGAGGCGGGCGGCAGCAGGTCTGCCTGCCCGTCATCGTAACGGCCGCAGACCGCGCGCACAGGCAGACCGCAGGGCTCGGGAACGGGGGAGACGGGGGGATGAGGCTCGCGGCGCACCGCTCAGGGCCGGACGCCGCCTGATCCCGATCGCTCGGCGCCGGTCACACCTCGTGCTCGCACACCCGGGCGGCGAGGCGGGAGGCGACGTTCTCGGCCAGGGCGGTGCGCAGGGGCGACGTGGACTCGCCCTTGGTCAGCACGGCCAGACGCTGCCGGACCGGTCGAGTTCGGCGGCGAACTGCGCCGCTGCCACGGCAAGTTCGAGGGCGTCAGGAGCCGCCGGCTGCGCAGGGGTCATGAACGGGCGGTGTCGCGCTCCGCCTTCTTTGCCTTCGCGGCGTCTTCGGTCGGGGCGGAATTGCCGGCGGAGTCCTGAATCGACAGGTCCAGGTACAGACGCGCCAAGGCGATGTACTCGGCGCGCCGCCGGGAGCTGATGTTCTCCCACGATGCCTGGGCGGCGTACGCCTGGGCCTTGTCCCGGTTGGTCGTGTAGTAGTCGAAGTTCGGCTTCATGTGCCGCATGACGCGGGTTTCCTTCCGAATGCGCAGGCGCTCGAGACTGGTCGGTGCGGCCGGCCGTTCAGAGGTTGATCAGGTCGCGGATCGCGTCGGGCAGTTGGGCGATCTGGTCGGGGCGGTCGAAGTAGTAGTCGCGGATACGGTCGGCGAGCTCGGCGTCCACGGTCACCTGCTGCGGGGCCGCCGGCAGTCCGAGTGCGTCGCGTGCGGCGTCGTCCAGGTGCGCGGCGAGCGGCTGGTAGTTCCGCCCGTCGGCCTGGGCTGTCAGCTCGTCGAAGCTGGGGCGCGGTCCGACCTTCGGGAGCGGTCCGACCGGCCGCAGTACCGGCTGGTCCGCCAGCCGCGAGTCGCGGGGGGTGGGCTGCTGCTGGTCTGTCATGTCGTCCTCCAGAGTCCGGTGGGGAGTTTCGGGTGCTCCTCACCCTTAAATGCATCCTACCCACATTATTAAACTTTGTCAAGCAATACGTAAAAGTAGGTCAGTGGCGGGGAACCTCGTTCATGTCGACGAGCTGGACCACGACGCACTTGCGGCCCCGGATCGTCACGTTCTCCTGGATGCCCACGGAAACCCAGTTCGAGCCGCTCTCCTGCAGCCGCTCCCGCTCCAGATTCCCGTACTGCGACACATGGGCCACCGCGGCCCCGCGGCGCGAGACCATCTCGAACACCACGGCATGGTCGGCCTCGCCGTAGCGGCCGTCATCCTCCCAGTCGGTCCGCGCGAAGTACGGGTCGGCCGCCACGTTCGGGCAGTGCGACGAGGAGAGGAACGACGGGCTGTGATACCGGCTGCCGGCTGGGAAGTTCTCCCTCGCCCACTGCGCGACCCGGTTGCCCTTGCGGACCTCCAGCGGGGGAGTGAACCCCCGGAAGGTGTGGTGTGGGACCTCGGTCGTGCCTGCCGAGCGGATCGCCGAGTTGACGTTCTCGGTGACCACCCGCATCGGCACGTCCATCTTCTCCGCCGGCTCATCGAGGCTGCGCCCGTTGTAGAGGTGGGCGTTGATCTGCCGGTACCTCGAGCCGGTGTAGGTGGCGACCCAGTGGTGCTGCTCGGAGTTGAGGCGGGAGGCCCAGGCAGCCGACTCTGGCTCCAGCGCGCCGGCCCGCTGCTCGTTCAGCTGATCGCGCTGCGCAGCGCGGCCCAGGCCGTGCCGCTCCCAGGGGCGGGCCGCCTGCCGGCTGCGCGCCGCGGCGATGATTTGCTCGGCGTGATCAGCGGGGACGCGGTCGTAGATGACCTGCCCGTTCTCGACCCGGTAGGGCCAGGGCGAGTCGGCCAGCGCCTGGTAGCGGCCCTGGTCGAGCCGGTTGAACACGACCCGGGCGTGCGGCGGCTCATCCCCGTTGGCCGGATACACGGTTGCCGAGCCGGCGAAGTCCTCGCCGCGCCAGGCCACCGTCTGCCCGCCGTCGGCGCGCGGTACGAACGTGGCGGCCCCGCCCGCCCCGCTGGCCCGCGCGAACGCGTCGGCGGCCCGCACGTGCTCGGGGTACTCCGGCAGCTGCGCCGCGCCCCACTCGTCGTCGGCCGGCTCGGGCGCCGGTGCGGGCATCGCCCACGCGACGCGGGGGTCAGCGGCTGCGTTGGGATAACGCGGGGTCTGCTTGCGGTCGCCGAGCATGGTGCGCGTCGCGGCCGCGGACAGCTTCGCGTTCTCCGCATACAGCTTGGCCTGCTCGTCCTCGCCGACCTCGGCGGCCTGACGGGTCTTGGCCTCCCACATCTGGGCCGTGGCGTACGCACCGAGCGCGGGATGCCCGGGGCCGGCCACGGCGACGTCCTTGCGCAGCGCGGTCGAGGCTGCGCGGCGCGCGGCCCGAACGGCCGGGTGGGACGAGCTGCACCTGCGCCCGCCCTTCGAGTGCGACCTGCACACTGGCAGCGCCCTCCCCTCCTCGCCCGCGGTTCGCGGGGCTGCCTCGGCAGGCAGCTACGCGATCTTGGAAGGGGTGGCCTGTGGACAGAGGACAGGCAATGGCGCAGGTGAGAGCCCTCTACACAGCGGCGGGGAGTGGCGCGGGCCGGCTGCTCGAGGGGCTCGCGGGAGCGAGAGCATCAGAGTGCGGGGCGCCGGTTCCCTTCACCGGCTCGCTGCAGTGACTCCCGTCCAGTCGGTCAGACGATCTCGGAGGGGGCTGTGTTCGGACGCCGCCGAGCGCCGTCGTGTCTGGGAGCGAGACGCTGAAGGGGAGGGGGACGCAAAATGGCGGGGTAGCCGCATGCGGCTACCCCGCCACAGCGGGTTGAGGATCGAAGGCCGGAGACGCCCGGAATCCAGCTGGGGTCAGTGGAAGACCGGCGCGGGGTTGGGGCGCCGCTGGACGGACTGATCGAGCGCCACCTGCACGGAGGGGAGACTGTCGACGCGGCCGTCCTTCTTGTAGACCACGGTCACGCCGCCCACGATCTCGAAGGAAGGATCACGGTCCTTCAGGAACTCGCGTGCACCAACCTCGAAGACGTACATCTCGTCGTTCTCCACGATCGTCCGGTCGTCGATGGTGAAGGTGCCGGTACTCCAGGTGGGCTCAAGCTCTGCCCGCACGCGGTCGCGAGCCTGCTCGTAAGTGATGGTCATGGGGTGTCCAATCCTTCGATCCGTTCTAGCTAATGTACTCGACTAGGGGGCGTATGTCAAATTTACGTGTAGCTCATTCGCGGTGTTGAGGTTCAGTCCGCGATGAAGGACTTGAGCGCCTTCTTGGAGGGCGTGGGTTTGTCGTCGAGCCGCAGGAACCCGGACTCCGACGCGAGCGAGAAGTAGTGCGCGGCGTCGGTAACTGGAGGGTTGGGCTGCGCGTCGATGAAGCGGACCTTCCCGCCGACGTTCTCGACGTTGAAGGCGTGACCGCCACCGTTCTTCCAGCGCACCCTGACGATGCCGCGGGAGCCGGGCTCGGAGAACGCGCGCTCCACCTGCGACCGGCCGACATCCGATGCCGAGCCGCAGTGCGTGAACTTCTGCCAGCCTCCCCACGGTTCGCTGTACTCCATGTAGTTGCGGCCGCCCGTCGTATCCGGCGCCGCCTGGACGTCCAGTCCGCGCCTACGCAGCTCATAGGCCTGCGAGACGTGGGTGCAGTTATGCGAGTACGCGCGGACACCTGCCTGGTACTTCGGATTGGCGCCGGCGAGCGCCTTGTCTACTTGCTTGGTCGTCCGCCGCGCCTCGGCGGCCCGCGCCACACGCCCCTGTGTGTGGTGCCGGGCCAGGAAGGCCGCGTGGTTCATCTGGTTCTTCGCGTCGAGCGCGGCGCGCTCCGCCGCCTCGTGATCGCCGGATTCCGCGGCAGCGCGGGCGCGGTCTGCACTGGACCGGGCGCGCTCGTGCGCTCTCCAGGCGTCGCCCCCATAGGCGACGGCGTCGTCGTCGAGGGCCTGCCGAAACTGCTTCGCCGCCGCGGAGGTGACCGTGGCGTACTTCGCGCGCCGCACCGCCAGACTGCTCCCCCGGCAGCGCCGGCCGCCCTGGGCCAGTGATCTGCACACGTCTGCTCCCCTTCTCCGGGCCAGTCGCCTGGCCGTTCACGGAGCAGGCTGGATTGCCCGGCCTGTGGACAGAGACCGACGATCACGGCCGGGGAAGCACAGGCCGATCAGAGCCGGTGGCACCGAACACGTTCGGGTTCGGGTGGATGCAGCGAGGCGGGGCAGCCGCGTACAGCTGCCCCGCTTCACCGGAGAAGAGAAGGGTCAGGAGAGGTAGTTGGCGACGCGCGCCGCGAACTTCTCCTCGTCCAGGACCGTGATGCCCAGCTGCTGGGCCTTGGCGAGCTTGGACCCGGCGTTCTCGCCCGCGACCAGCAGCGTCGTCTTCTTGTTGACGCTGCCCGCGGGTTCGCCGCCCGCGGCCTCGATCAGCTCGTTCATCGCGGTGCGGTTGCGCCCGGCGAGCGGGCCGGTCATGCCGCCCGTGACGGCCACCGACTGGCCTGCGAGGGGGCCGGAGGTGTTCTTCACGGGACCGTCCGGCTGCTTCATGTTCACGCCCGAGGCCTCCAGCTTGGCGATGACCGGGCGCAGCACCTGAAGGTGCGCGGCGATCTTCGCCGCGTTGGCGGAGCCGACCTTGTTCACCCGTACCTTCACCTGCGCCAGGGCCGCGGCGTCGGCGGCCAGGACCTCGTCCATGGTGCCGAACTGACGGGCGAGCGCCTTGGACACGGACCGGCCGGTGCGCACGATCCCGAGGCTGCACAGCACCCGGTCCAGCGGCTGCTCCTTGGCCTTGGCGATCTCGCCGAGCACCGTCTTCGCACGCTTCGCGGACCCCGTGGCCTCGGCCAGCTGCTCCTCGGTCAGGGTGAAATAGTCCGCGACGTCGCTGAGAACGCCCATGTCGAACAGGGCCTCGATGTAGGTGTCGCCGAGTCCCTCGATGTGCAGCTGCTCGCGGCCGACCGCGTAGATGAGTCCGGCGAGCGCACCGCAGCTGCCGTTGATGCCCTCAGCGCACTCCCACCGCTCACCGGAGGTGTCGACGTCGCCGCCGCACTGCGGGCAGGACGCGGGGAAGGCGACAGGCGTCTCACTGCCGGTGCGCTTGTCCGCCGCCACGGACAGGACCTGGGGAATCACGTCCCCGGCCTTGGCGATGACCACGGTGTCCCCGATCATCAAGCCCAGATCGCGGATGAACTGCGGGTTGTTGAGCGTCGCGAACTTCACCGTGCTGCCGTCCAGTTCGACCGGCTCCAGCACCGCGCGGGGCGCGATGATGCGGGTCTTGCCGACGTTCCACTCGATGCCGGTGACCTTGGTTTCCGCCGTCTCCGGGGGCAGCTTGAAGGCGGTGGCCCAGTGCGGGCGGTCGCTGGCGTTCCCGGCCTCCTCCTGCTCGGCGACCGCGTTGGCCTTGACCACCACGCCGTCGATCCCGAACGGGAGGTCCGGCCGCATCTCGGCGATCTCCTCGACACGCTGCTGCGCCTCGGCCAGCGTCGCGACCACCCGCAGTCCGGTCGCGGAGTCGGCGCTGGTCTGCACGCCCGCTTCGGCCACCAGCGCCAGCAGAGCCTGGTGCGTGGGGGCGGCCGGGGTGAGCGGCACTCCGTCGAGCTGGATAGCGCTGTACGCGAAGAACGTCAGCTCGATGCGGTAGGGGCGGTTCTTGGCGGCCAGGGTGCCCGCCGCTCCGGCCCGCGCGTTCTTGAACGGCTTCGCCTTGTGCGTGCGGCGGATCTCGTTGGCCGCCGCAAGCTGGGCGCGTGTCAGCAGGACCTCGCCGCGGATCTCGACGGTCAGCGGTGCGGACAGCTGGGTGGGCAGACCGTCGATGAGGCTGACTGCGTGGGTGACGTCCTCGCCCTTGGTGTGGTCGCCGCGCTTGATGAGCTGTACCAGGCGGCCGTCACGGTAGAGGGCCGTCACGGCCAGCCCGTCGAACTTCCCCTCGACCGCGTACCCGCCGCGCACCGGCCCGCCGATACGGCGCACCAGCGACGCCTCCCACTTCAGGAGTTCCTCGGCCGAGTACACGTTGCCGAGCGACAGCATCGGCACGGTGTGGGCGATGTCGCCGGTCGCCACGCCGCCGCCGACCTTCCCGATGGGGGAGTCCTTGCGGAGGTGCTCGGGGTGGAGGAGTTCGTACTCCCGGATGTGGCGGGCCAGCTGGTCATAGGCGGCGTCGGAGAAGGTGGTGTCCCCCGGCCCGTAGTACGCCCGGCAGGCGGCGAGAGCGGAGTCGACCGCGGCGTTGTAGGCGGCGGGATCGGCCAGGGGAGCAGCGAAAGCAGTGGTCACGCAGGGTTCCTCTCGGAAAGGGATAGGGACGGGACGCTCCGCGCAGGGAGCGCCCGGGGGGCAGCGGCCGGGATCGGCGGGCTGTCACCTGGGTGCCGGGGCCTGACCCCCGACCGGGGAGAGCAGGCCGCGGTGAGGGCTAGTGCTGGTCGCACACCCAGTGCTGCACCCAGCCGTGCTCGACGCGGTCGACGAGGACTTCGTGGGTGTTGGTGCCGGGATCACACAGCGAGCACTCCACCGTCTCGGGGCGCAGCAGCTGCACGGCGGGGAAGCGGGCGGTCGTGGGGAGGGTCCATCCCTCGGTGCGGATGGTGTCGTTGTCGTAGGGCCGGTAGCTGACGAAGACGCGGGTCATGTCCGGCAGGACGTGGCCGTCGGTGCCGGTCACGGTGACCTGGGTGCCGCTCACGCGCAGGAGGTCGCCCTCGCGCAGTTCGCGGGCCTCGACGGCGGTGACGACGGAGCCGGTCAGCACCCACATGCCCGACGGAAGGTCGGCGAGAAGCATGGAGAAGCGGGGTCCTTTCAAGGCGGTGACGGGAAGCGGGACCGGTGGCCGAGCGGGGCGGGCCGGCGACCGGTCCGCCCCGCACGGCTCCCGGGCTACGCGACCGCCGCGAAGGCGTTGCGGATGGTCGCGAGCTGCTTCTCGGCCGCCGTGGCGCGCGGCTTCCACTTCTCGACCTCCTGGGTGGCCCGGTCGAGCTTCTTCAGTGCGGCATCGAGCTGGACGCTGTACCAGGTGGCCTTGCGGGCCCGCTCGATGACCTCGGCGAGCGGCAGCCCGTCCACGTCGATCTCCGACGGCTCCGCAGGGGCCTTCGTTGCCTTGGTCTGGTTCTTGTGTGCCTTGACGTGCGGCCACACCCCGCTCGCCTTGGGCCGGGTGAACTCACAGTTCTGCCAGACGCAGTTGTAGACGACGGTTCCGTCCGCCAGCAGGACCTTGAGGACCTCCTTGTAGTAGCGGGGGTTCTCGGGAGTGCTGCGCGGGGTCTCGGCGAACTCGAACTCGATGACCTCAAGACCGTTGAGAATTCCGTTGGCGGTTGCCACTGGTGCAGTTCCTAACGTGGGCAGAGTGAAGGGAAGTTGGGGAAGAAGGCCACGGGGCGACGGGGACGGGACCGGCGCCCCGTGGCCGGTCGGTGAGCCGCTACACGGCCGCCAGCTCGGGCGGCAGGCTGTGGCGGCCGACGAGGTCGAGGACCCACGGCGGCGCACCGCGCAGGGAGCTGCCTCCGGAGGTGGGGTAGTACGGCTTCTGGCCCCGGTTCTGGTTCGGGCCGGGCTGCTGCCCGGTCGCCACCCACGGCCCCTCGAATTCGGCGGCGTCGAGCCGCCATGCGTTGTCCTCGGCGACGTAGTTGAACCGGACGCGGTCGGGCCGCAGCGGGTTCGGTGTCGGCATGTTCAGCGGGTGCCACTGGGGGATCTCGCTGTCGCCGCTGATCTCGAAGGCGATGGAGCGGCGCGCACTGTCGTGGGTGCGTGTGAACCCGGCCAGATGGCGGGGGAGCGGTGCGTCCGGGTCGGCCGCGGTGTCCATCAGTGCGTTGAGCCATGCGGGGCGGCCGGTGCTGGCGTGGTGGGGGTAGTGATCCTGCTGGCTGCGGAACGTGCGTCCCACCTCGCCGTTGGGGGCGTGATTGCCCTTGCACGTCACGATCTCCAGGTCCCACGCGGTGCCCCGGCGACCGGTGTACGTCAGCCGGAGTCCGGTGACGGCCAGCGGCACGATCCGGGAGGGCAGATGCGGCACCGAGACGTCGGTGGACGGGGTGATCGTGTACTCCACGATGCGGGTGGCGTGGTCGTTGATGAGCGTGAGGGCGGCGGTCACAGCGGTAGAGGTCCTGTTCGGTCGGCTCAGCGAATGCGGGTGTGGCGGGCGGCGATGTCGGCGTTGCTCAGCGGGCAGGCCGGGCAGGGTCGGGGTGTGGTGGCGGTCGGCGGACCGGTCTTCCAGGTCAGGCCGCGCCCGCACCGCGACCACACCGACGAGATCCAGTAGCTGGCGCGCTCCTCGGCCCACAGGCTCTGGGGGTTGCCCGCCCAGTGCCGGGTCGACCAGGGGCCGGCCGCGATGTGGACGTAGTGGCCGTCCTCGTGGTCGCTGACGCCGTACCCGTACAGGGCGGCGTACAGCTCGGCGTCGGGGGACACGGAAATCTCCGTCGCTTCAGTCGCTGCGGGGCGGGGGGAGGGGGGCCGCCGGGAGCGGGTGGGGGTGCTCCCGGCGGCCGGTCGAGGGGCCGGTCAGGCGGCCAGGGCGAGGAGCTGGCGGTGGGCGGCGGTCTTCTTCTTGGTGACGTCGCCGATGTCGGCCAGCGAGCGCGCCGCGCGCGCCGAGAGGTCCTTGGCCTTGGCGTAGTGGTCGAGGTACTCGCCGATCGCGTTCCAGCCCGCCCATGCGGTGCCCCGGATGCTCTCCTGGGTGGCCGCGTTCTCGAAGAGGCCGCGCAGGGTGTCCATGCGCGTCTCGTAGTTCTTGCGGGTGCGGGTGGTGGGGCTGGTCGGAATGGGCCACAGGTCGCGGCTGGTGACGAGCTTCTCGAACTGGCCCAGGCTCAGCGGGGTGTTGATCATCCGCTCGGCCTCGCGCTCGAAGGCGTCCTGCCAGTCGAAGAGGACGGCCAGCTCGTGCTCCAGGGTGACGAGCTTCTTGAGGGCCGAGGCGGTGTGCGGGACCGAAACCTTGTGCTTGGCGCCCGCGATGATCAGCCGCTGCATGTTGCCGCAGTCCAGGCGGGTCTGGCCGATGTGCAGGGAGTTGGACGAGGAGCCGTCATGGCTGCCGAACAGGGTCAGGTGGGCGTGGTGCAGGTCGACCCCGCCGATACGCGTGCTGCCGGGCAGGCTCATCGAGATGAAGAACTTCGTGCCGCCCGCGTAGGCGCCCGCCTTGTGGAAGACGGCGCCGGACTCGGTGCGAGCCAGGTCCAGAACCTTCTCGTACGCCTCGATCTGGACCGGGGTGTACTTGCGGCCGACGGTGCCGAGGTACTCGGTGCCGCCGGTGCGCGGGTTGGTGCGGACAGTGGCGCGGGTGTCGGGCATCTTGACCTCGTGGGTCGTGACGCCGTCCTCGTGGATCTCGGTGTACTTGGCGGTGACATCGCCCAGCAGGCGCACGTCCCAGTCGCGCATGTCGGCCATTTCCAGGGCCTCGCGGGCGGTGTTCGCCTCGCTGACATCGGTGCCCAGGATGGTCCAGGCGTCCTTGCGGCCCGGGGCGCGAAGGGCGGTTCCGTTGGTGGGGATCTCAAGCACGGTCACAGGCAATAGCTCCTCAATCGACTGGGAGCCCGTCCGACTCCCTGACCCTTTTAATATTACGCATGACGGGGGGTTGCGTCAAGTTAAAAGGGTCACGATGATTGAGGCACCCCCCACGCCGCGGCGACGACACATGCCCGAGACGGACAGGTCGTCGACCGGTGGGCGAGGGGACAAGGGGTGCGGCACACTCACCCGTGGCGCAGGACAGACTTCGGAGGAATTGACATGGTGGGGCGTACGGACAGGCCGGCCAGGATCTGGGCGAGCGCGGTCGTGGTCATCGGAGTCGTGGCCTTCGCGGCCGCGCTGGTCGCCAACGCGGCGCACCAGGCCGCAGTGACCTGGGCGGGGATCGCGGTCGTTGCCGCGTGCACGGCGTGGCTGGCCTGGGACGGCTGGCGCCGTCGGCAGAGCGAGCGGGCAGACCGGCCGGGAGGCCCGGCCCAGCAGTGAGGGGATCCGCCAGGACGCGGACAGCAGAGTCGGGGCCGGACGACAGACCGAAGTCTCCCCCGTCGGTGAAGAAGGGGGTTTGCAAGGCCGTCCGGCCCCTCACCACGACACCACCCACGCGCCGAAGCGCTGGGACGAGGTGAACGCGCTCCCTACTTTAGCGGCCGCGAGCCGCACCCCAAGCCCCGCCGCTAACCGCGACGGGGCTTCGCTGCCGACAGGCGCTCTCCGCGGCGCGGAGCGTGGTGTCCCCTCGGCGACCAGCGATGATCTCGAGAGGCTGACCGCGGCTCGTAGCCCGCGCGCACCACGAAGCGTCTACCGGTCAGACGGGATCGGTGTACGAGATCGGCTTGCCGGTGGCCTGGGCATATGCGATCTCCCGCCCCGTGGACTCGCCGACATACCCGCCGGGGTTGACGACCAGAACCCGGTCAGCAAGGTCGATCCTGCGCAAGTGAAGGGCGCCCAGCGCCTTCCTCTGCTCGTCGGTGATCAACCCGTCTGCTTCGACCGGCGCGACAACAATGATCCCCTCGAAGGCCAGATCACGGTTCGCTGCACGCATCTCGTCCGCGAACCGGGCAGAGCCGCAGATGCAGACAATCTCAGGTCGGTCGGGCACGACTCAGTTCCTTCGGTCGAACGGGAAACCCGTCAGTGTGCACGTTGACATCACAGGCAGGCACACCAGCCAGCAGTTTATGAGCGAGATGGGCACCACGCGGCTGCACCGTCGCAGGCGGGAGGCGTGGCCCGCTCCCGCGTCCCTCGCGGGGCGCCCGCGTGCCGATCGGCGTCGGCACGCGGGAGTTCGGGGCTGTCAGACGGCCTCGCGGAGGATCCGCTCGGTCTGCTCATGTCCGTTCTGGGCGACGAGGTAGGTCACCTGCTTGTCCACGCCGGCGTTGTTGACGGCGGCGGCCTGGCGGCCGGCCTCGTCGTAGGGCTCGTCGTCGTCCTCGGCACCGGATGCGGCGCTGGCGTAGCCCGCGGCCGCGTCGTGCACGGCCATGTCCAGGTCGGCCGGGTCGATGCCGAGGGATTCGGCGAGGGCGAGGAGCCGGGCGGCGTGGCCGGCGTCGTCGGCGCTGAGCGGCGCGTCGGCTTCGATGTCGAGCAGGGTGATCACCTGGGTTCCTCTCGGCGCCCACGACGGGCGGTGGCGGGGGAGTGCAACGAGTCGGGCCGGGGGCTACGCGCCGGCCGCCGGGGCCTCGGCAGGCCGGATCTTGCGGTTGCGGATCAGCCACTCCCTGACTTCCGCGACGTCGCGGGCGCTGGAGGAGTCCTTGGCCGGGAAGGGGTCCTCGGACTTCTCCGGCGTGTACACCCGCGCGAAGTGCTTCACCGACTCGATGTTCAGCCCCAGTTCGCGGGCCAGCGCGGTGGGCTTCAGCCGGCGCTGCTCCTGTGCCAGGTGGGCGCTGGCCTCGATGCTCGGCGCAACAGGCGCGGTGTCCGGCTCGCTGAGGAGCGTGTCGAGCCACTCCGCCTGACCCGGCTCCTCCAGGTGGAGCACCTCCGCCAGCCACTCGATCGGCACGCGCACCTGGCGGGCACGGGTGCGACGGGCGCGTTCGACGACGTCGCGCTGGCCGGTGGTGAGCCCCAACTCGTCAAGGTAGACACGGCCGTCGACAACCTCGGTGCCGTCCTCGGCGTGCCGCAGCAGCCACGCACGCAGATCCGCCCAGTCGGGAGTGCCGTTCTCGCCCGCCGTGGGCATCGGGTCGCTCCTGCGCAGGAACCAGGCCCTCAGCTGGCTCCACGAGCGCTTGCCGTCGGCGTCGGCGAGAGGAAAGGGGTCATCGGCCGTCCCGGACGGGTAGCGCTCGGCGTACTTGTTCACCGCGCGCCGGGTCAGGTCCAGGAGCTCGGCCAGTTCCGCGGAGTCCATCAGCACCTGCGTGGGGCGGGCGGCGAGAACCTGCGCCTCCATCCTGCGCGGGCCGCGCCGCTTGCTCGGCTCCTGGGTGTGCCGGGCGGCGAACCAGTCCAGGACGGCGTCCCGGTCGCGGTAGACGGTGCCGTCCTTGCGGTCGACCTCGCCGGGGAAGGTGGGGTCGGTCCTCACCCAGTTGTGCACGTAGGGGTAGCCGGTGGCCTCGGTGATCTGCGCGGTGGTGATGTGCGCGGGCAGCTTCTCGAATGCCTTGCGGGCTTCGGCAATGTTCTTCATGAGGGGACTCCGGATGGGCGTATCGGCAGGCAGTGGCAGTACTTGGTGAGAGATCCCACCCTTCCTCTATTCTCTAATGTTCTCACGAGAGGGGGTGTGTGTCAATTTTGATGGTCGTCCGCGAGTGGTGGCAGGGGGCGGCCGGCTCGCTGCGCGCGAAAAGGGCCGCCGGCCGCGCGGACGCTCGCGCGCCCCGCGGCGGTCAGCCGCAGAAGGTGAGGGTGGCCGCGGTGCTCACCGTCGGGGTCCGCCTCGCCCAGGCGGTGCCCGCAGCCGTCGAGGAAGCCCACGAGGCCGAGCGATTCCAGGGCGCGTACGTCTGCCTCGCCCACCAGCATGGGGTGAAGGCTGCCCGAGGAGCGCACGGCGGCATCGCGCAACGCGGTGAGCCGGCCGGGAGTCAGCCGCGGTGGCATGCCGGTCAGCCCCAGACCACGTCGCGGCCGCGCGAGGCGCACCACTGGGCGAGGTCGTGCAGCTCGAGCAGGCGCCGCTGCAGGTAGCCGGCACTGCGTCCGCCCAGGTGCACGCGGCCGCTCCAGTAGCCGTCGACGCCCGCGTCCTCGGGGGTCAGGGAGAGGGCGAGAAGGACCCGGCCGAGGAAGTCGCCGGCGGGGATCTGGCCCGCATCCCCCGCCGCCGAATCCGTGCCGGTGCCGGACGTGGTGTCCCCTTCGTAGCGGGTGGTGCCGGGCGCCGCAGCGGGGCCGGCGAGCTCCACGGCCGCGAAGCCGAGCAGGTCCGCCAGACGTACCGCGTTGTGCGCGCTGACGTTCACCTCCGGGACGTCCCCGTCGGGGTCGACGTCGTGCACCATCAACGGGTACTGCGGGCAGATGTCGGGCATCTCGCAGCCGGGCATCGCGTCCCGTTCCAGGGGCGCGGCGAGGACCTCGGCCAGGGCCGCCTCATACGTACGGTGCCGCGCGGCGAACTCGGTAGCCCGCGCGCAGCCGCAGCTGGCGGCGAAGCGGCTGGCCGGCCGGTGGGCGGCGGTGAAGGTCACGGACACGGATACCCCTGCGGTTGTTGTGCGACGGATGACTTCCGCGGCGGCGGGCGGGCGTTGCGGACCTCGCAACACCCGCCCGCGTGGTCACAGGCGTGCCGCAGCCGGGCCGATCGCGTGGACGTCCGGGGTGAAGGGGCTCTCCATGCCGGGGTCGGCGTTGAACAGCATCCGGTGGATCGCGCGGGCGTGGACCCAGTGCTCGTCCCAGTCGCCGTCGCTGTCGATCGCGAAGCAGTCCGGGGCGAGTGCGTGGGCCCGCAGCATGACCGCGGTGACCGCCATGTCGTACGGCTTGGGCCGCACGTTGCCGGTCTTGCAGAACGAGTAGGTGAAGCCCCGCTCGTCCTGGAACCGCGGGTCCAGCTCGATGGCGAAGGTCTCGTAGTCCTCGTCCGCCGCCACCAGGCCGTTGAAGACGATGGCGTCCTCGTCGATCCGCGGCACCCCGGTGCCCGCGCCGCCCGCGAGCGCGATGTTCTGGGTCTGCTCCACCAGGTCCAGGATCGCCGCCGCGTCCAGGCGCAGCTGCAGCCAGCTGGACCGGAAGTTCTCCGCCTGGGGCGTGTAAGCGAAGTAGTTGGCGTGTCCCATGGGGCAGAGCTCCTTCGTCGGTGCGGGGCCGTGGCGCGCTGCCCCGGCGCTTGCATCGCCCGAACAGCTATTGATTAATGTACTCCACAAGGGGGACATGGTCAAGCTATGCGGGTCAATGTGCCGACGTGTGCGCTGGCCGGCCGCCAACCCCGGGCGGTCCACGTCCTCGCACCAACCGCCAGGACCGCCACCAGGACCGCGGATTGGCTCCGCCGTGACGGAGACTGCTCCGGGTGACGGTTGCCCGTCACCTGGGTTGTTCTAGCGGGCCGCTGCGGCTTCTTCGGTCATGCCGCCGAGGATGCGGAGGTGGCTCTCGCAGCCCTGCGCGAGCGTGCGCAGGTGGGCGTCGAGCGTCTGGTAGTCGGCGCCGTCCCCGAGCCGCAGGCCGTGGGCGGCCTGCAGCGTCCGCTGCTCTACGGCGGTGATCGGGTAGCCCTTCGCGACGGCGACGTCGATGTGGGCGCACAGCTCCGGCACGCTCATGCCGACGAAGGGGAAGGCCGGACAGTTGTGGGTGTGCAGGCCAGGCGTGGGCGGGATCCCGAACGTGTGGTCGCGGCGGTACGTCTCGCACGCCTGCTCGGAGCGGTCCGCGATGCCCGAGAGATCCGACACGTGCTCACCAGCGGGGACGCCGCAGTTCTCGCAGGGGCCCGCGTGGAGCTGGTACTCGCTGCACACGTCGAGGTGCTGGGCGCGGGCCGCGTCCTCCGCCTCGCGAAGGGTGCGGAAAGTGTCGGGCTCGTCCCAGTCGTAGTACTGGGCGTTGACGTAGTAGTCCTGCTCGAACTGGCCGTTGTACGACCACTGCCCCTCGGGGGTGTAAGCGGTCGTCGTGAGGCCGTACGGGTCGAGGATGAGCCCGTTGTCGGCCCAGACCTGGGCCGTGCAGCCGCATTCGGGGAACCGGCGCACCCAGGAGGCCGAGACCATGTCATCGCCCAGGGCGGCCGCTTCGAAGGTGAACGGCTCCGGGTGCCAGATGCGCTTCACCTGGTCCCACGCGTCGGCGGGGGTGATGGATGCGGCGATGCCGGAAGCGGTCAGGATCAGCGGCAGGGCGGGCGGGGTCACGGTGCTCCTCAGCGGTTCAGTGTGCGGGAGGGTCGGCCATGGTCGGCCGTGTGGGGCGGCGGGCCCGGCGAAATCGGTGCGGGCCCGCGGCGGTTCACTTGCCGCCGACGAGCCGCACCGAGGCGACGCGGGGCAGATGGAGCTCCGGCGCGAACGCGTCCGCATAGTCCTTCACCGGCCCGTCGTAGATGGACGACATCTCGAACGCCTCCTGCCAGGTCAGCGGATCGATCCTCCCGCCGTCCACCATCCAGGCCCTGAGCAGGAAAGACCCGTCGTCGTTCCTCGTGTGCACGGTGACAGCTGCGCCGAGTTCCAGCGTGCGCGAGGCGGTGGCCACGTAGCGCATCAGGTCGTCCTCGGCGGTGACCTTCGTTCCGTCCGTCAGCATCACGCGTGCGAACAGCGGCTCCTCGCCCAGCTCGCCCTCGTGCTGGAGATGCATGGTCATGAGGTGATTGCCCTCGCCGAGCCCGCTCCACAGTGCCCGCAGCAGCAGGTCCGGCATGAAGCCGAAGCGGTCGGTGTACTGGTCGTGCGTGATCCCCAGGGCGGCCGCCTTGCCCTCGATGAGCTTCCGGCACGCCGTGCGGACGCGGTCAAGACGGGCCTGGGTCTGCGGGTTCTGCGACTCGCTGGCGCTCATGTGCTGTGCCTCCTGAAGTTGGGTGGTGGGCCGGGATCCCCGAGCTGATCATTAATGTACCTGCAAGGGTTAATAGCTGGCAAGTTAATAGGGTCACCAGGGGTGGGCGGGTCCGCGTGGGCCTGCGTCAGGCGGGGCAGAGGTGCTAGAGAGTGCGGTTCTGGCGCAACGCTTCCTCCCGTGCGAGGTGCGCGAGGATCAGCGCCGCGGCCGCGCCCTCGGGGGAGTGGAACGGCTCCGTGATGCCCGGCCCCGTCCACCGGCCGTCGGCGCTGGGGCGCACCGGCCCGAGCTCCGTGGAGCCCATGCGGACGGACTGCTCGCCGCTCCCGGCCGGCACGCCGAGGCGGGCGAGGCCGAGCGCGTCGTTGATATCGCGGACGGTCCCCACGCGGCGGCTGTCGTCCAGCACCAGCGCGGTGGCCTCCAGGCGCTCCCCGGTCTCGGCGCTCAGGGCCGACAGCTCCCGTAGCAGGCTGCCCGCTTCGCTCTGGCCGTGGTCCGCGGTCGGCGCGGCGGCCTCCTCGGCAGCGGCCCGGACCACCTCCAGGCGCGCGGCCGTCGCCCGGCAGCTGACCGCCGACCCGGCGAACTTGTCGGTGGGAAGTGCGTCCATGGCCGCGTCGATCCCGGACCGGTCGACCCCGCGCGAAGGCGTCGACCGCAGGTCCTGCCAGATGCGGTGAAGCGTGGCCAGATCCGCGTCGGCGCCGTGCCGCGCGGTGTACCGCCCGTGCAGATCGGCGGGCGGCTGCTCGGCGGTCGCCTCCAGGCGTACCCGGCCCTGGTGGCAGAACGTCAGCAGCCGGGCCAGCGGCAGCGCGAGCCACTCCCGGGTCTCGCCCGTCGACTCCTCCAGCAGCGCCTGCGCGGGGTCCTGGACCAGGCGGAGCAGCCGCGCGACGCGCCGGCATCCGGCGCGGCTGCGCACGGCGTCCCGCTCCGCTCCTACGATCTCGAGTCCGCTGAGGATCGCGGCGACGTGCGGCTGGCGCAGGGCGTAGAAGGTGAAGGCCCGTGCCGTGGTGTCGATGAGCTCCTGGCGCTGCAGCGGGACGAGGCTGACGGCGACCCGGGCCTCGGGGGCACCCGAGTACGCGGCGGCCGGCTCGTCCGGCAGGCCGTGGCGGGCGACGTGGAACATGACGGCGTCTCCGCCCGCGCCCTGCAGGCTCTGACGGGTCGGCCCCCTGTCGGGTCCGACCCGGGCGAAGTGGCCGCCGCCGGTCGCCAGGACCTGGCCCACAGGACGTCCGTCGGCGCCGAGGACGTCGTGCGTGTCCCCGTCGGCCAGACGCAGCCGGAAGGAGGGGAAGGCGTCGAGGGGTTCGGTGTCCATGAGGTGTGACTCCTGATGAGGAAGGTGTGAGGGGGAGCGCCTGCTGCCGCCGACCGGCGATCAGGCGGGGTTGCCGACGGGGGCGACGGGCGCGCGACGGGTGGTGCCGAACCAGTCGGTCTTGTATTGGAAGTCGGCGAAGGGGCCGGTCAGCCGCATGCCCCAGCGCTCAAGGTTGGCGGCAAGGCGCCGGTCGGACTCGGCGTCCTCGAAGCGGGTGACGTCGTAGAACATGCGGCGGGGCTCGTGGGAGCAGCCGCAGGCGCACACCAGCCGCACGGCGATCGTGCCGTCGGTGCAGTAGCGGGTCAGCTCGACGCACACGAACCCCGTGGCGCACTGCTCGGCGCGCTGCGCCTCCCAGATGTCGCGGGCGGCGTAGAGAGCGGTGCGCGCGTCCTGCACCATCGCCTCGGTGATTCCGTCCGCGGCGAAGTCGTCCCAGGTCTTGCGGCCGTCGGTGACCTCGTAGACCAGGTTGGACAGGGCGACTGCCACACAGGTCAGCTCGAAGCCCAGGTTGAAGCCGTCGCCGTAGCCGGCTCCGGTCTCCCGAGCGGGCCGGTGGCACAGGAGGTAGGCGCTCCCGTCGTCCACCGGCTTGGCATCCTCCAGGACAGCCCGGACGACCGGGTAGTCCCCGGACGGGCAGTGCTGGGCGATGTCGTGCGCGTACAGCGCGGCCGGAATCCTGAAGGCGCCGACCGGCGCGGTCGTGGCGGTCATGGGGGTCCCTCGTCTTGTGTGGGTATGGGCGGCCCGTCGGCGGGCGCGCGTTGCTTCGTCAGGCGATGCGGAGCAGCAGCCGCAGCGAGCCGGGACGGACCTCGTCATCCCGCACGGCCGAGCCGTCCGGGGTCGCCCAGTACGCCTCGGTGCCGGAGTCCCGGACGACGACGGTGCGCATCAGGGTGCGGGTGCCGTCAGTGACGACGTCGCCGGGGCGGAAGCGGCCGTCGATGACCTCGACCTGAAGGTCGTCCTCGGATTCGAACTCGATGTACGTGCGGGGCGAGAGCTCGAGGCATCCCGGCCCGGAGCGCACGAGGGTCGCAGAGACGGTGACGCGGACGCGGTCGCCGGGGGACAGGTGGGGGATGGGCACGAAGCCTCCTTGCATACGAGGTGGGGCCGAGGGCCGGTCAGTTGGTCCGACCTGCGCGGGAGAGGTGGTGTCCCCCCGGCGGCCCCCGATGACTCAGACGGCCAGTGCGATCGCGGGATGCGGCACAGCGGGGCCACCCGGCGCGGGGAGAGCCGCGGCAGCGATGATCATGACGAGCTCGTCCGGGCACCACACGAAGGACTCGCCGTCCAGCGCCAGCGACTCGCCCTCGGCGTCCATCACGGGCATGGCCTCGAAGGCGGCGTAGGTGTGCACGCCCCAGAAGATCCCGCGCCGGGCGGCGGTCGGCTGCTCGCAGTCGCCGAGGTACCAGTCGCCCGGCTGCACGTCCCGGGCGGGGATCACGCGCAGGCCGGCAGGGTCGATCCCGGCCGGCTGCTGCTGGTAGGCGTGGCCCAGGGAGTCGGTGAGAGGGCGAGCGGTCACGATGACCGGGATGAACGCGGCGTCGATGACGGCCATGGGCAGGCTCCTCGGCTGGGCGGTGGTGTGCGTGGTCTCCGGCCCCGTGCTTGCTTCACCGAACCCGATAACTTCAATGTACTCCGAAAGGGGGTTACGCGCAAGCTAACAGGGTCGACCCTCGGGGCTTGCTGCAGCCCCACGCAAAGCCCCTCGCCGGCGCTGCAGATGAGGCAGCGGAGCAGCGCCCGGACCTACCGCGCCCTGGCCGGCACACCAGCCCGCACCCTCCGCAGCGCCTCCGGGCAGCCCCCGCCGCTGCGCCCTGCTGCGCCTGTGACCTGCGTAATCACATACCGCTGCACGCACCGGCGCGGGCGAACGCGGGATGCAGCGCCGGGCAGCGCGGGCGCCCGCTGCCCGGGGACGACCGGAGCCGGCCACCGTCTGCTGCGCGCTGCCCGGGTGCAGCACGATCTGCTGCACCCGGGCAGCGTCCGGGCCACTTTGCGCCTCGCCGCTGCGACGCGGACTCCTTCAGCTGCGCCGTACCGGGTGTGCTCCCCGCGCCGTCGAGGCGCCGACGGTCCGGCCGACGAGCGAGCCCCCACCACGGCACCTGGGCGCTGCGCCGACGCCCGCGGCGGACCCGGCGAGGTCGCCGGCGCCGAGCGCGAGGGTGTCCTGCAGCGGCGGCCGAGAAGCGGAGATGGTTCCCATCGACAGGTGCCGCTCGTAGGCCATGGCCGGCCCCAGTTCGTAGTCCCAGCCGCGCGGCAGATCGCCGAGCGTGACGTCCTGATAGGTGCGCTCGATGACCACCTCCATCGGCGTCAGGTCCTCCGGCGCCCGGGTGCACCGACGGCACTCCCGCATGTCTCCCTCGCCCGGGAGCCGCTGGAGCATCTCCCAGTCGGTGCGGCCGTGGTCACGCCGGTGAACCTCGGCCAGCCGGGACAGCTCGGCGCGCACGGCGTCGCCGGTCGCCAGCACGGTGGGCCCCTGGCCGTAGAACCGGTAGAAGCGGGAGCTGTCAGGGTTGGGCGGCGCCGGAGTCGGCTCACCCGGGCCGGGCAGCGCGTCCAGCCCGATCGGCCGGGACGTGGTGATCGTGTGCTCCTCGGCCAGGCGGTCCACGACGCTCCACGTCTCGGCGAACGCCCAGTGACCGCGCACCGCGTAGGGGACGCTGATGCGCGCCCGGTCCGTGGTGGTGCGGGAGCGGTAGTGCCGGGAGTGGATGATCCACGCGACGTGGTGAAGCCGGGCCAGACGAAAGACGCGGCCGGGATCGACCGTCATACGCGGAGCGTGGAGGCGCGGCTCGTCCGGCGCGAAGAGGATGTGGACCGCGTCGCTCAGATCGGAGCCCTGCCCGTCCAGCGCGGCGACGGTCTCCGGGCGAAGGTCGTTCATGACGACGACGGCGCCGACGTACAGGTCCTTGGCTGCGGTGCTGTGCATGTGCTCCTTCAGGCTGTGGCGGGGTGCGGTCCGGCTCGGCGGTCCTGTGGCCGGGTGTGGCTCCGGCTGGGGGCGGACTGCCGGGAGTCGCCCAGGTCAGCCCGTGTTGGCCGTGGCCGAGCCGGCGACGGTCGCGTCGAAGACGAGATCCCGCGCTGCGCGGGGGTCGAGGAGTGCCGAGACGCGGAGGTCCTGGATCATCTCGGTCATGTCCCAGGGGCCGAAGACGCGGCCGGGCAGCGCGGAGAACTCGGCGGTGTAGCGGCGGCGGTTGGCGTGGACGGTGACGGTGGAGACGGGCACGAAGTGGAACTCCTTCGGGGCAGGTGGGCGGGGCCGGCGCGGAGCCCGGAGGGGGGTGGTGTCCCCCTGGGCGCAGAGCGGATCGAGGGCAAAAACACCCCCTCTTGCGATCTACTAATTTACTCCACGTCGCCTTCAAGTCAAGTTAATAGGGTCACCGGTGAGCGGGCGAAGAACAGCCTGCCGATGCCGATGTCTGCAGGATCGGGACGGAGCGCGGCCCGGGGCCGGGAGGGCGGCGGGAACGGCGGGGATCGGGGGAGAGGGGTACTGCAGCGCATGCGTGCCGGCCGCGGAGGCGGGGCACGCACGGGCGCGGGCGTCGGCGGAGCTGCGAAGCCGTCGAGCACGCGGCGCCGGGTCCGGCCGCCTCCCGTGGCCGAGTCCGCCAGCGATCCGACGCCGGGAGCCGGCCGAAGGCACTGTGCGAGAGCGATGAAGGCGCGAGAGCCGGTGCAGCGCTGCACCCCCGCGCCGGTGCGCCGGGCCGGTAATGCTGCATGCCTGGCCGGGTGCAGCACGCTGCTCTGCAGCGGGCCGCCGGACCCGCCCGCTGCCCAGGCAGTCGTAGGTCGTGCTGCACCCCGTTCTTCGTGGCAGCGCGGGGCGGGGTGCAGCGGAGCGGCGCGCGGTCTGCTGCGCCGGCGACGGGCAGGTCGTGCTGCCGCCGCTGCTTCCAGTCGCTGCCGCCCTGATCTGCGGAAACTCTGTGCAGCGCTGCTCAGCAGCAACCGCGCAGGGCCGTGCAGCACGGGGAGGTGCTGCCCGGCCCGCTGCACGCTCACGGACGGAGTGCGGGGAGTGCTGGGCGCCGCTGCTGGTGCAGCATCGCGGTGTGCAGCAGCAGCGGTCCGGCTACCAGGCCACGTTGATCAGGTACTCGCCCGGCTTCAGGTGTCCGCTGCACGCGAGGTCGTGCAGCAGCTTCCCGACATACGGGTCGTAGTCGAGGGTGCCGGCCCGCCACCTGTCCAGCACCTCGGCGACCTCGGGGTCCAGGCCCTCGCGGCTGCTGATGCGGCTTCCCTCTTCGGCATCCGGGTCGTAGTGCTCGTAACTCGTGGAAACCTCCACCGCGTGGAGTGCGCCGTTGTGCGCTCCGAGACCGCGGATGACGCTGTACGGCCGGCCGTAGTGCGCGGTGATGAATTCCTCGAGGGCCTTGTAGTCGACTGCGCGGTAGGTCTTGGACGTGGTCTTGAGGGGCAAGGCGGTCCATTCGTTCAGGGGAGGGCCCCGGCCGGGTGGCCGGGGCCGGACAGGTCAGGCCGTCGTGTGGTTCAGGTGGATGGCGAGGGCGCTGGGCTCGCCGTAGTGGCGGCGGCCGTCGACGGTGACGGACACCCACGCCGGGCGGCACTCCTCGGGGTTGCCGTACTGGGCCAGCAGCGGCGCTGCGACGGTGGCCACGGCGGTGCGGCTCGGGCCGCCGCTCCAGGTGACGGTGATCTCGAAGCGCTCCAGGTAACGCTCCTTCGCCCGCTTGGGGCCGCAGCGCACGGAGAACTTCACGCCGGGGAAGGCGGCACGCAGCAGCTGGCGCAGGTAGACCGCCGTGGCCTTGGTCGACAGGTGCATCGCCGCGTTCATCCGCTCGTCCTCGGTGGGCTCGGGGACGACGGAGGTGTGGCGCACGTGGGAGACGCCGGTGGGCTTCCCGTCGGTGGTGCGCAGTTCGTAGCGGGTCGCGGGGATGCCGCGTACGACGTCGGCGGCGCAGACGCGGCAGGAGCAGGGCTGGACCGTCGCCCGGCCGTGGAGGCGGGTCGCGGTGCCGATGTAGCGGACCGCCGCGCCCGGAGTCAGTCGCAGGGCGAGGTAGGCGGCACTGAGGCGGCGGGCGGTGGCGGAGGTCATGGTGCGCGTCCTTCGGTCGGGGTGTTCGTGGTGGCCGGTCGGGCGCTTGCATCGCCGTTCCTGCAATCACTAATGTACCCGAACGAGGGGTGTTGATCAAGTCCTGAGCGAGAGTGATCCCGGGGCCCCACACGGCTGGCGCACCCGGCACGGTGCTCCTCGCGCAGGGGGGACGTCCTGCTCGTCCGTCCTACTCGTACGGCTGCAGCCAGTCCTCGGCGCTCGGGTACTGGTGTGCGTTCTCGCCGCCGTGAGCGCGGACCAACTCGCGGAGCTGGTCGGCCGGGACCTGCCCGAACCAGATGGTGGCCGTGGTGTCGTACGGGTCCCGGCGCGGGTGGGCAGGGAGTGGTTGGGGCCACCCCTCGGGGGCGCTGAGCGGCGGGACCAGGCCCACCTGGAGCGTGTCGTAGGGTCCCGCGAAGCCGACGGGCGCGCTCGCGGGAAGGTCCCACCGTGAGGGGTGAGGTGAGGCGGGCCGGGGGCTGCACTGGCTGGTGTGGCCGGTGATGATCTGGATCTCGAACCAGTCCTCCAGGCGCACCTGGAGGACGGTGCCGGCGGTGCCGTCCGCGATGGCGGCGTCGGTGAGTTCGGTGCGCATCGGGTGCTTTCCTGTTGACTCGGGCCGGGGTCTCGTGGCGATTGCACAGGGGCAGGGCGGAGGGTGTCACGCCCCCTGTCACGCGGGGTGTCACGTCGGGTGTCACGGCGTTGAGCGTGACAGCTCTGACCTGCAAAAACACCCCCAGAAGGCCGGTTTTCCGGCCTTCCGGCGGGAGCGTGACACAGGCCGCTCAGACCTGGCGCGCGAAGGGCCGCAGCGCGGCGGGCGGCACCGGGTACGTGGAGCATCCGGGGTGGAGCTCGCGGTCGGCCTGGGGCTGCTCGAACTCGGTCGCGTCATAGAGCCACGGGCGGCGGCGGCCGTCCAGCGTGCGGTCGTAGTCGCGGGCGATCCAGCTGAGGTGCGCGTCGCGAGGGCCGAAGGCGTAGTCGTGCGAGTTGGCCCACGCGCCCTCGGTTTCTCCGCCTCCGAGGTGGCTCAGGCAGGTCCAGGCGAGTTCGGTGTACCGGCGGCGCAGCGGGTGCTTGACCTTGTCCCAGTCGTTCTCGGCCGACCAGAGCGCCGCGTCCAGGGACTTGAGCTGGTTGATGCTCGCGCCGAAGTGGTGCAGGAGCGTGGCGTTCAGCTCGACGGGCTTGCCGTGGTAGACGAACAGCCGGTGCTCGGGGTGACCCTCGTCCGCGCGCAGCGGGTTCTCGTCGAGCAGCTGGTGCAGGGCGTTGTGGAGGTCGGTGGTGGTGTGGCGGACGCGCGGCACTGTCGGCTCCCGGGGCAGTCGGATCGTGGTGGCGCCGGGGCGCTTGCATCGCCCTGGCATTCATTAATGTACCTCAAGAGGGGGTGTGCGTCAAACGCGCGAGCGGTCGCGGATGCGCCGCCAGCCGCCGTCAGCTCCCCCCGAGGGCCCGGCGTCGGCGCTCCTCCGCCTCGGCGTGCGCCGCCGCCGACCGGGCGGAGAACAGGCGCCGGTACCGGTCGGGGTCGCAGTCCTTGAGCGCCTGCGCCATGGCGGCGCTGTACGCATCCCAGGAGGAGGGGGGTCGCGGCCCGTCCGCGTTCACCGGCCGCCTGCCTCGTCGGCGTACCGCGTGGCGCAGGACGGGGATCCGGGCTCGTCGACCCAGGCCAGCACGCGGCGCGCGCTCCCACGCCACCCCGGCGCGGCCTTCACCCGGTCACCCCACCGGCTCCGGCCCTCCGCACACACCGTGCACAGCAGCCGGCCGTGGACCTCCCAGACCTCGGGGTCGGTGGTGAAGCAGACCGGGCAGCACCCCTTGGACCAAGCCGGAGGATGGCACGGCGTGATCACCAGTCCCGTGATGATCACGCGGCCGCAGTGCGCGCACAGGGTGCCGTACAGCGCGTGCCGGTCGCAGCGCGGACAGAGCTGCGCGCGGCGCGTGCTGGCCGTGACGGGGGGCGTCGTGACGCTGGGGCTGACCGTCGTGACGGGCATGGCGGGACTCCTCGGTGAAAGGGGGCGGGGCGGTCGCGCGGGTGCTCAGCGAAGCTGGCGCCGGGTGGTGACGGAGTAGCGGGTGAGGCTGATCCAGTCGCAGCCGCCGTGGACGTACAGGTCGCAGGTGTCCGGGTCCTCTCCGGAGCGGTCGACGTCGAGGCTGCTGTAGCGCGCGAGGTCGCGTACGAGGTCGAGGAAGTCGTCGGCCGCCAGGTCCCGGTCGGTGTAGACGCCCTTGACCGAGCCGCCCTCGTAGTCCTCACCGGCTTCGAGGATCCACACGCTCGGCCCGTGGCCGTCGGTGGAGCGCTCAGTGGCGGTGGTGGCGAGCTCGGGCATGGGCGTTACTCCCTTTCGTGGCGGGGCCGTGGTGGTGGAGGGGGGCTTGTCTCCCCCCTCTCTTCATTAGTTAATGTACCTCAGAGCCCATTCATCCGTCAAATCTAAAGGGCACCTATGGAGTTGCGGAGGCCCCGCTGAGGTCGGGCCGGGCGGCGGCGGATCTCTGCGGTTCTCGGGGCGGCCTCGGTCCAGGCGGTGGACGCCCAGGCTGGCGCACGGTTGTTTCGCCGGCCCCGTCGCACGGAGCCGGCGGCCGCGGGCGCCAACGTGGTGTCCCCCTGCCACGGGCGGCACGCAGGGCGGGCCCAGGGGCAGGGGGAACGTAAAGGGCGGAGCGCTCGATGCGCTCCGCCCGGTGGTCACTTGCTGTACGCGGCCAAGTCGCCAGGCTCCCAGACGAAGCTCTCGCCCATCCAGTCGTCCTCGTCCTCGGTGACCGGTTCGGCGGCCACGGTCGCGACCGTGGCCCGACGGTGGGCAACGTGGCGCAGGGCGAGCAGCGCCGACACGGCGCCGAGCGCGGCAAGCGTGCCGAGGGTCGGCGGCGGGACGGCGGCGTAACTGCGGTCGACAGCCAGGGCCGCCATCAGTGCGAGCGCCCCGAGCAGGGCCAGGAAGTCGGCGGCGAACGCGAGGGCGGACCACGCCGGGCGCACGGTCAGCCGGTGCTCCCAGGGACGGGGCGTGCCCTCGGGGGCAAGGGCGTGCGTCAGCAGGACCACGCCGAACTGGATGCCGCCCAGCAGGACGAGAAAGACCGCCGTCGCCGCGCCGCCGTAGATGACGGCCGTCAGCAGGCCCGGCAGCAGCAGGAGCAGAGTGAGGTGGTGCAGGAGGGTGCACTGCCGGTGCGGGCAGGCGCGGGTGGGCAGGTGGCCGTGGGCGGCGTTCATCGCGGAGTCTCCCGGGGCGGAGTCGAAGGGAAGGCGGGCGCAGGGGCCGGGGCCGGGCATGGACGCCCGGCCCCGGCGGGCGGGGCTCAATACCGGCGGGCGCGGCGGTGGGAGCGGCGGTGCGCGACGTGGTGGACGGCGCACAGGGCAAGGAAGCCCGCCATCGTGATGACGCCGCCGGAGGAGAAGAGCACCGCCCCGGAACCGCCGCCGAGCTGCGCGCCGATCACGAGTCCGGCCGCGATGAGCAGCAGCAGGACGTCCGTGGTGAGCGCCACAGTGGCCCGCACGGGGCGGATGTGGTGCTTCGGGGCGCGGTGGGCGGAACGCATCGCCCCGACCACCATGAGCAGACCCAGGACGGCGAACGCGACCAGGGCGAGCGCCGTGATGTTGGCGCTGCCGCTGAACAGGGCGGGCAGCAGGCCCAACACGAGGACCGAGCGGCTGACCGGGGTGCACCAGCGGTGCGGGAAGGACTGGGCGATGCCGTGCTGTGCGGTGCAGCTCATCAGGAATCCGACTCCTCGTAAGGGGTGTTCGCGGCGTCCGGAGCGGGTGCTTGCTTCACCCGCTCTCGACATTTATTAATGTACCTGAAAAAGGGAGTCGAGGCAAGCTATTAGGATCACAAGGGGTGTGCGGATATCCGGTTCAGCGACGACCGGCCCCGCGCCGGGCGTGCCGCCGGGCCAGAGCTGCCTCGATCGGACGGGCCGCGCCCGAGGTCGCGCCCGCAGCGCAGAGCCGCGCCCACAGCGGTGCGTGCTGGTGTGCCGCGAGATACCAGCAGATGTCGAAGGCGACGCCCATGGCGAACCAGATGAGGAGGTGGGCGGCGCTGAAGCTGCGTTCGTAGAGCAAGGATTGCCTTCCGTCTGGACCGGTCGAGAGGGAGCGGGGGCGGCCCCGGCGGGGCCGCCCGGAAAGGAGTGGGTCAGCAGGGCATCTCGGCGTGGCAGGCGTGGCAGCAGCGCCCGCAGCTCGCCTCACAGTTGATCTGGACCCGCTCGCCGCAGCCCTCGCAGAGGACGTCCGCGTCGTCGGGGGCGAAGAAGCCGCCGATGCCGCTCCCGTCCTCGCAGGCGCACAGGTCGGCGGTGGCGCGGGGGGTGGTGGCGATGGGCTGCATCTCGACTCCTCGGGGGCGGCGTATCAGTGGCGATCGTCCGGGCGCTTGCCTCGCCCTTTCGACATTCACTAATGTACCTGAAAAGGGGGGAGGGGGCAAGTTTGAGGGGTCGCGCGCGAGGGGTGGGGGCCCGGGTGGGGCGTCAGCGGCGAGTCAGGGTGATCGCATCCACAAGGGGGGTCCCGTACGTCGCGCGTCCGAACCGGGTGACGGTGACCGGCCGCGCCCGGCGGCGGCCCGGCGTGGAGTAGTCGGCGAGCAGCGGCGCGGCCACGGTCGCCACCTCGGTGTCCGAGGGGCCGCCGCTCCAGCTCACCGAGAGCCGCCAGCCGCGCCGGGCCCGCACCGAGAACCGCACGCCGGGGAAGTGTGCGCGGAGCAGCTTGCGCAGGCAGGCGGCGCTGTGCGGCAGCGGCAGGACGGTCGGGTAGGTCTGGAACAGCTCGTCGGGGTGAAGGTGGGGGACGACCGAGGTGTAGCGAACGTGGACGAGGGGCGCGACGTCGCCGTCACGGGTGCGCAGTTCGTAGTGCGTGGCGGGAACGCCGAGGAGCGTCGCGGACATGCAGAGCGTGCACGTGCAGGGCTGCGCGATCCAGATGCGGCGGGTCTCGTCGTCCTCGTGCCGCACCCAGGTCCCGGCGGGAAGCCGTAGTGCCAGGTAGCCGGCCGTGTGCGGGCCGAAGGCCGTCGCGGTCATGGTCGCCGTCATGCTCGTGTCCTTCTTTCGTTGTCCGAGAGGGGGTGGGTGTCGCGCGGGCGGCTACGCGGATGCGGGGCGCAACGCACGGACCAGGGCCTCGTCGAGGTCGTAGCCGACCGCCTCTCGGGCCGCGTACTCGGCGTCGACCACCTCGCGGGGAAGGTCCATGCCGTAGCCGTACGAGGTGACGTCGGGCCCGGTCTGCGCCGTGGCGGTCACGTCCAGGAGGTCGCGGAGGGCAGCCCTGGCCCGCTCCAGGGTGAGCGCGTCGCTGTCGATGAGCGTGCGGATCTCGGCCTGGCGCTGGATTGCTCGCTGGTCCATGGGTTCCTCCTCAAGGCTGGTGGTGTGCGGGGCCGGGGCGGCCGGTCGGCCGCCCCGGCGGGTGGGGTCAGACGACCCGCATCCCGAGCAGGCGGGGCGTGGTGTCGCGGACGCCGCACCATTCGTCGGCGCAGTCCGGGCACATCAGGTGGGGGCAGCCGCAGTCGTCCAGGTTGAGGACGTGCCATCCGGCGTCGTGCGCGTCGTCGGTGCCCTCGTCGTCGTCGTCGAGGAAGGGGGAGAGCTGGCCGCACTGACCGCACTCGATCCGCTCGAAGTCGGTGACCTCCAGGACCTCGGTGCCAAGAAGGCGGAACGGGGTCTCGGTGAGCATGGCGGTCATGGCGCACTCCTCGCGGCGGTGGTTCGTGGTGGCCGGTCCGGGTGCTTGCTCACCCGCCCCAACAAGCTCTAATGTACTTGAAAAGGGGGTGTGAGTCAAATTAAAAGGGTCACCTTGGGTATGGGTGACCCGCGCGGGCGGGCGTCAGGCCGGGAGTCCGGCGGCGCGCAGTACGGACTGCGCTCCGGCCCACAGTCCGAAGATGGACGTGTCCCGGGGCTGGTCGGCAGTGCTGAGGAGGGTGGCGAGCCCTTCGGGGTCACGCTTCCAGTGGTCGTGAATGGATGTCGTGGCGAGCTGCGCCCGGAGGGTCGCGGTGTCGGTCGCGTTCAGGTGGTCGACGGCGCGCGCGATCGTCGCGAGGCGCTCGGTGCGGACCTGGGTCGGGGTGGTCGAGGGGGGCATTGGCACTCCTGGATGCGGCGGGTCAGGTCGGGTGGGGCGGGCCCGGCGGAGCCGGTGTGGCCCCGCCGCTCGTCGCGGTCAGGGGGTGGGGAGCAGGCGCAGCACAGCTGAGGCGTGCTCGATGTAGCCCCCGGTGAACAGGTGGAGCGCCGCCCGGTAGCCGTCGCGAACTCGCTCGTCGGTGGCGTCCTCTGCGGCCACGTTGAGGTGGTCGCCGATCCAGGCCGCCGGGTCGGTGTGGGGGAGGCCGAAGTGGTCGTAGAGCGAAGCGAGGGCCTTGGGGGCGTTAGTGGTGGTGATGTTCTGCGTCATGACTTCTCCCAAGTGGGGTTGTTCGTGGTGGCCGGTTGAGCCTTGCTTGCCGCCCCAGTGTCATTAATGTACCCGCATCGGGGGTTGAAGTCAAAGGTATTGCGCCTCTCGTGGGAGCGGCGGCCGGTCGGCGGTGAGCCGATGCTGAAAGTGCCGCATCGGTCGGCGGGCCGCCCGCCACCGCCCTCCAGGGAGGGCTGCATGTGAAAGGGCGGCGCGTTACGCGGGCGGGCACAGTGGCGCCGGCCATCCCGTCGAACTGCTCGCGCGGGGGCGGGAGGAGCCCGCCGCAGTCGGCGCAGGCGCCGCGCAGATCGCCCACGGACCATCGGGGGCGGCGGCGCTTCCAGGAGTGACCGCACCCGGTGGGGAGGCGGGCGCCGATCGCGGTCCGGCGGGTGCCTGGATCTTCGAGCGTGAAGGTGGGCGAGGCTCCGGCGAGGCGGGGCTGGGGGGCGCAGTGGGGTGACTACGGGCGGGGCCGGTCGTCGCCGGGAGGTGCACCGAGCACTCCGGCACGGGACAGGAGCTCGGCCTCGACGGGGTCGCTGGCGTAGTCCCATCCCTCGGCCTCGCGGTATGCCGCATAGGTGTATGCGTGGCCGCGCTCGCAGCGGTAGCCGGTCTCGGTGCGGCGCACGACGGCGCCGCACTCGTAGGCGGTGGGGCCGTCTTCGTCGTATCCGGCGATGAGGTCGCCGCACTGCTCGGCAGTGTCGTCGGCGGAGGGTCCGCGTCCTCCCCGAGGTGCTGTGGCAGGGGTCTCGGCAGGCATGCGCACTCCTTGAAGAGGGGGCTGGATGTAAGTGCTCGGAGGCGTCGTGCGTCGCCGCGAAGACGGCGTTAACGGCCGGACGCAGCGAATACGAGCGTACGCGTAAGGGTGGTATGCGACAACCTAATAGGGTCGCGCGCGGAGGGGTGGGGATTGGTGTCCCCATCCTCTCTGTCCGCGACTCAAGGGCAGGGCGCGAGGAACCCACCGCCGGACTACTGGCGGACGCTTCGCCTGCCGCAGGCGCTCCGGGCCACCAGAGGGGACTCCTGGACGCAGGGGCACAACTGCCGCTCCGCTGCGCCCTGACGCCCCCAGCCCGGCACGTCGCCTTCGCCCCCGGGGTGCGGTCGCATGCCCAAGCCCTGCGGGCGCGGCCGCGCCCGCAGGGCTTGGTACGCGGCACGCTGCCCGCCCCAGGGCCCGGAGCACGTGAGGACCCGGTGCGGGGCGAAGTCCGCGCGGCCGCGACCTGACCTGGGGCGCGCCCCTCTAGAAGCGGGCACGGGGGCCTCCCTGGGCCGCGCCAGGGAGGCGGTTCGAGTCCGCCGCCGATAGTGACAGCCAAAGCCTTCCCTGAGCGGCTGTGCCTCTGCCGTTGGGCTGAGGCACAGCCGCGTCTGTTCCGTGCCCGAGCATTTGGCCCCGTCCCGATCGGCCTGGTCCTGCCGGTTCATGTGGCACGGAAGGCCCGGCCGCCAGGCGCCCGCCGGCCCTGTCACGGTGGGTGTCACGCACCCTGTCACGGTGGGTGTCACGCCCATGAGCGTGACACCCTTGACCTGCGGAAACGCACCCTGGCGTGCCATTTTCGGGGCTTCTCCCGAGGGCGGGCGGGCAGCGTGACACCTGGGCGGGCGGCCTGCCAGATCAGCGGCGGCTGACGCTCTTCGCGGCAGCTTCACTCGCTACGCGGAGGGGGGTCAACCGGACGCGGCTTTCGATTCCACGGCGCAGGCGGTCGTCGGCCGGGTTGTCGGCGAATTCGAGCAGTTCCGTGTGCATCAGCGTCAGAAAGTCGATCGCCTGCTGGGCGTCGGCCAGGGTGCTGTCGGTTTCGAACGTCTCGATGAGCTTGGTGACTTCACCGGCGAGGGTGCGGGCCTGGTCTGCCTCGGACTGGTGCATGGGGTCCTTTCCCGAAGGGGCGGGGCGGGGGGTGTTTCCCTCACCGCTAGTTACTAATGTACTTCAAATAGGGGGTCTACGTCAAACGTTTAGGACTCCCGGGGGTGTGCTGCGCCGCCTGCCGTTCCCGTCCGGGGGCCTGTCGCGGTGTGGTGCGGGCGGGTGTTCAGCGCGGGGGTGCGTAGTTGATGCGGGCGTAGGTGATCGCGTCGCTCTGGATGCCGAGGGTGCGCAGGTAGCGGCGGATGACGTCGTCCTTGGTGCGCCCGGTGACGCGGGCCGGGGCGGGGCCGTCCGGGGGTGGGGCTGATGTACCAGCCGGTGGCGCGGCCCGCGGTGTTGCGGGTGCGGCCCAGGGTGGCCCGGGGCGGTGTGGCGCGAGGGGCGCCGTGGGTGACGGTGACGGTGCCGTGGCCCGGCCCGGTGAGCTCGGCCTCGACGACGACGGCGCGGCCGGTGGCCTCCAGGTGCAGCTGGTGCACCTGGTCGACGGCGGCGGCAGGGACGGCGCTGCCCCAGTGGTTGGCCCGGCCGTCCGGGAGGCCGGTGAGGTGCGCCTCGTACAGGGCGCGCCCGGTGTCGGTCGGGTGCAGGTCGTACGCGTCGCTGCCGACGGTGAGCAGGCCGCAGGCCACGGCGTCGTCGAGGTGGGTGCCCAGGCCGGCCGGGGTGATGTGCTTGATCGCATCGCCCTCGGCGGCGCCCTTGACCAGGGCGAGGATGTGCGTCGGGCTGGCGTAGTACCGGCTCATGGGTCGGCGCTCCTTGTTGTGTCGGGCCGGGAGGCGGGGCGCCTGCTGCGCCCCGCCCTTGGGGCCGGTGGCCCCTTCTGTCAGAGCTGCGGGGCGTGGGGCGCCAGGACCTCGGGGAGGTGCTGGGTGTAGAGGCCTTCGAGTCCGGCGGGTGCGATCAGGCCCCAGGTGAAGGTGTCCGTGTCCGGGTAGAACCAGCCGCGCATCCGGCTGGGGGCGTCGTGGGTGCGGATGACGCCTACGCCGTAGACCTCAAGGGTGCCGTCGTGGAGGGCGTCCTGCTGCTCCTGGGTGAGGTGGTCGACGTTGTAGTACTTGTCGAACTCCTCGTCGGCGACGACGGCGAGAACGGGGCTGAAGTCGTCTTCGACGCGGCCAAGGAAGCTGCGGTAGCGGGCGAGAGAGGCCAGCGCGTCCGCGCGGGTGGCGCAGGTGTCGCGGTAGAGGACGCGGTCCTTGTGGTCGGGGATCTCGTCGGTGTCGTACTGCCATGCCTCGATCTGGTGGCGGGCGTAGGTGCCGACGCCGTTGTGGCGCTTGCGCAGGAAGCCGTAGGGCTTGCCGTCGACGACGACGGGGTGGCGCTCGGTGCAGAACTCGCAGGTGATGCCGACGTGACGCAGGAAGCGCTGGAGGCGGGGGAAGCGGGCGAAGCGGGTGCCGCAGTTGCAGCAGGTGTACACCTCCCAGCTGTTGGGGTTGCCCACCGAGTCGTGGTTGCAGCGGGGGCACGCGTAGGTGGCGCCGGTCTTCCAGTCGATCACGTTGTTGTTCATGGCTTCCTCCTGGCTTCGGGGCGGGGCGCTCACCCCGATGTCATTAATGTACCCCACAAGGGGGAAGGGTCAAAGTAAAGGGGCCGCGCTGGTTCTGCTCCGGCGCGCGCTGACTGCCCGGGGCGCTGAGCCGCCGAGCCGCCGAGCTGCGCACCGGCCACAGGCGCCGGGGGCTCGGGCCCGTATGGGTGCGCCGTCGGCGCCTTCCCGCTGCTTGCGGGCGGGCTGCGTTCCCGCTGGCGGGCGGGTTGTTCAGCGTTGTTCGGCGTTGTTCGGCATTGTTCGCCGGCACCCGGCACCCGGCACCCGGCGGCCTTCGGCGCCCCGGCCGCCGCGGCGAGTCACTGGTCGGGGGGCGCCATGCGCTCGTCGCCCTGGGGCTGTCCGGCGTCAGGGTGTTGCCCGTCCCCGGCAACACCACGGCCGGGGCCTGGCCGGCGTCCTGGAGCTGCGGCACCTCCGCCGCACCGGGGCCCGCCGCTCCCGGGCTCCGGGGGCGCGCGGTGGCGGGTGTGTGCGCCCTGTCCGGGTCGCCAGGCTGCATTACAGTCGCACGAGACGGGCCGAAGGCCCCCGCTCCGGGTCCTGGGCCCAGGGGACGGCAGGGTGAAGGTGGAGGGGGCGGTGGGATGGAGCGCAGAACGGTGCTGGGCGCAGGGCTCGGCGCGGTGGGGTGGTGGGCTGCCGGGGCCGCGCCGGCCGGGGCGATGCCCGCAGGCGGTCGTCTGCGGGGGGAGGGGGTCTGGCGGTGAGCGCGGGGGCTGTTCTCCGCAGGGGAGTACGGCCGGCTGCGCCAGGCGCTCCCAGGGTCTGGGCGCCCGCGCGCGTGAGACCCAGGAGACAGGCCCGGTGGGAGCCGGCCGGGCGGCGCAGGTGTGGGTGCTCGTGTCCCAGCTGGCGGTCAAGGACGGTGACGTGGCCCTCGCGGCCGTCTTCGCGGCCCAGGCGGAGGAGGCGGCCCGCCGCTCGGGCCGGCCGGTGCTCCTGGCGGCCGCGGCGCCGGCCGCCGCGACACCGCTGCGCCGCACCCGGCGAGCCGATCAGGCTCTGCAGCTCCTGAAGGACGCCCACGATCAGCTGGCCGCCGTCGCGGCGCCGTCGGCGGAAGTCCTGGACGCGTCCGGCATGGTGGCGCTCACCGCCGCCTACACCGCCGCCCAGGCCCGACAGCCCGCGGCCGCCGAGGAGTTCGCGGCCTGGGCCGAACAGAGCGCGGCGCGCCTGGCCCACCCCTCCACCCGCGTACGGAGGGACGGGGACCTGTCGGCGGCGCAGTGCACGCTGTACCGGGTCGGGATCCACCGCGAGCTCGGCGAACGTCGACCTGGGCCCTGGCGTACGCCGGCGCGCCTGGACGTAGCCGGCGACCGCCGACGCCGGAGCGCCGGGCCCGGCGCGGCCACCGACACCGCCCGCGCGCTCCTGGCCGCCGGCGACGTCCCGGCCGCGTTCGCCCAGCTGCAGCAGGTGGAACAGGCCGCGCCGCAGGAAGCCCGCCGGCCGCGCACGTACCGCACCCTGACCGCCGAGGCCGCCGCCCGCCGTCCCGACCTGCCCGGCATCACCGCCTTCGCCCGCCGCACCGCCCCACCCCGCAGCACCACCTGAACAACCCGCCGAGAAGCCGTCCAGCGCTGTCCTGCGCTGTCCGAAAACGTCCAGAACCGTCCAGCCGCGACGAGGCGCGCCCCGCCCCGCTGCGCCCGTCCGCATCCCGCGCCGTGCCGGCGTACGAGCGTCGATGTGGGGCGCGGAGCCGGGCTTTGTACTTTGCAAAGTAGGACACGGCGCCCCAAAAATGTGAGGTCTGCCACACGCAAAAACAGTTGATGAACACTCAAACCACCCCAAACGAAGCCCAGTTCAACACAGACCCCGCCGCCCACGACCCGCTCGGCCGGCACCCGACAACACACCCCGCCCCATCCCCTCGCCGCCGAGCGAAGCGAGCACCCCCGCACCCCCGACCACCCGCACTCGGCCCACACACCCAAGAGCGCGGAGCGCTCCACTCCAAGATCAAACAAGCCCCCCGCCACCATCACCCAACGTAACCGGAGCGCGGAGCGCTCCGGCAACCACCCAACCAAGTTCGGATGCGAAGCATCCGAACCGAACGCCCAACTCGGGCGCGCAGCGCCCGAGTTGACACCCCCCACTCACCCAACCAGGGGCGCGGAGCGCCCCGCACCCTCCCCACCAGCGCGGGCGCAGCCCGCGCCGCCCGGCCGGAGGCCGGGAGCGGGGGCCGCAGGCCCCGCCAACTCCCGTGCGAAGCACGGGAGTTAACCGTACGCACCCGCGAAGGGCCGAAGGCCCAAGCCCCCTGGCCGAAGGCCGGGGGTTACCCAGCGTAGCTGGGGATCCTGGTGTCCCGTGGCGGCGGCGGCGACGTCGGGGCGGCGGCGGCGGGGCGGCGGCGGCGGCGGCAGCAGGGAGTGGGGGGGGGGGGGGGGGGGGGGGGGGGGGGGGGGGGGGGGGGGGGGGGGGGGGGGTGGTGGTGGTGGTGGTGGTGGCTGCTGGGTGGGGGGGGGGGGGGGGGGGGGGGGGGGGGGGCGGCGGCGGCGGCGGCGGGGGGGGGGGGGGGGGGGGGGGGGGGGGGGGGGGGGGGGGGGGGGGGGTACGTGGCTGGTGGTTGGTGGCGAGTGGGGCGGGGCGGCGGCGGCGAGGGGGGGGGGGGGCGGCGGCGGCGGCGGCGGCGGCGGCGGGGGGCGGGGGGGGGGGGGGGGGGGGGGGGGGGGGGGGGGGCGGGGGCGGCGGCGGGGCGGGGGCGGCGGGGGCGGGGCGGCGGGGGGCGGGGGGGGGGGGGGGGGGGGGGGCGGGGGGCGGCGGCGGGGCGGCGGCGGCGGCGGCGGCGGCGGCGGCGGCGGCGGGGCGGCGTTCGTGGTCGCCGTGGTGGCGGCGGCGGCGGCGGCGATGAGGCGGCAGAAGTCATCGTGGCGGCGGGGGGGGCGGCGGAGACGGGTGGGGGGGCGGCGGCGGTGGTTGGGGGGGGGGGGGGGGGGGGGGCGGGGGCGGGGTCGCTGGGGGGGTTGGTGGAGGTGGCAGCAGCGGTCAGGAGGCGGAGTTGATCGTGGTGGCAGATCGCGGTGACCGGCGGCGGCGGCGGCGGCGGCGGCGGCGGCGGCGGCGGCGGGGGGGGGGGGGGGGGGGGGGGGGGGGGCGGGGGGGGGGGGGGGGGAGGGGGCGGGGGGGGGGGGGGGGGGCGGGGGGGGGGGGGGGGGGGGGGGGGGGGGGGGGGGGGGGGGGGGGGGGGGGGGGGGGGGGCGGGGGCGGCGGCGTGGGGGGGGGGGGGGGGGGGGGGGGGGGGGGGGGGGGGGGGGGGGGGGGGGGGGGGGGGGGGGGGGGGGGGGGGGGGGGGGGGGGGGGGGGGGGGGGGGGGGGGGGGGGGGGGGGGGGGGGGGGGGGGGGGGGGGGGGCGGCGGCGGCGGGGGCGGCGGCGGCGGCGGGGGGGGGGGGGGGGGGGGGGGGGGGGGGGGGGGGGGGGGCGGGGCGGGGGCGGGGGCGGCGGCGGGGGCGGCGGCGGCG